>BNUC01000007.1 GCA_025997075.1 Betaproteobacteria bacterium | reverse complement strand
GATGGCGACACCTCGACCAACGACTCTTTCATCCTGATCGCCACCGGAAAATCCGGCGTCGCGTTTTCCGACGCCACAATGCCCGCTTACGCCCAACTGCGTGAAGCGGTCGTCGGCGTGGCGAGCGAGTTGGCACAAGCCATGGTGCGCGACGGCGAAGGCGCCACCAAATTCATTACCGTCGCCGTCGAAGGCGGGCGTAAACGCGAGGAATGCAAAACGGTGGGCTTCGCCATTGCCCACTCGCCGCTGGTCAAGACCGCCTTCTTCGCCTCCGACCCCAACCTCGGGCGCATCCTTTGCGCCATCGGCTACGCGCCCATCGACGATCTCGATGTCGAAAACATCCGCCTCTGGCTCTCCAGTGCCGGACAGGAAACGCTGGTCGCGGAACATGGCGGCCGCGCGGCTTCCTATCGCGAGGAAGACGGCGCGAACATCATGAAATCGAGTGAAATCACCATTCGCGTCGATCTCGGACGCGGCAAAGCTTCCGCCAGGGTCTACACCTGCGATCTTTCCTACGAATACGTGAAGATCAACGCGGATTACCGGAGTTAAAAACTTTAATCCAACGAGACAGTCGTGTCCGCTATCGCACAACAGATTTATCCGGTATTGCTCGCCCGCCCGGAAATCCGGCTGGCTATTTTGTTCGGTTCGGCGGCATTGGGAAAAGAGCGTTTCGAGAGCGATGTTGATCTGGCCATCGACATCGGCGCGCCACTGTCCGCCGAAGAAAAAATGGTCCTGATCGGCGAACTCGCCGAGCGTACCGGGCGGCCGATCGACCTCATCGACTTGCATACCGTGGGGGAACCGTTGTTGGGGCAGATCGTCGTCAGCGGCGTGCGCATGATGGGTGATGATACAGCCTACGCGAACCTCATCAAACGTCACTGGTTCGAGGAAGCAGACTTTATGCCGTATGTACGCCGTCTGCTCGCCGAAAGGGGGCAGGCGTGGATCGCGAGGTGATCGCCGGGAAGCTGGAATCCCTTCGGCGTTGCTGCTGCCGGATACAGCCTGCGTAGCTTGGGTAAGCGAAGCGCAACCCGACGAATGTAAATTTGCGGCGCTTTGCGCCGGAAGGCACAAACGTCGGGATGCGCCGCTTCGCGGCTTTCCCAACCTACGCGCTCCGGTTGACGATTTGCGCCAGTCCATGTGACGAAAAATGTTAGATTCATGGGGGGTGCGCAAGAAAAAAAGAACGCGGGCTCCAATTAATTGTCGGGTGTTCATATATCAATCCGGATTTTTCCTGCCCGTGAGCACATCGCTGAACCCTCCTGGTGGCAAGGTTTTGTGGCCTGTTTGAAGTGTTTTTGAAATGGCAAAAACGGGCTTTGTTGCTTAAAAATTTCCACGGTTTCCTCAACCTGGCATCGAATTTGCTATTACTCACCCGTGGCACTGATTTACAGTGTTTTTATTACCCCTCTAGGAGAATGATGATGAAAGCAAGACTGCAAAAAGGTTTTACCCTGATTGAATTGATGATCGTCGTGGCGATTATCGGCATCCTGGCGGCGATCGCGCTGCCTCAGTATCAGGATTATACGATTCGTACCCAGATATCTGAAGGTCTGGTCCTGGCCAGCGCTGCCAAAGTCGCTGTTGTGGAAACTTTTTCTAATACCAACACTGGCGCAATTGGTGCGTACTCTGGGAGTGGCTCAGACACATGCGCTCCTACCGCAGCCAATGCGTGTTATGGCTATGAGTTTACAGCCACGGACAAAGTTGACAGTATTGCGATTGCCGGAATAGGGAATGTTACGGCTCCCAATGCGGGTGAAGGAGCGATTACCATCACATACCTCGGCAAGTTGGCTTCTTCTCTGGGTGATACTCTCGTTCTGGAACCGGGTTCTGGAGATCCGTCGTCTGGTACGCCCACAGGCACGATGCAGGCTGGAGCACCCGTATCGTGGGGTTGCAAGCTTGCGGGTGGCACATCCACTGGGTTCAAATACGTTCCTGCCAATTGCCGCCACTAAGCAAAGTCTGATCCACAAAAAAAAGAGATCGCTACGGCGGTCTCTTTTTTTTGTGCAAAGCCGCGTGGCATGAGCTTTGTTTCATCAAGAACAAACTCCGGTTTGAAATCTCCCCCTTCCGGGGGATAATCAGGCACGGGAGAGGCGTAATTCCATTTCTAAATCATCCGTGACTTTGTCAACTTCGCCTTGCCGTGCTACAGCACTGTCTGCGGCTCGTCTTCGTGTCACGAACGATTTAGAAATGGAATAAGCTCTTCCGTGCTGTGTCGTCCGGTCACGGGCGTGGATTGAAACAAACAAACAAACATACTGAAACCCTTGGTTAAAATCGTTTGGAGCATTTTTCGTGTTAGCGCGGAGAGCGGCTGTTTCTACTCCGTCATTCACGCCTTCGCGGGAATGACGGAGTAATAGACGTTATAATTGCCTTTTCCAGGTTTTATATCCCCATGCCCCCCATGCCCCCCATTTCTTCGCGTATTCGCGCTTTTCTGCTGCATCTTTCCGCTTCCGCCATTTTGGGTCTGTCGGCTTTGGCCCTGGTGTTCTGGATCTGGTATCCCGCGCCTTTGCACCGGGCCGTGGGGGTGACAGAGATTTTTCTGCTGCTCCTGGGGGTCGATGTCGTGTTGGGGCCTTGCCTCACGCTGGCCGTGGCGAATCCGGGTAAAAAGAAAAAAGAACTGCTGTTTGATTTGAGCCTCATCATCGCGGTGCAGTTGTCGGCTTTTGTCTATGGCCTGCATGCCGTGGCGGAAGGACGTCCGGTCTGGCTGGTGCTCAATACGGATCGCGTCGATCTGGTGCGCGTGCTGGAAATCGACGAGCGCCAACTTGATCAGGCGCTGCCGGAATATCGCCAGGCGCCCTGGAGCGGTCCGGAATGGGTTTTCGCGCCCATGCCCGAGGATATCGAGACACGCAATACCCTGACGCTGGAATCCGCTTTCGGAGCTTCGGATATCTACCAGCGCCCGCAATTTTATCGTCCCCTGCCGGAAGGAAACGCCTTGCTCAACGCCAAAGCCTTGCCTTTGGAGAACCTGAAAAACTTCAATGCAGAGGCAGAAGTACGGGACATACTGGCCGTCCATCCCGACGCGGATGCGTGGCTGCCGCTCAGAAGCAACCGATTGCTGGACATGGTGGTGTTGGTGAACAGGAAAGACGCCAGGGTAGTGTCCATCGTGAATTTGCGCCCCTGGTATTGAGAGTAAGAAAAGAAAAAGCAAGAATTGGCGACAGGCGGGGTATGGCGATCCATCTTCCTCCCCCCTCGCGGGGGAGGATGCCCGAATTTTGGTAAAAGCGCAGGAGAGGGGGCGGCGGTTCAGCGCGAAACAGGGCTGGAACAGGCCCGATCCTCCCCCTCACCCGCCCCTGCCGGGGCACCCTCTCCCACAAGGGGAGAGGGAAAGCAAACGCCTGTTCATGCTTTACCATGACAAATATATTCATGCGATTGCTCTGCCTCGCACGGTAAAAACAGGACGTAGGTTGGGAAAGCCGCGAAGCGGCGCATCCCGACGATACTTATCTTCCGGCGCTGCGCGCCGCAAATTTACATTTGTCGGGTTGCGCTTCGCTTACCCAACCTACGTAAAAACCCCCGTCATTCCTTTGATGGCCGGTCCTGTCTCGCACGGTAAAAACACAGTGCGCTGATTTGCCGTGATGGATATACTATCCTTTTGCTTTTTATCTTCTTCCCGCGGGATTGCGTGACGGTTGAAGGCAGGATGGGGCGCCCGGTGGTCGGATTCCAAACCGGGCGTGGTTTTGGGATAAGGGTGCCATGATGCGGAATTTCTTTTCAACGAAGCGATCGGAACAACTCCTCGGGGAAACCAAGGAGTTGGTGCGCAATCTCTTTTCGGCAAAGCGGCCGAATCATCCCCTTGGGGTGACCAAGGAGCTCAAGCGTGTGTTGTCCGCGTTGCCGCAGGATGAGTTCAAGGCGATCGACGAAATTTATGTCTGGTTCGAGTCCCTGAGACAATCCGACGATTTCCAGCCGGATCAGCTTTTTGAGGTGGTCAGCGGTCTCGATGAAGCGGCCCAGACCTATCTGCGGCAGTTGGCACGAAATTATTTGCATTCGCCGCGCTTGTCGAAGAACGATGAGATTCGCCTGTGGACGATTTGCTTCAATTATTGGGGCGAGGTTTCCTGGCTTTACGCGTCCTGTATCGAACGCCTCAGAAAAAATCCGAATGAATGGGGCAGCGAGGCGTTCAAAAAGAAACTTCCGCTGGCCGCGACACGGCTCATGGCGGCGCGTTCGAATCAGCTCAAATGGATCAATTACCGTTATGGAGTGATCGGCGAGGATTTGTGGCATGGTCTTGGAACGCCTTACCTGGCGGCTGAAGCCGAGGGTTATGCGCAGAAGGCGGTGCAGATTTACCCTGGTACGTCGGGGACGAGCAGCGTGGCCCAGCAGTATCAGAAGGCGCTGGTTCGCGAGTCGTCGTCGATGGGTATGCTGCTGCCGCTGCAAATCGAGCTCGCGGATCGGCTCATCACGTATTTCCTGCCTTCTTTCGTCTTCAGCAAGGAGAACCAGCCCGGAAGCATCTATTGGGTCGATCCTTCCAGCGCCCTGCCGCCGATGCGCCTGGTCTCTCCACCCAGGCATGCGTCGCCGGATCAGTGTTTTTTTCAGCCGGGCGCGGCGTTCCAGGCGCTGGATGAATTGATCCGCGTCGTCGAGCGGGGAAGTATCCCGAGCGCGCTCAGTTTGGAGGCGGAGTATCCTGCGACCGAGCTGCTCAAGGTGCTTCAGCATCTGGCGTTGTATTGGGCGCCTGTTCCCCCGCAGCGCGAACACGTTCGCCATGCGGTCAAGACGCGAATGTCCGTGTTGCAGGGTTTCGACAACAGTCTGTCGGTATTCGCCGGCAATGTGTCGCGCCTAGGGGTCGAGCGTCTGGCGGAAAGCTGGATCGTGGAGGATGTGAGCCTGGGCGGCTTCCGTGCCGGCATGGAAGCAGTCGGTGACTGGCTGACGATCGGCTCGCTGCTGTGTCTGCAACCGGAAGGCGGCGATAACTGGGTGTTGGGCGTGGTCAGGCGCCGCAGCGTGAATTCTGATTCGCGGGCGAGCATCGGCATCCAGACGCTTTCGCGTAATGCGCAAAGCCTCGAATTTCGTCCTCGCACGTCGGGATTGTCAGCTTCCGAGGCCATTCCCGGCATTTTGCTGCTCGGGGATAAAATGGAGGAGCAGGTTCGCCTGGTATTGCCGCCGGGAGGGTGCGACATGCGCAAGTCCCTGGAATGCGTCCATGAAAACAGGCGTTACCTGCTCTCGCCGATGGGGCTTGAGGAGAATGGCGGAGGTTTCGAGATCTGCACCTATCGGCAACAGCTTGTCGCCTGAATCGGGAAAAAGCAGCCAAATAGCGGGTCAGGGCGATCGCATATGGCGCGAAACCAGCCCCCCGTCATTCCCGCGAAGGCGGGAATCCAGAAACGTACCTTTCGGCGCAACGCGCCACTTGATTAGCGCATAGATTGTGGTGAGCGAAGCGAACCGCAACATTGGATGACTCATTGGCTGCTATGTTGGGCATCGCTACGCTCAGCCCAACCTATACGAACTATACGAACTCCCCCTCACCCGCCCCTGCCGGGGCGCCCTCTCCCACAAGGGGAGAGGGAAAGCAAACGCCTGTTCATGCTTTACCATGACAAATATATTCATGCGATGGCCCTGGCAATCAAATAGCAGGTTTGAAGATTTGAAACCCGTCCCTGCGAAATCATCTCGAAAACACGCCAAGCAGAATCAGTTTTCGCCGTTCTGGTCAGCCTCCTTGAGCAACTGAAAGATCGCCCGATGATTGCGCGGCGGTTTGTTGTTCCTGTTTTCCTTCAGGGCCGCGCGGCGCAGGGCGCGCAGATGCGCGAGATCGATGCCCGGATAAAGGGCGACGATCTCGCCGAGCGCCGCTGTCTCGTCTTCGAGCAGTGTGTCGCGGAGTCGCTCAAGCCGGTGCAGGCGCGCCGTTTCGGCAGCGGAATCGCCGCGCGCGTCGGCCAGCGCGGCGCGAATCGGTTCGCTTTCCACCTTGCGCATCAGACGGCCGATGTACTGCATTTGCCGGCGTCGGGCTTCGTCCTGGCGGGACATGCGCTGGACCCGCTCGATGGCTTCGCGCAGATCCTCGGGGAGTTCAATCTTTTTCAGGCGATGGACCGGCAGGGCTGCCAGCGCTTCGCCGAGCGCCTGTAATTCTTCCATGGCGCGCTTACGCCGGGTCTTGGATATCTCAAGTGTTTCGTCGTCGGGGTGTTGTTCCATCGTCATTCTGCATACTCATCGGGCGCCTCCTGGGCGGAAGAACGCGGCGCGGGCTGTTATGATAGCGGTTTTGTGGCTTCCTCCGTTATCTCCATGTCTCGAAAATCCGCTCCGATTGTCTCCGACGCCAGATTCAGCCATTCGCTCGATACGCTCCGTTCACTGGCACAGGATGTGCTTGATCATGCACGGCAATCAGGAGCCAGCGATTGTGAAGTCGATGTTTCGGAGGGTTTCGGGCAGTCGGTGACTGTCCGCCACGGCGATGTCGAGACCATCGAATACAACCGCGACAAGGGGATCGGCGTGTCGGTTTATCTGGGTAAACACCGGGGATGCGCCAGCACCTCCGACTTTTCCCGAACCGCCCTGCGCGAGACGGTCGAGGCCGCGCTCAATATCGCGCGTTACACCGCGGAGGATGTGTGCGCCGGACTTCCGGAAAAAGAATTGCTGGCCAGCCGCGAGCAGAGCGCCGCCGATCTCGATCTCTACCATCCCTGGGTGTTGTCGGTCGATGCGGCGGCCGATCTGGCGCGCCGTTGCGAGCAGGCGGCTTTTGCGGTCAGCCCTCTGGTGAGCAATTCGGAAGGCGCGACCGTGTCGATTCAGGAAGGGCAGTTCGTCGCCGCCAACAGTCTGGGTTTCATGGGTGGCAGTCCGACCTCGCGGCACTATCTTTCGTGTTCGGTGATTGCCGGCGGGGAAGACGGCATGCAGCGCGACGACTGGTATTCCACCTCGCGCGATCCGGAGCAGATCGCCTCGCCCGAAGCCATCGGCGATTACGCGGCCCGGCGGGCGCTGTCGCGGCTCGGCCCGCGCAGGATCAAAACCTGCAAGGCGCCGGTGTTGTTCGAAGCGCCGCTGGCCGCTGCGCTGATTGCCAGCTTTGTCCATGCCGTCAGCGGCGGGAGCCTGTACCGCAAGACATCCTTTCTGGTGGATTCTCTTGGCAAGCGTGTTTTTTCGGATGGCGTGCGTATCGACGAACGTCCGCATCTGCCGGGTGCTCTGGCCAGCAGCATGTTCGATAACGACGGCGTCGCCACGCGCGAACGGGCGGTGGTGGTGGGCGGCGAACTGCAAGGGTATTTTCTGAGCGCCTACACGGCGCGCAAGCTTGGCATGCGGACGACGGGGAACGCCGGCGGTTGCCATAACCTGATCGTTCAGCCGGGTGCGGAGGATTTCCCCGGCCTGCTCAAAAAAATGGGCCGGGGTTTGCTGGTCACCGAGTTGCTCGGGCACGGGATCAATTATGTGACCGGGGATTATTCGCGCGGCGCCGCCGGCTATTGGGTCGAGGGCGGCGAGATCCGGCACGCGGTCGAGGAAATCACCATTGCCGGCAATCTGCGGGACATGTTCCTCAACATCGCGGCGGTGGGGAACGACGTACTGGTACGCGGGTCGCGGCAGGTGGGTTCGATTCTGGTCAGCGAAATGAAGCTGGCCGCCGGGTAATGGCATTGGGTTTATAATCTGATATTTGTTTGGCACATCTCATACACGAAAGGGAGAAAGCAGATCATGGAAAGACGTTCTTTTTTGAAGAAGGCCGGAGTTGGCGGAGTTGGCCTTGCCGCGGGAGCCGTTGCCGCTCCGGTCATTGCCCAGGACGCGCCGGTAATCAAGTGGCGGATGGCGTCGAGTTTTCCGAAAAGCCTGGATACGCTCCACGGTTCAGGAGAATATCTGGTCAACCGTATTTCGGAGATGTCCGGCGGCAAGTTCCAGATTCAGCTCTTCGCCGCGGGCGAGCTGGTGCCAAGCGCGGGCGTGCTTGACGCGGTCAAGGACGGCACGGTCGAAATCGGCTTTACCTGTTCGTACTACTATTTCGGCAAGGATCCCACGTTCTGCATCGACACGGCGATCCCCTTCGGCATGGGCGCCCGCCAGATCAAGGCATGGTACCGTCAAGGTAACGGCGCCAAGCTGATCGGCGATTTTTTCTCCAAGTACAACCTCGTTACCTTCCCAAGCGGAAACACCGGTGTACAGATGGGCGGATGGTATCGCAAGGAAATGAAAACTCCCGCCGATTTCAAGGGTCTGAAAATGCGTGTCGCCGGCCTGGCCGGCGCGGTTTTGGCCAAGCTGGGCGTGATTCCGCAGCAGATCGCCGGCAGCGACATTTATCCGGCGCTCGAAAAGGGGACAATCGACGCGGTCGAATGGGTCGGGCCTTACGACGATCTGAAACTGGGCTTCAACAAAGTCGCCAAATATTACTACTACCCGGCCTGGTGGGAAGGCGGTCCGCAGATTTCGACCTATGTCAACACCAAGCATTTTGCCGAATTGCCGAAGGCCTATCAGACCATCATCGCGACGGCCTGCGCCGATACCGACGCCGAGATGAACTCGCGCTACGACGCGCTCAATCCGATCGCGTTGAAACAGTTGGTGGCCTCGGGCACCCAGTTGAAGCCCTTCCCCAGGGACGTCATGGAAGCGAGCTACAAGGCGGCCATGGAATACTTCGCTGAAACCTCGGCCACCAACCCCGAGTTCAAGAAGATTTATGACGATTACAAGAAATTCATGGACGACCAGAACCTCTGGTACAGCGTGGCCGAAACCCCCTACGCCCAGTTCATGGCCAGTCACAGGAAGTGAGTCGGGACGTCAGCAAGGTCGAACAACGAAAACGGGGGCAAGTCTCCCGTTTTTGTTGAGGAAACGCCAAAAAATGTGCGAGCGGGATATATCGCTTTTGATAGGCCAAGTGCCTCTGCCGGGTGCGATTCAAACTGATGTGCAGGGATCAAATGGAAAAAGCAGTTAACCACGGCGACACGACGGGCACGGCGAAAAAGCAAAGACAAAAACGATTTTCGCTTTTTGCTTTTCGCCGTGCTCGCCGTGTCGCTGTGGTTAAAAAGGTTTTCATTCGCCCCTACATTCTCCGTGTCAATGTTAATCCTTCCCCTCACCCGCCCCTTCGGGGCACCCTCTCCCGCAAGCGGGCGAGGGGTTATTACCCTTCTCCCCGCGAGCGGGGAGAAGGTGGCCGAAGGCCGGATGAGGGGGGTGCGATTCAAACTGTGTACAGGTATCCAATGGAAAAAGCAGTTAACCACGGCGACACGGCGGGCACGGCGAAAAGCAAAGACAAAAACGATTTTTGCTTTTCGCTTTTCGCCGTGCCCGCCGTGTCGCTGTGGTTAAAAAGCTTTTCATTCGCCCCTGCATTCTCCGTGTCAATGTTAATCCTTCCCCCTCACCTGCCCTTGCCGGGGCACCCTCTTCCACAAGGGGAGAGGGAAAGCAAACGCCTGCTCATGCCCTGTTTCCTCTATATACCACGGCACATCAGTTTGAATCGCACCCGCCTCTGCCGTGCGACGCAATGGTTCGTCCCACAACATAGTATCATTGGAAACTTTATTCGAAAAAGTTACTCAAAGCGGCGAGATATCGTATGGAATCCGATGATCTTCCGAATTTAGTGATTTAACATTTCAAACTGATGAAAACAGCATTGATTACCGGTATTACCGGCCAGGACGGAGCGTATCTGTCCCAGCTTCTGCTTGATAAGGGCTATCAGGTCCATGGCGCTTTCCGACGAACCAGTTCGGTCAATTTCTGGCGCATCGAGGAGCTTGGTATCGACAAGCATCCGAATCTGCATCTGGTTGAATACGATCTGACCGATCTTTCCTCCAGCATTCGTCTGCTGCGGAAGACAGGCGTCACGGAAGTCTATAATCTCGCGGCACAGAGTTTTGTCGGAGTTTCGTTCGAGCAGCCGATTACCACGGCGGAGATTACGGGTCTGGGAGCCGTGAACCTGCTGGAGGCGATTCGCATCGTCAATCCCGAAATCCGTTTTTATCAGGCGAGCACGTCCGAGATGTTCGGCAAGGTGCAGGCGATCCCGCAGGTCGAAACGACGCCGTTCTATCCGCGCAGTCCGTATGGCATCGCCAAGCTGTATGCGCACTGGATGACCATCAATTACCGCGAGTCATACGGTATCTTCGGCTGCAGCGGCATCCTGTTCAACCATGAGTCGCCGTTGCGCGGCCGAGAGTTCGTGACGCGCAAGATCACCGACAGTATGGCCAGGATCAAGCTGGGCAAGCAGGACGTGCTGGAACTCGGCAACATGGACGCGAAACGCGACTGGGGTTTTGCTAGGGAGTACGTCGAGGGCATGTGGCGCATGTTGCAGGCGGAGTCGCCGGATACCTACGTGCTGGCGACCAACCGGACGGAAACGGTGCGCGATTTCGTTTCCATGGCCGGCAAGGCGGCGGGCTTTGAGCTGGCGTGGGAAGGCAATGCCGAACAGGAAATCGGAATCGACCGTCAATCCGGCAAGGTGCTCGTCAAGGTCAATCCCCGATTCTACCGGCCGTCGGAAGTGGAGTTGTTGATCGGTAATCCGGAAAAAGCCAGGCGTGAGCTGGGCTGGGAGCCAAAAACCACGCTGGAGCAGCTTTGCCAGATGATGGTCGAGGCCGATTTTGCGCGTAATCAGCGTGGATTCTCGTTCTGAGATGGCCGTCGCGCTGATTACGGGAATCGCGGGTTTCACCGGACATTATCTGACCCAGGACTTGCTCGCCAGGGGCTATCGGGTTGTGGGGCTGGACCAGACGCGTGACGAACTGATCGGTGGCGCTTCGCCGTCAGCCGATCGGGTTGCGAGTTATCCTTGCGACCTGATGGATCGCGTCGACCTGGCGAAAGCCGTGCGGCGTATCGAACCAGATGTCGTGGTGCATCTTGCGGCTATTTCGTTTGTGGCGCATGGCGATGCCGAGGCCATTTACCGGATCAATGTCGCCGGCACGCGCAATCTGCTGGAGGTGCTGTCTTCACTGGAAAAAAAGCCGTCGGCTGTGCTGCTGGCCAGCAGCGCCAACATTTACGGAAATTCGACGCTCAGCCCCATCGACGAGTCCATGCCGCCGAATCCGGCCAACGATTACGCGGTCAGCAAACTGGCGATGGAATACATGGCGCGGTTATGGATGGATCGTCTGCCGATCGTGACCGTCCGCCCGTTCAATTACACGGGGGTCGGCCAGGCGCCGCAGTTTTTGCTGCCGAAAATCGTCGGGCACTTCCAGCGCGGCGAGAAAATCATCGAACTGGGCAACATTGACATCGAACGGGATTTCTCGGACGTGCGTTTCGTGAGCCGGGCGTATTGCGAACTCCTGCAAAAAGCGCCTGCCGGGCAGGTGTTTAACATCTGTTCGGGAAACGTCTATTCGCTCAAAGACGTTTTGCGGATGATGGCCGAATTGGCCGGTTATGAGATAGAAGTACGGGTCAATCCGGCCTTTGTCCGGGACAATGAAGTCAAGCGGCTCGAAGGATCTAATCGTCGTTTGTTCGATGTGATCGGCGAGTTGTGCGAGTTGCCAGTGATTCCGTTGCGGGAAACATTGGCCTGGATGTTGAGGGGAGCAGCTTGCCAGTAGGCTTGGAGCCAGAAACGCTGGTCGGGACGGGTTGCCATCAGATGACTGCATCCAGGGAAATTCATGTCGGGATCAATGCCATGGCGTTGCTATCCCCGCGTACAGGGATAGGGAAGTATGTTTTTTTGCTGGGCGAGGAGTTTCTTTCCTCGGCAGAGGTCCGCCCGAGTTTTTTTTATGCGAGGCATTGGAGCGACGCCTTGCGCAAGGAACCTCTGCCCAATATCGATTTGATCAAGGCTAACATCAAAAGATACGTTCCTTATTCCTATGCGGTGTTGCGCGCCATCGCCCAGGCATGTTTCAGCGTGGGGGCGCGGAATCGTTCGCTGGATATCTATCACGATCCGAATTATCTGGCTTACCGCTTCAAGGGGCCGACAGTGATTACCGTCCATGATCTCTCGTGGATTCGTTACCCTGATACGCACCCCAGGGAGCGGATACGGGCAATGGATCGATATTTCCCCCGATCTCTGGAGCGCGTGTCAGCCATCATTACAGATTGCGAGTTCGTGAAGAATGAGCTTGTGGAAGTCTTTGGCGTTTCTCCTGACATGGTGCATCCGGCGCCGCTCGGAGTGTCGTCACTATTTCGCCCGGTGTCGAGCGAGCAAGCAGCTTCGATATTGATGAAGCATGGGTTCGAATTCGGGAAGTATTTTCTGTCGGTTGGTACTCTTGAGCCGCGAAAGAACATCACCACGATCATTGATGCGTTTAGGAGGCTCCGTCCGGAAATCCAGGAACGATATCCGCTGGTGCTGGTGGGGATGCGAGGTTGGCTGACCAGCAGCATCGATGCAAAAATACAACCTTTGGTCGAGAAAGGGCTTGTCAAGGTGTTGGGATACGTTCCAGACCAACAGATGCCCGCGCTTTATTCGGGCGCGACGGCTTTTCTGTTTCCTTCCTTGTACGAAGGATTCGGACTGCCGCCTTTGGAAGCCATGGCGTGCGGGACGCCGGTCATTGTTTCGAACAGCAGCTCGCTTCCTGAAGTCGTTGGCGATGCCGGCGCTTCTTTTGACCCGCAAGATGTCGAGGGGATTACCGAAGCTATGAGCAGGATACTCGATGATGCCGCGTGGCGAGAGAGTCTTTCAGTGATGGGGGTCAAGCGGGCAGCCGGTTTTTCCTGGAAGCGGACTGCGAAGGAAACCATTGCGGTTTATCGCCGCGTACTGAATGCTCAATGAGGCGGATGATTTTGAATGGCAGGGCAGTACGTCTATCTTTATAAACGGGCCAGAGCATGATTCTGGTGACCGGCGCGGCTGGTTTTGTGGGCCGCGCATTGACGGCGCGTCTGGCGCGGCAATTTCGCGTGCGGGCGGCGACGCATGCCGCCATGTTTGAATGGTCTGGCTCGAACGTGGAGACAGTTCATGGGAAAGCGCTGTCGCCGACGGAAGACTGGTCGGGCGCGCTTTCCGGAATATCCACGATGCTTCATTGCGCGGCGCGGGTTCACATGATGCGGGAATCTGACAGTGAAATATTGGCGGCCTATCGAAAAATCAATGTGGAAGGAACGCTGAATCTGGCCCGGCAAGCCGTGGCGGCCGGTGTGCGACGTTTTATTTTTTTGAGTTCAATCAAGGTCAACGGGGAATGCACCTTGCCGGGGCAGCCATTCACGGCGGATCAGGCGCCCGCGCCGTCCGATCCTTACGGAATCTCGAAAATGGAGGCCGAGCAGGGCTTGCGCGTTCTGGCGCGTGATTCCGGCCTGGAAGTGGTCATCGTCCGGCCTCCCCTGGTGTATGGCCCCGGCGTGAAAGCCAATTTCCTGACCCTGATGCGTTGGCTGGCGCGCGGATGGCCTTTTCCGCTCGGCGGGGTGACGCAGAACCGGCGGAGTCTGATCGCGCTGGATAACCTCATCGATCTTCTGGTGAGGTGCATCGACCATCCGGCGGCCGCCAACCGGACATTCCTGGCGTCCGACGGCGAGGATTTATCGACGGCGGCCTTGCTCGAACGTCTCGGCGCGGCCCTTGGCCGTCCGGCGCGTCTGATTTCCGTTCCTGTCGGCTGGCTCGATGTGGCCGCCGCTGGTTTGGGGCGAACCGGACAGTTACGCCGGCTTTGCCAGTCGCTCCAGGTGGATATGCGGCAAACACAAGCCGTGCTGGGATGGACTCCGCCATTGGGAGTGGATGAAGGCTTACGGCGTGCGGCGGCCTACTGGCTGGATTCGCGGCGTCCATAGGATGCGCTGGAGAAAACGCACCGGATTCCCGCTCGCCCTCTTTCCTCATGTTCCGCTGGAATGGGTGCTCATTCGCGATGGAATAGGCGCCGGGTGATGCAATATGCAAGTTTTTCCGGGATCGCGCTTCCCCTTTGCTAAAATCCCGATGTATCGTTTTTCTGATTACAAAATTACAGAAGGCTGGCCATGGGGTATGAACAGATAGCGGCGGTTGATCTGGGGTCCAACAGTTTTCGCCTTGAGGTGGGACGGGTTGTCGATGACCAGATTTATTCGCTGGATTCCTTGAAGGAAACCGTTCGCCTGGCTTCCGGCCTGACGCGGCAGAAGCTGCTTGGCGAGGAAGCGCAGCAGCGCGGACTCGATACGCTGAGCCGGTTTGCCGAACGTTTGCGCGGATTCGCGCCGGAGACGGTGCGCGCGGTGGCTACCAATACCTTGCGCGTGGCCAAGAATGCCGAGCAGTTCATCTGGCAGGCCGAAGCGATACTGGGCTTTCCGATCGAGGTCATTGGCGGACGCGAGGAGGCTCGCCTGATTTACATCGGCGTCGCGCACGCCATGCCGCCGAGCCGCGGCAAGCGGCTGGTGGTCGATATCGGCGGCGGTTCGTCCGAGTTCGTCATCGGCAGGAAAGTCGAGCCGCTGCTCATGGAATCGCTGTTCATGGGCTGCGTCAGCTATACCTTGCGCTTTTTTCCCGATGGCAAAATCGACAAGAAACGCTTTGCGGAAGCCGAGATTGCCGCCGCGCGCGAGATCGAGGCCATCGCGCGGGATTACAAGGCGTTCGGCTGGAACGAAGCGGTCGCTTCCTCGGGAACCGCCAAGGCGGTGGCCGACATTCTTGAAATCAATAAACTGAATCCGGAGGGCGCTCCGGGAATTTCCCGCGAAGGGCTGGATGCGCTCAAGGCGCGACTTATCCGCGCCGGTTCGTCCGCCGCCCTGAAGCTCGAAGGCCTGCGCGCCGACCGCGTGCCGGTGTTCGCCGGCGGTGTGGCGATTCTTTCGGCCGTCTTCTCGACATTGGGTCTCTCGCGCATGAACTATGCCGAAGGCGCGCTGCGGCTGGGCGTGTTGTACGACCTGCTGGGGCGCTTTCATCAGCTCGACATGCGCGATTCCACGGTCCGGCAGTTCATGCGGCGCGCCCAGGTCGATGTGAAACAGGCGGAACGCGTCGAGCGCACGGCCCTGCAACTGGTCGACCAGTTGCCCCCTCTCGAAGAACCGCGCCGGGAGAACGATTTGCGCACCTTGCGCTGGGCGGTGATGCTGCATGAAATAGGTATTTCGATTGCTCATAGCGGTTTCCACAAGCACGGCGCCTACATCATCGGCAGCGCCGATATGCCGGGTTTTTCCAGGAAAGACCAGGAAAGGCTGTCGCTGCTGGTGCTCGGGCAGCGCGGCAGTCTGGAAAAACTGCCCCTGATTCCGTCCTCTGATTCGCTCTGGCGGCTGATTTTCTGTATCCGTCTGGCGACCCTGTTGCACCGTTCGCGCGACGACCATCCCTTGCCGCCCTTGCAGGTCAAACAGTTGTCCTCGGGTTTTTCAATCGAGTTGCCCGCGCGGTGGCTGCAAAAAAATCCCCTGACGGCGGGGGCGCTGGCCGACGAAACCTCCGCCTGGCAGCGGGTGGGCTGGCAGTTGAAGGTGCGACGGCGCGCGGCGGCGATGGACGATGCTTAGATCCGTGGCTGAATTTGCCACCCGTGCTGCCGCTACTGTTGCCGCTGCCATTACCCAGGAAGTAGCGGACGGCCGCCCTAGGGTCGCGTTGTCCGGCGACTGGACGCTGACCGCCTTGCCCGCGCCGGTGGCGGTTTTGCAGGCGCGGCTCCGCGAATGCGCCTTGCTTGAACCGTCATGGGATCTTTCCGCAATCACGCGCCTGGACAGCGCCGGCGCGGTGATTCTGTGGCAGTCCTGGGGCCGTCGCTGGCCGGCGAAACTCGCGGCAAACGATGAGCAGCGCGTCATTCTGGCGCGAGCCGCCGCCGTTCCCCCGCGCCAGGCGATTCGTCCGCCGGCTTCGGCGCTGGATGCGCTGGTCGCGCTGGGGAGCCTTGCGCTGGCGGGCTTGCGCAATGCGCGCGAATTCGTGACGCTGATCGGGCAACTCTTGCTTGATCTTGTTTATCTGTGCGGCCATCCCAGGGACATCCCGCTGAAAGAATTCTCCGCGATGCTGTTCAAGAGCGGCGCGCAGGCCCTGCCGGTCACGGCGCTGGTCGGCTTCCTGATCGGCGTCGTGCTCTCCTACCTGTCATCGCTGCAACTGAAAATGTTCGGCGCGGACATCTTCATCGTCAATCTGCTCGGCATCAGCGTCATCCGCGAGCTGGGGCCGGTCATCGTCGCCGTGCTGGTCGCCGGTCGTTCGGGCTCGTCGATGACCGCCCAGATCGGCGTGATGCGCGTGACCGAGGAAATCGACGCGCTGGCCACGATGGGCATTTCGCGGACTGTGCGCCTGGTTTTGCCCAAAGTGGCGGCGCTGGCCTGCGCCATGCCCTTGCTGGTCGTCTGGTGCGCCGCCGCCGGTATCGTCGGTGGCATGGTCTCGGCGAATCTGGAAATGGATCTCTCGTATGGCTATTTCATCAGCATGTTGCCCAAGGCCGTGCCCGCGTCCAACCTGTGGATCGGTATCGGCAAGGGATTCTTCTTCGGCCTGCTGATCGCCCTGATCGCCTGCCATTTCGGCCTCAAGGTGCGCCCGAACACCGAAAGCCTGTCGGCGCTGACGACTGCTTCGGTGGTGACGGCGATCACCGTGGTGATTATCGTCGACGCGGTCTTCGCGGTGCTGACCCGCGGTATTGGCATGCCGGGATTGTGAACAAAATTTTCCCCTCATCCGGCCTTCGGCCACCTTGGCCTCGCACGCTCCGCAAGCGGGGAGAAGGGCTGACATTTCCTCTCGCCCGCTTGCGGGAGAGGGGCAGGGGTGAGGGTTGGCGTTCGCCGGGGCTTTCACGATGAACGAAGATGCCAGCGACCGGGTGATCGAAATGCGCGGCGTGACCACGCGTTTCGGCAGTAATCTGGTCCATGACGGCATCGACCTGGATGTCGGGCGCGGGCAGATTCTCTGTCTGGTGGGCGGCTCCGGCAGCGGCAAGACCACGCTGTTGCGCGAGATCGTCGGCCTGCTTGCTCCCGAACGCGGGACGGTGCGTCTGTTCGGTCATCCGGTGCTCGATCCGGACACGCGTGTGCAGCGCGACGTGCGCCGGCGCTTCGGCATGCTGTTCCAGCAGGGGGCGCTGTTCTCGGCGCTCAACGTGTTCGACAACATTGCCTTTCCTTTGCGCGAGCTGCGCCTGGTGGATGAAAACGTCATCCACGATCTGGTGCTCATCAAGCTGGCCATGGTCGAACTCGAACCACGGCATGCGCCCTTGATGCCGGCCGAGTTGTCGGGAGGCATGATCAAGCGGGTCGCCCTGGCGCGCGCGCTGTCGCTTGAACCCGAGCTGCTGGTGCTGGACGAGCCGACGGCCGGACTGGACCCCGACCTGGCCGACAACTTTGTGCAACTGATCGGCGCCTTGCAAAGACAGCTCGGATTCACCGTGGCGATGGTCACGCACGACCTCGACACCCTGGCCGGACTGGCGACGCGGGTGGCGGTCCTCGCTGAGCGGCGTATCATCGCCAATTGTTCTCCGGCCGATGTGCTCGATGTCGATCACCCTTTCGTCCGCAGCTTTTTCTGTTCGGAACATGCGCGCGCGGCGATGCGCGCCACGCGCCGCACGTAGGAATCAGAATTTATTTGCCATGGAAAACCGTTCGCACGCCTTGTTTGCCGGATTATTTCTGCTGATTCTCGGCGCGGCGACCCTTGCCGCCTTGTGGTGGTTCAACGGGCAGGAGGAAAGCAAGCATTATGTCGTTGAAACGCGGGACAACATCACCGGACTCAACGCGCAGGCGCAGGTGCGTTACCGCGGCATTCGCGTCGGCAAGGTCGAATCAATCCTGCTCGATCCGTCCGATGCGCGGATGACGCTGCTCGAAATCTCCGTGCGCAAGGACATCCCGATCACCCGTGGAACCTCCGCCAGGCTTGGCTATCAGGGCGTGACGGGCATCGCCCATGTCCTGCTTGAGGACGACGGCAGGGACACGACACCGCTTCCCGAGGATGACGAGGGAGGCGGGCGCATCGTCATGCGGACTTCCATGATGCAGGAACTGACCGATGTCGGCAGCGATGTCCTGCGCCAGACGCGCGAACTGCTCGTCGGCATCAATGATCTCTTGCGTCCCGAGAACCGCCAGGCGGCATCGCGCATGCTGGACAATCTTGAAGCGAGTTCGCTGCACGCCCGTGAAGCGAGCGAACGCTTGCTGCAGGTCCTCAATTCGGACACCATTGCACGGATCCATTCCATTCTGGTCCACTCCGAGAAGACGGTGGCGCAGGCCTCGCCGTTCTTTGCCGAGGCGCGCGGTCTGGTCGCGCGCCTGAATACGGCGAGCGAGAAATTCGAAAGAGCGCTGGGCGATGCGAATTTGAGTGGGGTGGGCGCGCTGACTCCACGTCTGAATGAGTTGACGGTCGAGTTTGCCTCGACCTCGCAACAGTTGAACCGCGTCCTGCGCATGTTGGAAGAATCGCCGCAGAGCCTGATTTTCGGGCGTCGGGAGATTTCTCCCGGTCCCGGCGAAAACGGGTTCGTGGCGCCGTCGAACGGAGGAAATACGCAATGAGGGAAAATCGTCTGTCATTGGCCGCGAGGGTGGGTTTTGCGGCTTTTTTGGTGCTCTCCGCCCTTTTTCTGGGCGGCTGCACGGGGATGATGGCGCGCAACAAAATGCCGGCGGCCGTTTATGATTTTGGTCAGCCCGTTCCCGCCGATGTCAAAAACGCCGAGGCCGACAAACTGGCCGGACGCCTGGCGCTCGATGTCCGCGCCGCGCCGTGGCTGTCCGGGCCGGAGATCGACTACCGGCTGGCGTATGCCGATCCGCTGGAACGCAGCCAGTATGCCGACAGCCGCTGGGCCGCGCCGCCAGCCTTGTTGCTGGCCGCGCAGTTACGCCGCCAGATCGGGTTTGCCGCCGTCGATAGCGTGGCTTCCGATTGCGTGCTGCGCGTCGAATTGCAGGAGTTCTCGCAGGTTTTCACCGCGCCGCTGGTCAGCCGGGGCGTGTTGCAGGGACAAATCAGCCTGATCGACGGAAAACGCCGGCTGATCGCCGGCCGCGCCATCGGCGTCGAACGTCCCGCGCCGTCGCCCGACGCCACGGGTGGAGTCCAGGCGCTCGTCGAGGCCAGCGACGAACTGGGCCGGCAACTTACCGACTGGCTGAACCGGCTTGGACGGGAAGGTGGATTGAATGTCTGCGGTTTGGGGATGTGACACGTGTTTCGTTGGGGAAACCCTGGCGCTAATTTCTTGCTGACCTTAACAATCTTTTCTCCACAGCAATCTGGCACAAATCAAGCCGAGCTTTGCCACGACACGGTTTGTCCAGTCGATAGGCGCTTCGATTTCTTGGTTTCCCATGTCAATAGGCCAAGTGACCGAAGGCGCGGTTCGCCGGTCGAGCAGCAGCGCGCGTAGAGGGACGCATCACTCACGGCGCATGACTTCTTCGATTTCGGCGATCGTCCTCGGCGCGTTGGTATAGACTTCGGCGGCGTCAGCGGTCACGATGACATCGTCTTCGATGCGGATGCCGATGCCGCGCAGGTGTTCGGGAACCTTCGGGCCGGGACGCAGATAAATGCCCGGTTCGACGGTCAGCGTCATTCCAGCGGCGAGAGGGGTCCATTCCTCGCCGGTTTTGTATTCGCCGGCATCGTGAACGTCGAGTCCGAGCCAGTGGCCGGTACGGTGCATGTAGAAGGGTTTGCAGGCTTCGCTTTCGATCAGTCCGTCGATGCCGCCCGAGAGCAGGCCGAGGTCGATCAGACCCTGCGCGAGGATGCGCAGAGCGGCGTTGTGGTAGGCGATGAACGGCGCGCCGGGGCGGATCGCGGCGATGGCGGCGACCTGCATGGCGAGGACGATTTCGTAGACGTCACGCTGCGGGCTGCTGAATTTGCCGTTGACCGGGAAGGTGCGGGTGATGTCGGCGGCGTAGCCCTCAAGTTCGCAGCCGGCGTCGATGAGCACCAGCGCGCCGTCGGCGAGCGGCTGGTTGTTGCCGACGTAGTGCAGTACGCAGGCATTGTCGCCGCCCGCGACGATGGGCGGGAACGAGTGGCCGTCCGCGCCGCGCTGGCGGAAGGTGTAGGAGAGTTCGGCTTCGAGTTCGTATTCGGCGAGTCCGGGACGGCAGGCGCACATGGCACGGCGATGGCCGTCCGAGGCGATGATCGCGGCGCGGCGCAGGATGTCTTGTTCGTGGGCGTCCTTGATCAGGCGCATGCGGTCGAGCGGCGCGCGCGGGTCACGGATTTGTTCCGGCGCGCGTTTGCCGTCGCGCGCTCCTGCGCGCGCGGCGTTCAGCGCCGCGACGACGCAGGCATCCCATTTGGCATCGTACCCGAGCGCATACCACAAGGCGGGGCGGTCGGCGATCAGCTCGGGGAGCATTTTTTCCAGCTCGCCGAAGGCGTGGGCTTCGTCAAAGCCGAAGACTTCGCGCGCGGCCTCCGGCCCATGACGAAAACCGTTCCAGACTTCACGTTCCTCGTCCTTCTCGCGGCAGAAGAGTATCGAGCGGGGCGAATCGCCGCCAATCAACACCAGCGCCGCTTCGGGTTCCGGAAAACCGGTGAGATACCAGAAGTAGCTGTCGAAACGGTAGGGGTAGTGCGAATCGCGGTTGCGAATGCGTTCCGGCGCTGTCGGGATGATGGCGATGCCGTCGCCGATTGTTTTGAACAGGGCCTCGCGGCGCGAGGAATAGGGTTCGTTTTTCATCTTGAAACCTTTGTTTGGGACTGGTTGCGTTGATTTGTAGAGGAGTAGGTTGGGTAAGCGAAGCGCAACCCGACAAACGTAAATTTGCGGCGCGTAGCGCCGGAAGATACGACCGTCGGGATGCGCCGCTTTGCGGCTTTCCCAACCTACATACTGGATTCCCGCCTTCGCGGGAATGACGGATGATTTGCTTAATCGCGTTTCACGGTTTTCTCTGTGCCTCTGTGCCTCTGTGTCTCTGTGGTGAATGGGTTAAATTGCTTCAGTTCCCGGTCCAGTTCTGCCAGACGTTCAGGCGTTCCTACGTCGACCCAGCGGCCGGCGTGATGTTCTCCGGTCAGCAGGCCTTGCGCGATGGCGGCGTCGAGTAGCGGGCGCAGTTTCAATACTGCCCCATCCGGCACGTCGGCGAAAAAGCGGGGCGAAAAGACGCCTGTGCCGGCATAGGTGTAGGTGGGGCCGATGTGCTCGGCGGCATAACGCACCGTTTCTCCGTTCAGGCAGAAGTCGCCATTGGCGTGCTGCGGCGGGTTGTCGACGAAAACCAGGTGGGCCAGGCGATCGGACAAGGCGAGCGCCCGGCGGAAATCCCAATCGCACCACACGTCGCCGTTGACCACCAGAAAAGGGGCGTCGCCCAGAAGCGGCAGGGCGTGGGCGATGCCGCCGGCGGTTTCCAGCGCGCCGTGCGGTTCCGGCGAGTAGCGGATGGAGAGACCGAAGGCGCTGCCGTCGGAGAGCGCCGTTTCGATCTGCTGGCCGAGATGGGCGTGGTTGACGATTACCTCGCGGAATCCGCAGGCGGCCAGGCGTTCCAGATGCCAGACGATCAGCGGCTTGCCGCCGGCCATCAGCAGGGGTTTGGGCGTGGCGTCGGTGAGTGGGCGCATACGTTCACCGCGTCCGGCGGCAAGAATCATCGCTTTCATCAGAAACTCAGCCCGCTCTGCGCCTGACGGTTTTCCAGGTGATTGAGCAAGCGGGCCATCGGCCTCAGCGCGGCATAACGTTCACAGACGCGGCGCAGATAGCTCATCACGCGCGGCATGTCCTTCAGGTAGCCGTCCTTGCCGTCGCGGTGGCAGAGGCGGGCGAAGATGCCGAGCACCTTGATCTGGCGCTGCGCGCCCATCCATTCATAGTCGCGGTAGAAGGCGTCGAAATCGGCGGCGACCGGCAGTCCGGCCCGGCTGGCCATTTCCCAATAGCGGATCACGAAGTCGAGTTCCTGCGCTTCTTCCCAGGCAATGTAGGCGTCGCGGTAAAGTGAGACGGGATCGTAGGTGATCGGGCCATAAACGGCGTCCTGAAAGTCGATGATGCCGGGATTGGCCGGGTAGGCGGCATCAATGAGCATCAGGTTGCGCGAATGGTAATCGCGGTGCACGAAGACTTGCGGCTGCGCCAGATTGTTGGCGAGGAGCGTTTCGAACACGTCGCGCAACGTGGCCGTCTGCTCGGGGTTCAGCGCGAGGCCCAAATGTCTGGCCACGTACCAGTCGGGGAACAGGTTGAGTTCGCGTTCGAGGAAGGCGCGGTCGTAGTCGGGCAGGACGCCCGGACGGCTGGCGCACTGGATGTCGACCAGCGCGGCGTTGGCGTCGCGATAGAGCGCCGGGGCCGAGTCCGCATCGAGCACGTTGAGGTAGGTGGTGTTGCCCAAGTCAGAGAGCAACAGGAAGCCCTGCTTCAGATCTTGGGCATGCACTTCGGGAACGTGCACGCCCGCGTCGCGGAACAGCGCGGCGACACGCAGGAAAGGGCGGCAGTCTTCTTGTTCGGGCGGCGCGTCCATGACGATACGCGTGTCGCCGTTTTCCAGCGTCACGCGGAAGTAGCGACGGAAACTGGCGTCCGTCGAAGCCGGTTCAATCCTGATTTCCCGATCATGGTGCTGGTGCGTGAAAAGGCGATTCAGCCAATCGCGCAGCACGATGGTACGTGGCATTCCGCTTCTCCCTGGACTCTTAGATGTTAGAATGCAGTGATTTTATCATTCGTCCCAAGGCATGCCGCGCTGCGGTTTGCGCGGGGTTCCCGAATATTATCGAAACCTTCGGATGAACTGGACTGACCGGCGCCAACAACTTGCGCTTTCTCTCTGCTGCGGACTGGCCGGCGTGCTTGCGGGCGGGTATGCCGGCGAGGCGTCGGCGCAGGCGCCGGTTCCGTTGCAGGCGGACCCGGTGTTGCTTGGTTTGCCCCCCGCCGAGTCCGGAACCCCGCCTGCCGTGGCGACTGAGCCGGCATCCGGTGACGGGCGATTAGATCCTGTCGAGGCCCGGCCGATGGATGTCGAGGCTCAAGCGGTCGAACCGGCCGTGGTCGAGGAGCAACCCGACGTCGGGCCGGTTGCGTCTCCGAATCCGTCGGAACCCGTGGCAGTTCCTGCCGATGTCGAGCCCAAAACGCCGGAGCAGATGGCGGCGCCGTCCGATGAGGACGGAATCCCGGAGGAACCCCGGAGACTGCCGGTTGCCCCTCCGGTCAGGGAGACCGTTCCATCGACCGCTGAAGCGCCGCCGGTTCGGACTGATGCGCTTTTCTCATCTGCGCCCAGGGTGACGGCGCTGGGACCGTTGCGCGTCGATCCGGCGCTCCTCGGTTTGCCTCCTTCTACTCCCACTACTCCTGCTCCGACGACGCGGCTTGCCGGGCGTTCCGATTCCGTTGTATCGCCGTCAAACGCGCCGTCTGGAACGGTGCGGCCTTTGTTCGCCGGAGCGTTGCCGCAAGAGCCGCCTGCGGAAGAGGGTGGCGAAGAGGTATCTCCGGATCGTGGCCCGGTATTGGCCTTGCGCTCTGCAACGAAGATGACCCCTTCGCCCAAGGATGGCGAACCGCGCCCCGTGTTCCTGAGCGCCCTGCAAATGGCTGGTGAGGTCAATACTGAATTCGTTGCGGAAGGCGAGGCCGAATTGCGCAAGACCGGTTCCGTCATCAATTCGGATCTGATGACCTACTGGCCGCTGGAAGATGAAGTCGAGGCGGAAGGCAGCGTGCGGCTGCAACAGGGGGAGAATGTCGTGACGGGGCCGAAGATGCGGCTTCGGCTGGAAGATCAGGTCGGGTCTTTCGAACAGCCGTTTTACTATCTCAAACACCAGTCGCTGATGGGCAGAGAGAGGGCTTCGGATCATGAAGAATCGGATCGACAGCTCGAAAAACTGGGTAAAGCCTCATGGAATTCCGGGTTTGCGGCGCCGCAGGCGATAGCATTCGTTCCCGGACAGACTTCCTTTGATGAGGGAATCAGGCTTTCCACGACGACGGAATCGCGCGGCGAGGCGGAGCGTATCGATTTCGAGGGAGAAAACCAGTATCGCTTGCTGAACAATACATTCACCACCTGTCCGGTGGATAACGACGCCTGGTATGTCAAGACGAGCGAGTTGAAACTGGACTATGACCATTCTGTCGGCGAAGGCCAGGATGCGACTGTCTACTTCAAGGATGTGCCGATCCTTTATTTTCCGAAGTTTTCTTTTTCACTCAACAATGAGCGCAAGTCGGGGTTTTTGCGCCCGTCCTTCGGTACCAACAGCGATAACGGTTTCGAATTCGAACAAGCTTATTACTGGAATATCGCTCCGAACATGGATGCGACGATTTCGCCGCGTGTGATGACTAAACGCGGTGTTCAGCTCGGCAGCGAATTCCGCTATCTGAACGCTGCATTGGGCGGAGTCTACCGTGGCAAGGCGGGCCTTGAGTATCTGCTCGGCGACCGCTTGCGCGACGATAGCCGTCATGCATTTTCCCTGACGCACGAACAGACGGCCAGCAACGGCTTCTCCGGGCTCATCAATTACACCAAGGTATCGGACAACGACTATTACACCGATCTGTCGAGCGATATTACCGGCAGCTCGCAAACGCAGTTGCTGCAACAGGGAATGTTGACCTACAGTGGCGGAGGGTGGTGGAGCGCGTCGATCAACTTCCAGCAGTATCAGACATTGCAGCCCGACAAGAACAATCCGGTGCTGGAACAGTACCGTATGTTGCCGCAAATCACGTTCAATGCCCGCAAGCCGGATTTGTACGGGGCGGATCTTGAACTTCTCGGACAGTACACGCACTTTACGATCAAGGAACGAGAACAGTACGGCATGATCTTTCCGGATGGCAACCGTACTGTCATCTATCCGCAAATTTCCCTGCCTTACGTGACGCCGGGGTGGTACGTGACACCCAAGTTCGGCGTGAATTATCGCGATTATTCCTTGTCCGGCAATGTCGCCGGGACTCCCGATTCGATGTCGGTCTCCCTTCCCGTGTTCAGCCTCGATGCGGGAATGACCTTCGAACGTTCGAGTCGCTGGTTTGGGCGTGATTACACCCAGACGCTCGAACCCCGGCTGTATTACGTGAACATTCCGCATAAGGACCAAAGCGACATTCCGCTGTTCGATACGGCGCTGGCAGATTTCAATTTTGCCCAGATATTTTCCGAGAATCAGTTTTCGGGCTGGGATCGCATCAACAACGCCAATCAGCTCACTGCCGCGCTCACCAGTCGCCTGATTGATCCGGAGAGCGGCAACGAAGTCATGCGCGCGATGATCGGCGAGCGTTTCTATTTCACCCGGAACAAGGTGGCGCTGAGCGGAAACGTTGTTCCCAGTGACGACGACAAATGGGGACGCTCTGATTTTCTGGCGGGATTCAGCGGTCAGATTCTTCCGAAAGTTTACGCCGACGCCGCCTGGCAGTTCGATCTGAACGATCGCAGCACCAAACGTTATTCGTTGGGGATGCGCTATCAGCCGGAGCCTGGCAAGGTGTTGAACGCCGCCTATCGATACAACCGCGAGACGACATCACCGGTCAACCAGGTGGATGTCTCCGGGCAGTGGCCGCTTGTTGGTCGCTGGCATGGCGTCGGTCGCCTGAACTATTCGTTCAAGGACGATGGGACCGTGCTGTCTACCGGTAACCGGGGTGGGCGAGTCATCGAGTCGATCGCCGGGCTTGAATATAACGGCGGCTGCTGGATCCTGCGCGGTGTCGTTCGGCGTCAGGCCTTGACTTCGGCGGATGCCTCGACCTCCTTCTTCGTGCAACTGGAGTTGAGCGATCTCGGGCGCATCGGCTCGAACCCGTTGAATCTGCTCAAACGTAATATTCAGGGATATGGCCTGATCGGCGATAACGCTTCCGAATCCGTCTTCGGTCAATAGATATCCGTGGGAAATCATCGCGATGGCGATCCGTGCGATTTTGCGTGGAGCGAACGGGGATGCCGAAAAAGAAGACGGGCTAAGGCTGTTTTCGGCCTGGAATATAGTATTTGTGTGAAAATAATTGTGTAACTGATTGTCTTAGTGGAGTAAACTCCAAAGGTTTTGTAAAGTCATGACATGCCGGACATGCCCGACAAAGATAGAATTTCCCTCAGTTATACGGCTGTAAGTTGTGCGGATAAGGAGGCGGTGCTTCTGAAATCGGTTTTCGCACTTTATGGTCTAAGAGGAAATATAAATTGGCAATACCAGAATTCGATGGGGGCTGACTTTGTAATTATTGGCACGGAAATGTCATCTTCCAGTGTGGATTTGCTGCTGCGTACCAGGATTGGCGCTAAACAGGCGGTGCTGTGGATCAGTGATGCTTCCCTTGTTTCCGACAAAACGCGGCATGTATTTCGCTGCAAACCCCCCTTGCATCCGTCTCATTTTGCCAACGAATTAAAGCAGGTCGAGTTGTTTTTTCGGGGAGGCGCTCGCCATGATCCTTCCCGATCCCCATCTCTGCCGCCTTCCTCATCCGCGTCCCTATCGCCGCAAATAGCCGCGCTCAGGGAGGAGTTTCCAGATAATTTTTATGTGAGACTGATGTCCTGGCCCTCGCCTGAACTTTTGTCCGACGACAGATTTTTATGGCGTCTGTCCGCCATGTTGAGTGCCCGCAGCATGACAGTGGCCGAATTGGCCGAGCGTTCCTCGAAACCTGAAGATGTTTGTCGAGAATTTCTGAGACGCTTGAGTGACGCCGGTTGCCTCAAAAAAATCCCCCAGGAAGATCATCGGGAGCCATTACCTTCCTCCGCGCTTCGTGAGACCAAAACCACTGCGGAAGGCGGACTTTCTGGTCTGTTCAGAAAAATCCGTGTCAGTCTGGGGCTTTCTTCTTAACTGATTTTTTATGATCGAACATAAAATTCTATTCACGGGCACCGTGGGCGCGGGTAAAACCACCGCCATCCAGGCTGTCAGCGAAATTCCCACTGTCTGTACCGATGTAATCAGCAGTGATTTGACGATCGGCAAGAAAATGACGACAGTCGCGCTGGATTATGGTGAAGTGTCCCTGGGGCAGTCAGAGAGGCTTCGGCTTTATGGCACACCGGGTCAGGCGCGCTTTTCGTTCATGTGGGATGTGCTCGCGAAAGGGGCGCTGGGTTTGATTATTCTGGTTGATCACACTCACCCCGATCCATTGAAAGACTTGAATCTTTACTTGCAGCATTTCGCGCGCCTGATCAAGGAAACCGCCTGCGTGGTCGCCATCAGCAAAATGGATAAATCGCGTCCGCCTCCCTTGCAGGAATTTATCGGACTTTTGCATAAAAACCATATGGCAAACCCTGTCATTGCGGCGGATGTGCGTGACAAGGAGCAGGTCTTATGGATTCTGGATTTACTGCTGGCGCAGATGGAGGTACGGGTATGAATACCGTGGCAAACGATTCTAACGAATACCCTTCTCAATTGGTCAACGAAGAACTGCGCAACAAGGCCAGACTTTTACTCCAGGTGTTGGTCGAAAAATTTGGTGGCGCGGGTGTCAACAATGCCGTCATTTCCACGACGGATGGCTTCGATATCGCGGTGGAATCCATGTCGAAAGAGGACGGGACCAAGCTTTCCGCCCTGTCGAGTTCCATTTCCGCGATTGGACATATGGCCGTTAAGGAAGTCGGGACGGGTGAACACCATCAAAGTATTCTCATTGAGGGCGAAAATGGTTATCTTTTAATCATGGATATACCCTATCCCGGTTGCCCTCTGACCATGAGTATTACCGCAACCAAAGAAGCAATGCTCGGGAAATTGATTTACTATGCTAGGCAGTTGGTTTCAAAAATGAGTGAGGCATAATGTCTTGTTCGTTCGTTCTGATGTCTTTGCCCCCGGTTAAAGCTCAGAGTTTTTTACCTTAGTGAAGGAGAAAAGTATGAGTAACATTCAAGCATCATTGAAAGAGGCGCTGGCCGTAAATGGCGCCATGGTTGTCGCCGTCGTGGATTCCAACAGTGGTCTTCTGCTTGGATCAGCCGGCGCCGGTCTGGATATCGAACTGGCCGCAGCGGGCAATACCGAGGTGGTGCGTGCAAAGCTCAACACCATGCAGGCTCTCAAACTTGAGGATGTGATTGAAGATATTCTGATCACTTTGGGCAAGCAATATCACGTGATTCGCCCCATCGTGAAATCGAAAGGAATCTTTTTGTACCTCGTGCTGGATAAAAGCAAATCCAATCTCGCGCTTGCCCGGCGCAAACTTCAGGATATTGAAGAAACGATCGAAATCTAAGGTGCCGAGGTTGAGCGACTCAAAGGGCCGTAATTTTTGCGGCCTTTTGTTTTCGCAATGCAAGCACAGCCCGGAATTACGCATCTGAAAATAGAAGCCATCACGGCAATCGCTTGTCAGACCCTTGTCCTTCGGATTACCTTGGAGCGGGGTGTTTTGCCTTGCCCCTGGGTGCGCGCGCGTCACACGGCTTTTCACGCCGGACGCAACGTAATCCAGTGGATGAATGAGAACATACCTTAGAGGGGCCTATGATGTCTTTGTTGCGAATCGTATTGTTGTTCGTTTTTCTGACCGGAACCGCGTCGTCACAGACGCCGACACGTGTCCATGCCGAACCGGTGTCGGCGGATCGCATCGTGGCGGTGGTGAACGACGAGGTGATTACCTTGAACGAGTTGGCCTATCGCGTGGAAATGGTGACAGGCCAGTTACGACGACAGGGGACGCCGTTGCCGCAGCGGGATGTGCTGGAACGGCAGATGCTCGAACGCATGGTGATGGAGAAAGTGCAGCTTCAGCATGCACGGGATATCGGAGTGCGCATTGATGATGCGCAACTGGATCAGGCGATTCAGCGCATTGCCGCCAATAACAATCTGTCGATGGGAGAGTTCCGTCAGGTTCTGGAGAGGGATGGTCTGCCGTTCGCCAAATTCCGCGAGGAGATTCGCAACGAAATGAGTATCGCCCGAGTGCGCGAACGCGAGGTGGATGACAAGATCGTCATTTCGGAAGGCGAGATCGATAATTTTCTGCAAAGCGAGGAAGGCAAAGGGAACTCGACGGAGGAATTCGAAGTGGCGCACATTTTGCTGCGCTCTCCCGAATCGGCCAGCCCGGAACAGATTGCTGAACTCAAGGCCAAGGCGGAGCAGGTGTTCGAGCGTGCCGTCAAGCGCGAGAATTTTTCACAGCTTGCCGCCGCCTATTCGGATGCGCCGGATGGTCTGGAGGGAGGTAGTCTCGGGATGCGAACCTTGGACCACTTGCCGAGCATTTTCGCGGACGCCGTGCTTAAGTTGCATGTCGGTGAAGTAGCGCCGCTTTTACGCAGTCCCAATGGTTTCCATATCATCAAGTTGGTGGGCAAACGTGGCGAAAGGGGTACGCCAGCCGTGCGGCAGACGCATGCCCGGCACATCCTGATCAAGGTGAATGAACTGGTGTCGGATCCTGATGCGCGGCACAAAGTGGAGGGGCTTTACGATCGCATTATGCATGGAGAGAAATTCGCCGAGCTGGCGCGTCTGCATTCACTGGATGGTTCGGCCACGAAAGGCGGCGATCTGGGATGGCTCTACCCTGGTGACACCGTGCCGGAGTTCGAGCGGGCGATGAATGATCTCGAACCGGGCGAAGTCAGCCGTCCCGTCAGGACGCCTTTTGGCTACCATCTGATCGAGGTGCTGGAACGTCGCGTGCAGGAGGTCTCCTCGGATCGACTGCGCAGCGCCGCACGCCAGGCGCTGCGCGAACGCAAGCTGGACGAGGCTTACCAGGACTGGCTGCGGCAGGCGCGTGATCGCTCCTACATCGAATTCAGACTCGACGAAGCTTGATTTTATGACGGCTGCCATGCCTGTCATTGCTGTTACGTCCGGCGAGCCGGCGGGAATTGGACCTGAGCTTTGTTTGCGCCTGGTCGAACATTCGGCGCGTTCGCAGCTTCCGGCAAGGCTCGTCGTTCTGGGGGACAAAGAGCTGCTCGCGGCGCGCGCCCGCCTGCTTGACGCGCGTGTTGAGTTGCGTGACTGGCAGCCTGCGGCAAGTCCGGAGCCTGGGATCCTTGACGTGCTTCCTATGCAGGCTGATGTCAAGTCCGTGCCGGGAAAACCCGATCCGGCCAATTCACGTTACGTTTTGCGCCTGCTTGATCGGGCGTTGTCCGGATGTATGTCGGGAGAATTCGCGGCGATGGTGACGGCTCCGGTGCACAAGGGCGTCATCAACGACGCCGGCATCCCATTTACCGGTCATACGGAATATCTCGCCGAAAAGACGCATACCGCGCGGGTCGTCATGATGCTTGCCGGCAAGGATCTGCGGGTGGCGCTGGCGACGACGCATCTGCCGCTGAAAGATGTTCCCGCCGCCATTACGCGCGAATCGCTGGAACAGACGCTACGCATTTTGCGCGACGATATGCGTTCAAAGTTTGGTATTGCAGAGCCGCGTATCCTTGTTGCCGGACTCAATCCTCATGCGGGAGAGGGCGGTTATTTGGGCGACGAGGAAATCAGGGTGATTGCTCCCGTTCTGGAAAAATTGCGCGCCGAAGGAATGCGTTTGATCGGCCCGCTGCCGGCGGACACGATGTTTACTCCACCCTTGTTGGCCCAGGGCGATTGCGTTCTGGCGATGTACCATGATCAGGGTCTGACGGCGCTCAAGTACGCTACTTTCGGGAATGGCATCAATGTCACGCTGGGTCTGCCAATCATCCGGACCTCGGTCGATCACGGCACCGCGCTCGAACTCGCCGGAACAGGACGCGCGGACCCCGGCAGCCTGTTCACTGCCGTCGACCAGGCCGTGCTCATGGCGGACCAGGGCCGGCGGGTTTAATTCCAAATGAGAGAGCATGTCGCGCGCAAGCGTTTTGGACAAAATTTCCTGATCGATGCGCAGGTGATCGGCGGGATCATTGCCGCCGTCGCGCCGCAACGCGATGATCTTGTCGTCGAGATCGGTCCCGGCCTTGGGGCGCTGACCGAACCGCTGCTCCACAAACTCGATCATCTCCATGTCGTCGAGATTGATCGCGATATCGTCGCCCGTCTGCGGCAGCGCTTTCCCGCCGACAGCTTGAGCATCCACGAGGGCGATGCCCTGGCTTTCGATTTTGGCGGATTGGTTTCCGCCGGACGGAAACTGCGCGTGGTCGGCAACCTGCCTTACAACATCTCGACGCCCTTGTTGTTCCACCTCGCGCGCTTTGCCGGGCGCGTTTATGACATGTATTTCATGTTGCAGAAGGAAGTCGTCGAACGCATGGTGGCTGAACCGGATACCTCCGATTACGGTCGCTTGTCGGTCATGCTCCAGTACCGTTTCGTCATGGACCGGCTGCTCGACGTGCCACCGGAATCTTTTGACCCGGCGCCGAAGGTTGATTCGGCGGTGGTCCGCTTGATTCCAAAAAATCCTGAAGAACTCACGGCGCGTGACGAAGCGCGCTTCGCCACGCTGGTCGCGGCGGCTTTTTCGCAACGCCGTAAAATGTTGCGCAATACCCTGAAAGGCCTTGTCGATGAGACCTTGTTCGCGCGGCTCGCCATTGACCCTAGCGCCCGCGCCGAAACGCTTTCCGTTTCCGATTACGTGCGCTTGGCTAACACAAGCAACGCGGTAGAATAAAGCTTTTTTCACAAGGAGATGGCGATGGCGAATGACGACAAAAATCAGGTGTGGTTCATCACCGGCTGTTCCACGGGCTTTGGCCGGGATCTGGCGCGTTATGTTCTGGAATGCGGCTACCGGGCGGTGGTGACGGCGCGCAAGCCGGAAGTTCTGAAGGAAGAGTTTGCCTCCTCCGACCGGGCGCTGGTGTTGAAGCTCGATGTGACCGATCAGGCGCAGATCGACGCGGCGGTTGCGGCGGCGAAGGAAGGTTTTGGCCGTATCGACGTGCTGGTCAACAATGCCGGAATCGGCTACTTCGCCGCCGTCGAGGAGAGTGAGGAGGCCGAAGTGCGCCGGATGTTCGAGATCAATGTATTCGGGCTCGGGCTGATGACGCAGGCCGTGCTGCCGGTCATGCGCGCGCAGCGCAGCGGTTTTATCATCAACCTCGCTTCGCTGGCTGGCGTCAATCCCTTCCCGGCGCTGGGTTATTACTGCGCGACGAAATTCGCGGTCGTGGGTTTGTCCGGTTCGCTGGCGCTGGAAGTCGAGCCGCTGGGCATCAAGGTCATCGTCGTCGAGCCGAGCGGTTTCCGCACCGACTGGGCCGGACGTTCGGCCAACGAAAGCCCGGAACACATCGCGGATTACGCGGCGACGGCTGGCGTCAAACGCGAGCAGTTGCGAACCCAATCCGGGAAGCAGCCCGGCGATCCGCAACGCGCGGTTCGCGCCATCGTCGAAGCCGTCCGCTCGCCGAATCCTCCGCGTCATCTGCCGCTGGGTAACGCGGCCTACGATGTCGGAATAACGCGCTTCGAATCCCTGCTCAAGGAATTCCGCGCTGGCGAGGCCACCGCCCGCGCCGCCGATTCGCCGATAAACTGATTCCCATATCGTCGGTGATACGGAGTCAGGCAAGACAAGACGACGCATCACCGGCGATCTGGACATGAGCGCCTCACAATCACCGTTAGGAGGATTTATGGCTGAAATGACCGAAGAAGAAGCAGACGCTCTGGATGAACTTTGGACAAAAACAAGCCCTAAAATCAAGGTCGGCGCGGGGGGGGGTGGTTTCTTTTCTGAACACTGTGCGCAAATGGTCATACTTGACGAACAAACGGCCCGGTTTCTGAACGCAAAAGCGATGGCATCTCACCAAACGCCGTCAGAATGGGTAGCTTCGATGGTTCGCAAAGAATTGACTCAACCCGCGTAAGGCGGAAAAGCGAGTGCGCATTGACATGATTGCCTACGAGGCCATTTCGGAATTTGGAAACATATTTGCGGGCGCTTTACGGCATTGTCCGGAGAGAAAGAGAAAAGGCGATGACCGGGGCCTTGTTCTTTTCCATGCTGGAAGAAGCGTATACGGCCGATGCCGTCCCGTTCGAGGAGTCGTGGCTGATTCATACTGAATGAAGCGCCGGATGAGGACGCGGTGCAGGGCATTGATTACGCAATCGCCGTTATCGAATTCCAAATCGCCGAACTTCATCGAATGGCGGGGAAACAGTTGGAGAACGAATACAAGTATTTCGGCATCGACTCTGAAACCGGGAACCGTTGGTATAACTTCGATCCTCATACAAACCTTGAATGTGGCGCGCGAGGATTGGGTTTTGCCGATCCGGATGAAGAAGACGAGATTCCGGAAACGGTGGACTATTCATGGCGTTTACTTGGCGAACTGTTGGAAACCGGGCGCTATTATGAATAGGGGGCGTCCATGATTTTCAAGCCGTTATTATCATCGTGTTGCTGGCGTTTGTCGTTTGGCGCTACACCTCGGTGGCGAGAGGCGCAAAGGCTCGCGATAAAGCGATTGTAAAGCGCCTCGATCCGTTAGCGGAGCGTTTCGAGGCCGGGGTAGCGGTGAGCGCCGAGGAAGTGGAATTAGCAAGTGTAGGTTGGGAAAGCCGCGAAGCGGCGCATCCCGACAAACATAAATACCGGCGCGAATGCGCCGCAAAATAATGACGTTAACGATTGTCGGGATGCGCTTCGCTTTCCCAACCTACCTGCCACCTTGCATCTACATAGGTTGTGGTTTGAAACCCGCCCCTGCGGTATCTCTGTCCCCTGTCCTCTGGTAACGGATCAGTCGGATATTTCGATCATCACCGGCGCGTGATCGGAGGGACGTTCCCGTTTGCGCATTTCGCGATCAATCCCGGACGAACGGCAGCGTTCGGCCATCGGGTTTGAGAGCAGAATATGATCAATGCGCAGGCCGTGGTTTTTCTGGAAACCGAGCATTCGATAATCCCACCAGGAAAAGGTTTTTTCCGGTTGATCGAATAAACGAAAACTGTCCGTGAATCCCAATGCCTGCAATTTTTTGAAGGCGGCGCGTTCCGCGTCCGAGCATAATATCTGGCCCGCCCAGGCGGCGGGGTTGTAAACGTCGCGGTCTTCCGGCGCGATGTTGAAATCCCCGGCCACGACCAGGTTCGGGTAAACGGCTATTTCCTCTTTGAGCCAGTCCGCCAGGGCGCGCAGCCAGTCGAGCTTGTAAGCATACTTGTCACTACCGACTGCCTGGCCGTTGGGTACATAGGCGCAGACGACGCGGATTGTACCGGCTGTTGCCGAAATCAGACGTTTTTGTTCATCCGGAAAACATGGGTTGCCGCAAACGACATCGCTTAAAGGCGAACGGGAAAGCAGCGCCACGCCGTTATAAGTTTTCTGCCCCGAAAAACAGACTTCATAACCCGCGGCTTTGATTTCCTGGCGTGGAAAATTTTGGTCTTCCAGCTTGGTTTCCTGCAAACACACAATGTCGGGCTGACGCAAGGCCAGCCACTCGATCAGTTGAGGCAGGCGAATCTTGAGCGAATTGACATTCCAAGAGGCTATTTTCATGATCTCATGGAGAAAACGATGTTGGCACGCGGAATAGTATCAATGCCGGGTTCGTGCAATCGTTCATCATAAAAAAAACAGACCAAGCGCCAGTAATAAGCAACTGACGCTCAATCCTCTGGAACGACGAGGGTCATCGGGCGGCGATGAACCCTCATGGAAAGACGGTCACTCAGCAGCCGACAGAGCGTCCATGGCGCCAACGATCAAGTCTTTTTCTTGCGCAGCCGTTTTCCGGACTGTTTTACGTCTTTTCTGCTTTGTTCCTGTTTTTGCAGCTTTCGTCGCTTTGAGCGCCCCCGATTTTTTGGCGGCCAACGACTTCGCTTTTACTGGCGCGTTTTTCTTTGCCTTGGGCGTATCGTCAGCAGCTCCAACTTGCGTGGCTATAAGGAATGCATCTCTGTCGCCAACCAGCCAGCCCGGCTTTTTGCCAAGTCCATTCCAGGTTTTCCCCGTGGCCGGATCCTGATATTTGGGAGGACGAAAGCGCTTTTTAGGGGCGCGGACTGACTTGCTGACAACGGACTTGCCAGCAACGGACTTACCGGCAGCGAGCCTGCCGACAAGGGGCCTGACATCCGAGAACAGCTCGGCCGCCTGGATGTCGTGCTTTTCAATCAATTTACGTATTTCGGTAATGACGCGCTTTTTTTCGGTATCTCGTAGCGCAGAAGCTTTTTTTTCAAGTACGGAAATTTTAGCCAGTATCGACTGATACGAGTCCATAAACACTCCTTCCTGTCAGATCGATTTAAATACAAAAATATAAGAAAATTAAGAAAAATTTCTGTGCCGTTAATCAGCGAATTCGACTATAGACGCGATTGATGATATTGGCAAATGAAATAGATACATATTGTTCCATTTCTGAATCGCTGTGTGTCGTCTTTGCCTTATCGCGCTATAAACCAGGCATCAACTGCTGCTCGTTAGTGTAAGCAATAAGGATTTATAAACGGGTGAGTTTCATTTGGCAAATACGCCCGAGGGTTTACTGCCGTACGGGGCGGTTTTCGGATAACCCGCCAAATCGAGCAGATTGTTCCACGATCCTGACTCGAAACCGGGGAAATTCTGTGATCCAACCTTCAAGCCAGGGATGAACGATTCATTGCCCATCTGCTTGGCGATTCCAGCGACTTCCTCTTGACTGGTGAGCAGTTTTTCAGAGAACGGAACACCACGGTCGTTGAGCAGGGCACGCGCCCGGACGCAGGTTTCGGTACAACTGGCGGCGGTATAGAGAGTGACGGGATATTTTTCCGCAGCCTGGCGCGTGGCAAATGGAATCTCGGGAGCGTTTGCCTGTTTTGCTCCTTCTTGTATTTCAACGAATTTAGTTCCGGGCGCGGGCGGCTGGTCGGAAAAAACGGTCTGCCCGGTGCTATCGACCCAGCGATAAGTTGTTTGGGCACTGCTCGGTAAAACGATTGCGAATGCGGCACAAAATAGTATGAAGCGATATGCAAACATAACGTAATCCTCCAAAAAATGCTTAAACACTAATTCGCGATCATACCACTGTGTCGCAGCAAAGCATCAACCTGGGGATCGCGGCCGCGGAAGGCGCGGAAGCTTTCCAGTGCCGGGCGGGCGCCGCCGACAGCGATGATTTCATCAAGAAAACGTTGACTGACACCCGGATCGAAGGGATTGCCCGCTTCCTCGAAAGCCGCGTAACTGTCGGCGGAAAGAACTTCCGCCCACTTGTAGCTGTAATATCCCGCCGCGTAACCGCCGGCAAAAATATGCGAGAAGCTGTTCGGGAAGCGGTTCCAGGCGGGCGGGAAAGTGACGGCGACTTCTTCGCGCACCGCGCGGAGCAGGTCAAGTACGCCGGGCGCGCTGTGTTTTTCACGCGAATCATGCGGATTGAATTCGCTGTGCAGCAACATATCGAACAAGGCGAATTCAATCTGGCGCACGGTCTGCATGCCGCTCTGGAAGTTGCGCGCGGCGAGCATTTTGTCGAACAGCTCGCGCGGCAAGGCTTCCCCGGTATCGACGTGGCCCGACATCCGGCGCAGCACATCCCAGTCCCAGCAATAGTTTTCCATGAACTGCGAGGGCAGTTCGACGGCGTCCCATTCAACGCCGTGAATCCCCGAGACGCCGAGTTCCTCGACGCGCGTGAGCAAATGATGCAAGCCATGACCGGCTTCGTGGAACAGGGTTTCGACATCGCTGTGCGAGAACGTCGCCGGCCGTGGTTTCCCGTCCTTTTCGCCGACCGGACGCGGGAAATTGCAGGCCAGATAAGCCACTGGTTTTTGCATGCCTGATGCGAGGCGGCGGCGGGAAATCGCTTCGTCCATCCAGGCGCCGCCGCGCTTGGTTTCGCGGGCGTAGGGATCGAGATAAAACTGTCCGACCAGTTCGCCATCCGCATTTTCGATGCGGAAAAAGCGCACATCCTCATGCCATACCGGCGCGCTGTCGGGCTTGATGCGCATGCCGTAAAGCGATTCGATGACGTGGAACAGTCCGGCCAGCACCTTGGGCTCGGTGAAATACGGTTTGACATCCTGTTCGGAAAAGGCGTAGCGCTTTTCACGCAGTTTTTCCGAGGCGTAACCCATGTCCCAGGCTTCGAGCGTTTCCAGATGCAATTCCCGCCGCGCAAAGTCGCGCAGTTCGGCCACATCCTTTTCCGCGAAAGGCCTGGCTTTTTTCGCCAGGTCGCGCAGGAAGCCGAGCACTTGTTCGACGGATTCGGCCATCTTGGGAGCCAGTGAAACTTCCGCGAAATTACGGTAGCCGAGCATCCGCGCTTCTTCCTGACGCAGTTCGAGGATGCGCCGGATCAGCGGCGTATTGTCGAGTTCACTCGGGCCGAATTCCGCAGCGCGTGTGGCGGACGCGTGATAGAGGGCTTCGCGCAAACGACGGCTGTCAGCGAACTGTAATACTGGCCAGTAGGAGGGCATGTGCAGGGTGAATTTCCAGCCGGCTTTGTTGTCTTTCTCTGCAGCTTCACGCGCGGCCTCGATGACATCAGCCGGCAATCCGGACAGTTCCGCTTCGTCGGTGACAATCTCGGCGAAAGCGTTGGTCGCATCGAGCAGATTTTCCGAGAACTTGGCGGCGAGCGCGGCCAGTTCTTCCTGGATGGCCTGGAAACGCGGCTTCTTGTCTTCCGGCAATTCGGCGCCTGACAGGCGGAAATCGCGAACTTCGTTGTCGATGATTTTGCGCCGTGCTGGTGAGAGCGTGGGATATTCGGCGCCCTCAAGGATGGCTTTGTATTTGGCGAAGAGTTTCAGGTTCTGACCGAGTTCGGCATAGAAGCGTGAAACCTCCGGCAGCATCTGGTTGTACGCGTTGCGCCAGTCCGGAACGTCGTTGACCGAATGCAGATGGCCGACGATGCCCCAGGCGCGCGAGAGGCGCTCGATGCCGTCGGCAAGCGGCGCGGCGAAGCTGCCCCACGACGCCGGGCGCGGGTCGTCGGCCAAGCGTTCCACCAGCGCCCGGTTGTCGTCCAGCAGTTGAGTGATGACCGGCTGAACGTGCGCCGGGAAAATGACATCGAAGCGGGGCAGGCCGGAAAAATCGAGCAGCGGGTTGGAGACGGTCATATTTTAATTCTGGAAAAAAAGCAGGTCGGTAAATACATCAGTCTGGAAAAAGCAGTTAAGCGCGGATATCCCCCTCATCCGGCCTTCGGCCACCTTCTCCCCAGCAGGGAGAAGGGAGAGTATTCCCCCTCGCCCGCTTGCGGGAGAGGGTGCCCCGAAGGGGCGGGTGAGGGCCAGAACTCAGAGATTTACAATCAGTCGGCCAGTTTCTGACCGGTAAGTTGCTCGAAAGCCTCGATATATTTTTCACTGGTGCGCGCGATGACCTCGGCCGGCAGCGACGGGGCCGGCGCTTTCTTGTTCCAGTCGAGCGTTTCCAGGTGGTCGCGCACGTACTGCTTGTCATACGAGGGCGGGTTGCTGCCCAGCTTGTAGGAGTCGGCCGGCCAGAAGCGCGAGGAGTCCGGCGTCAGCGCCTCGTCGATCAGATGCAGCGTGCCGGCGGCATCGACGCCGAATTCGAATTTGGTGTCGGCGATGATGATGCCGCGAGTCAGCGCGAAATCTGCCGCCTCCGAGTAAAGCGCGATGGCCGCGTCACGCGCCTCGGCAGCGGCCTGCGCGCCGGTCTTGCCGGTTCCCTTGAGGATATCGGCTAATGTCGCGTTGCAGTTGATCTGTGCCTGCTCGAAGGAAATATTCTCGTCGTGTTCACCCTGTTCCGCCTTGCTGGCCGGGGTGAAGATCGGTTCCGGCAATTTGGCCGCCAATTGCAGTCCGGCCGGCAGCTTGATGCCGCACACGGCGCCGGTCTGCTGGTAGTCCTTCCAGCCCGATCCGATCAGGTAACCGCGCACCACGGCCTCGATCGGCAAGGGCTTCAGGCGCTTGACCACCAGGCCGCGTCCGATCACCTGTTCACGTTCGTCAGCCGCGACCACGCTTTGCGGGTCGATGCCGGTCAACTGATTGGGCAGAATGTGCGCGAGTTTACCGAACCAGAAATTGGCCAGTTGCGTGAGCACCTTCCCCTTGGAAGGGATTGGATTGGACAGGATCACGTCGAAGGCCGACAGGCGATCGCTGGTCACGATCAACAGCTTGTCATCACCGACGGCGTAGATGTCGCGTACCTTGCCGCGACCTAACAGCGGCAGGCTCTTGATGGAAGATTCGTAAAGGGCTTGGGTCATGGCGTCGCTTTCCGGAGATGCTTGCAAAAACATCAAATTATAAGGCAACTCCGAAAGGGAGCAGGGTGTCCGGAAAGAAAAACCGCGATACCGGATTTTTGAGTATCGCGGTGTTTTCGCATGCCGCGTGAATGTTATCTGTAAAAATCGTGGTACGTCCCCTATTTTCCAGCGACCGAAGGGAGCGAGGTTGCGCGCCATGTTAGGATGCCAGTTTTGACGTGTTGCGCTCAGACAATGCTTTTAGACAATCAATAATGATTGCAACAATTATGACAAAATCAAAGAGATCGAAAAATAGAATGCCGAAGCCAAGGAAACTCCCACCGTTCTTAACCAAGGAAGCCAGATAAACCTCACTGGCGAGAAGAAGCAGAGACTTTATCCAAGGGAATTTCCTTGGGATAACGGCAAAAGAGCACAAAGCGCACACAATAATAGGAATAACAGTTAGGGCGCTTTCTTTGAATACTCTGATGACGACTCCTTGAACTAAAAGGTCATTGCCGTAGATGACTGGGCTGTACAAAAATCGCGTATAACAAAATACTGCTATCAGAACAAGCTGCAACAATAGAAACACAGGATACGAACAATCACATTGAGCATTGCAGCCTCCTAATGTTTGAATTGAGCGCGAATAGGTTGGGGTGAGCTTGCGAACCCCAACGTACCAGCCTATAGGCCATCCCCACGGTGGGGTTTACGCCGCTCTGGCACCTGACATCTGATCTCTGATTCCTGGTTCACCGACCCGGACGATGCTGATCGTGTTGGTGCTGCCTCTCTGGCCCATTTTATCGCCGTAAGACAAGACGATCAGATCGCCCTTGGCGACCACGCCCGCTTCAAGAAGACGTTTCTCGGCCTTGAGGCGCAACAGGTCACGGTCGCTGTTCAAGTCATGAAGCAACAGGGGAAAAACCTCGCGGAAAAGTGTCATGCGCGAGAGCGCTGCCGGATCTTCCGTCAGGCCGAAAATGGGCAGTCCGCAGTTAAGGCGGCTCATCCACAGCGTGGTCGATCCGGTCGTGGTCAGCGCGGCCACGGCTTTGACGTCGAGATGGTAGGCCGCAAAGATCGCCGCCATGGCGATCGACTGATCGATGCGGGTAAAGGTCCGGTCGAGGAATTGGCGGTCGAGGGTAATCGGCAGGGAACGCTCGGCCTCGTGACAGATGCGCGCCATGGCCTCGACGGTCTCCACCGGGAAATCGCCGGTGGCGGTCTCGCCCGAGAGCATCACGGCATCGGTTCCGTCGAGCACGGCGTTGGCCACGTCGGAGACCTCGGCGCGCGTCGGCGTCGGCGAATGGGTCATCGATTCCATCATCTGCGTTGCCGTAATCGCCAGCTTGTTCTTCTCGCGCGCCAGACGAATCATCCGTTTCTGCAAGGCCGGGACGGCCGCGTCGCCGACTTCCACGGCGAGATCGCCGCGAGCGACCATGAGTCCGTCGGAGGCGTCGAGGATTTCTTCGAGCGCGGCGACGGCTTCAACTCGCTCGATTTTGGCGATGGTCAGCGCACGGCCTCCCGCAGCGAGCATCAACTGGCGCGCCATGTACATATCCGAGGCGCTCTTGGGAAAGGAAACGGCGAGGAAGTCGGCGCCGATCGCGGCTGCCGTCTTGATGTCGTCCATGTCCTTGGCGGTCAGCGCCGGGGCGGACAGACCGCCGCCCTGGCGGTTGATGCCTTTGTTGTTGGAGAGGATCCCGCCATGACGGGCGACGGTTAATATCTCCGATCCCTGGACGTTTTCGACTTCCAGGACGATCTTCCCGTCATCGAGCAGGAGAATGTCGCCGGGGCTCACATCACGGGGAAGATCCTTGTAGTCGAGTCCGACACGTTCCTGATTGCCAAGCTCGCATTGGGCGTCCAGAATCAGGCGATCCCCTGTCGCGAGCTGAATTCTGCCTTCCTCGAATTTGCCGATGCGGATCTTCGGCCCTTGCAGGTCGGCGAGGATGCCCACCGGATGGCCGACCTCGGCGGCGATGCGCCGTACTTCTTCCGCTGTCTGAACATGATCTTCCGCCTTGCCGTGCGAAAAATTGAGCCGGGCGACGTCAAGGCCGGCGCGAATCATCGTTTCGATTATCTTCGGATCTCTTGAAGCCGGTCCGAGCGTGGCGACAATTTTGGTGAGACGGGGCATGGTATTCCTTTATGGATAGGCGCAGGCGGGAATAAGGGATTTTACCTGTTCGCAACCTCACCGGGGGGCTATGGGTGATGGCATCTTCCAGTGGTATGATGGATTTCCAACAACAACCTCAATGGAAAAGGAATTTGTCATGATTAAAGTAGTCTCGAAAAAGACCCTGATAGACGGCACGAAAGAAAAAGTCCTCGCGCTTTACGAAGAAATGATCGCCAAAACCCGTAAGGAAGACGGTTGCCTCACCTATGAACTCTATGAACTGGACGGCGCCCCGAACACCATCACCTTCATTGAGGAATGGGAAAGCCCCGAAAAACTGGAAGCCCACAAGAACAGCGAACACTTCAAGCGCATCGTTCCCGCCGTGGCAAAGTTCGCCGCCGAGATCTTCCCCCTGGAAATTTACAAACTCTTGAGATGATTTCCGCCAGCGCGTAGGGCGGAAAAGGCCGAAGGCCGCCTTCCGCCGTATGGCAAGCGATGGATGCTCTCGAAAGACGACGTCATCACATCCGGCGGAAGGCGCTTCGCTTTTCCGCCCTACGCGAGCTGGTATTTTTCATGATCCGGTCCGCTCAATGAACGGGGAAGAGCGAAAGGAACATACCTGCAGCGACGGCGGTGCCGATGACCCCGGCGACATTGGGGCCCATGGCGTGCATCAGAAGCCAGTTGGTGGGATCGGCCTGCTGACCCATCTTATGCACCACGCGCGCCGCCATGGGAACGGCGGATACGCCGGCCGCGCCGATCAGAGGATTGATCTTCTTCTTCAGGAACAGGTTCATGACCTTGGCTACGATCGTGCCACCCATCGCGCCGCCGGCAAAGGCGAAGCTGCCCAGAACGAAAATGGCGATGGTCTGCGCTTGCAGAAATAGTTTGCCATCGGCAGTAGCGCCGACCGAGATGCCCAGCAGGATCGTGACGATGTTGATCATCGCGTTTTGCGCGGTGTCGGAGAGCCGGTCCGTCGAGCCGCATTCCCGGAACAGGTTACCCAGCATCAGCATGCCGATCAGCGGCGTGGCCGGCGGGATGATCAGGGAGACGACAATCGTGGTGACGATCGGGAAGATGATCTTGGTCTGTTTACTCACCGGCTTCAACTGTTCCATGCGGATCAGCCGCTCTTCCCGTGTGGTGCACAACCTGGCCATCGGTGGGATGATGATCGGCACCAAGGCCATGTAGGAGTAGGCTGCGACCGCGATCGGGCCGAGCAGATGCGGCGCGAGTTTGGTTGCCAGGTAGATCGCCGTCGGGCCGTCCGCGCCGCCGATGATGCCGATTGAGGCGGCTTCGCCGGGGGTGAAGGTGATCCCTGGAACGAGGTCGTTGATCACCAGCGCGCCCCAGAAGGTGATGTAGACTCCAAATTGCGCCGCCGCGCCCAAGAGCAGGGTCTTGGGGTTGGCGATCAGCGGGCCGAAGTCGGTCATGGCGCCGATGCCCAGGAAGATCAGGGGCGGGAAGATGCCCAAGTGATCACCTTGGTAGATATAGTAAAGCAGTCCGCCGACTTCCTTCAGTACCGGGATGCCGTCTTTACCAAGCTCGTATACCGGCTCCATCATGATGCCGCCCAGAGGGATGTTGGCGAGCAACATGCCGAAGGCGATCGGAACCAGCAGCAAGGGTTCGAAGCCTTTCTTGATGGCCAGGAAGAGCAGCAGGAGGGAGATCAGAATCATCACGCCCTGCCGCCATTCCATGTGGATGATACCCATCTGTTGCCAGAAATCGTTTATTGCTCCCAGAATATCCATGCAAATCTCCTATTGATATCGTTTTTCGTCTTACAGAGAGATCAACAGGTCGCCGGTTTGTACGGTTGCGCCCTGATTGACATGGATGGTCTTGACCGTGCCGCTGGCCGTGGCGGTGATGTCATTTTCCATTTTCATGGCTTCGAGCACCAGGAGGACATCGCCGACCTTGACTGCCTGGCCGACTTTGACGTTGATGCGCAGGATGGTACCAGGCAGGGGACTGGCTACGCTGTTGCCGCCGGCGGCCGCCGGAGCGGTGGCGGGCGCGGGAGCCGGGGTCGGCGCAGGAGCCGGGGTCGGCGCAGGAGCTGCGGCGGCAGGCGCGGGCCGCGCGACGGGAGCAGGGGCGGGAGCACTGGTGGCGGCGCCGCCGATGTCTTCTACTTCCACGGAAAAGGTTTCGCCGTTGACGATGACGTTATACTTTTTCATTTCGGATTTCCTCTTTGAAAGAATTACAAGAATTGTTGTCGGGTTTGGATGATTTCGTTGACGCCGTTTTGACTCCAGCCGGTATGCATACCGCTTGCGCGGCGGATGGCCGTGAATTTGAGCGCTTCGAGCGGGGCGCCGCTAAAAGCGGAAACGGCGCCCATGATCGCGGCAACGGTCTGCGGGCTCAGACCGGTTGCCGCCGGAGCGGGGGCCGGTGTGGCAGTAGCCGGAGCAGGACGTGCGACGGGCGCCGGCGATTGTTTGCTCGCGGATTCGACCACCTGGTCCAGCAGTGAGGTCAGGAACCAGAGGGTGACCAGGACAAGGAAGACAACGCCCAGTCCGACGACGGTTGTTTGTACGCCCAAGGCAAGTGTTTCAGGATTCATGTGGGGGTTCTCCTTGTCATGCCGCCAGCGGTTTACGATTCATTGATTCGACGACCCGATCCAGCAGTGAAGTCAGGAACCAGAGGGCAGCCAGGACGAAAAAGACAACACCCAGTCCGACGACTGTCGTCCGTATACCCAGGGCAAGTGTTTCAGGGTTCATATGGGATTCTCCTTGTCATACCGTTCAAAGTGGCACGTTGCCGTGCTTTTTACCCGGCCGCGTTTCTTTCTTGGTGAGCAGGGCGTCGAGCGATTTGATCAGGTAGTAACGGGTCTTTTCCGGTTCGATCACCAGGTCGACCAAGCCACGGGAGGCGGCGCAGTAGGGGTTGGCGAATTTTTCGTCATATTCGGCGATTTTCTCCTGCCGCTTGGCCTGCGGGTCGGAGGCTTCGTCGATTTCCTTGCGGAAGACGATGTTGGCCGCGCCCTGGGCGCCCATGACGGCGATCTGCGCGGTAGGCCAGGCGATCGCGGTGTCCGCCCCCAAGGCTTTGGCGCACATGGCGAGATAAGCACCGCCGTAGGCTTTTCGGGTGATGACGGTAAGTTTGGGCACGCTGGCTTCGGAATAGGCGTAGAGCAGTTTGGCGCCATGCCGGATGATGCCGCCGTGTTCCTGCGCGACGCCGGGAAGATAGCCGGGGGTGTCGACGAAAGTCAGCAGGGGGATGCTGAAGGCGTCGCAGAAGCGGATGAAGCGGCTGGCTTTGTCCGAGGCGTTGACGTCCAGGCAACCGGCCAGGGCGCGCGGCTGGTTGGCGATGACGCCGACGCTGATGCCGTTGAGCCGGATGAAGCCGGTGAGGATGTTGAGCGCGTAGTAGGGTTGGACTTCGAAGAAGTCCTGGTCGTCGGCGATCGCCGTGATCACGGCCTTCATGTCGTAGGCCTTGTTGGAATCGTCCGGGACGAGCTCGGCGAGGATCGCTTCCATTCTTTCCGCCGGGTCGCTGCATTCACGAGCTTGCGGGCCTTCGAGGTTGTTTTCCGGCAGGAAGGTGAGCAGCCGGTGTATTTGCGCGATGCATTCGTGTTCGTCGCTGGCGAAGAAATGAGCATTGCCGCTGGTGCGGTTGTGGGTCATGGCGCCGCCGAGGTCTTCAGCGGACACGTTCTCTCCGGTGACGGCCTTGATGACTTGCGGGCCGGTGATGAACATGTTGGATTTGTCTACCATGAAGACAAAGTCGGTCAGCGCCGGGGAATAGACCGCGCCACCGGCGCAGGGTCCCATGATGACAGAGATTTGCGGGATGACGCCCGAGGCGTGGGTGTTGCGTTTGAAGATTTCTCCGTAGCCGTTCAGGGCGTCAACGCCTTCCTGAATGCGCGCGCCGCCGCTGTCGTTGATGCCGACGACGGGCGCGCCGACTTTGACCGCCAGGTCCATAACCTTGCAGATTTTGGCAGCGTGCATTTCTCCCAGGGAACCGCCCAGTACCGTAAAGTCCTGGGAGAAAATGTAGATCAGGCGACCATCGATGGTGCCGTAACCGGTAACGACGCCTTCACCCGGCGCGACAGTACCGGCCATGCCAAATTCGGTACCACGGTGGGTGATGAATTGGTCCAGTTCGACAAAACTGCCTGGATCAAGCAGTTCGTCTATCCGCTCGCGCGCCGTCATCTTGCCACCTTCATGCTGTTTCGCGATGCGTTTCTTTCCTCCTCCGAGCAATACTTCTTCTCGCTTCGCGGATAGCTTTTCCAGCTTCGCTTCTCTTGTCATCTGCTTTTCTCCTAGTAACAGTTTTTTGTGGCGTAAATATGAGTATAAAACACCTGACATCTATCCAAGTACCAGTAAATTCCGCCAGGGGCAATTGCGGTTCTCCACAGGCTACATTTATCCTGATGCCCGAAAGGCCAGACTACACGCAATCGGTAGACCGATGCATGGCGTCGCTGGCCTATCGTTCACCAGGGCTTTTTTTTGACGTAACTCAGTCACTGGCGCGCGACTCAAGGATATCTACGGCGGGTAGACGCTTGCCTTCCAGGAATTCCAGGAAAGCGCCGCCGGCGGTTGAAATGTAGCCGACCTTGTCCTGGATATTGAAGACGTTGATGGCCGAAACCGTATCGCCGCCACCGGCCAGCGTGAAAGCCTTCGACTCCGCGATGGCCCTGGCCAGTTCCTTGGTGCCGTTGGCAAACACGTCCATCTCGAAAACGCCGACCGGGCCGTTCCACACGACCGTGCCGGCTTGGGCGACGATTTCGGCGAGCGCTTTGGCCGACTGCGGACCGATGTCGAGGATCATGTCGTCGTCGGCGACATCGTCGATGCTCTTGACGATGGCTATCGCCGTGGCCGAGAACTCCTTGGCGCAGACGACATCGGTCGGCAGCGGAACCTTGACCTTGGCCATCACGGACTTGGCCTGGTCGACGAGATCTTTTTCAGCCAGCGATTTGCCGATTTTTTTGCCGGAAGCGAACAGGAAGGTATTGGCGATGCCGCCGCCAACGACCAACTGGTCGACCTTGGCGGACAGGCTTTCGAGCACGGTCAGCTTGGTCGAGACTTTGGAACCGGCGACGATGGCCACCAACGGTCGCGCCGGGTGGGCCAGCGCCTTGGTCAGCGCCTCGAGCTCGGAAGCCACGCATGGGCCGGCGCAGGCGACATTGGCGTATTTGCCCATGCCATAGGTCGTGGCTTCGGCGCGGTGCGCAGTACCGAACGCGTCCATTACCCAGATGTCGCACAGTGCGGCCATCTTCTGCGACAGCTCGTCGCTGCATTTCTTCTCGCCTTTGTTGCAACGGGCGTTTTCCAGCAACACGACTTCTCCAGGCTTTACCTCGAAGCCGCCGTCGACCCAGTTCTGGACCAGGCGGACTTTCTTACCGAGCAGTTCAGACATGCGCTGGGCGACCGGGGCGAGCGAGTCCTCGGACTTGAATTCACCTTCGGTCGGACGACCGAGGTGCGAGGTGACCATTACCGCCGCGCCCTTCTCCAGAGCATACCGGATGCCGGGCAAGGCGGCCTGGATACGCGTGTCATCGGTGATGACCAGCTTGTCATCCTGGGGAACATTCAGGTCGGCGCGGATGAAAACGCGCTTGCCGGCCACATCGAGATCGGTAAGACGTTTGAAAGTCATGGTAAAACCTTCTTCGGAAATTGGAAGTGCAAAAAAGGGCACCTGGGGATGCCCTTTTGTCGTGGAATCGTTACCTGGCGGACAAGACGCGGACCATTTCCAGAACCTTGTTGGAATAGCCCCATTCATTGTCGTACCAGGCGATCAGCTTGACGAAGGTCGGATCGAGCGCGATGCCGGCGTCGGCGTCAAAGATCGAGGTGCGCGCGTCGCCACGGAAATCGGTCGACACCACTTTTTCTTCGGTGTAGCCGAGAATGCCCTTGAGTTCACCGTCGGCGGCTTTTTTGATCGCGGCCTTGATCGCGGCGTAGTCGGCGGGTTTGCTCAGTTCGACGGTGAGGTCAACAACCGATACATCGGAACTGGGGATGCGGATCGACATGCCGGTGAGCTTGCCGTTCAGTTCGGGAAGCACCTTGCCGACGGCCTTGGCGGCGCCGGTCGAGGAGGGGATGATGTTTTCCAGGATGCCGCGTCCGCCGCGCCAGTCCTTGTTCGACGGGGCGTCGACAGTCTTCTGGGTGTTGGTGGTGGCGTGCACCGTGGTCATCAGGCCGCGCTTGATGCCGAAGGCGTCATTGATGACCTTGGCCAGCGGGGCCAGGCAGTTGGTCGTGCAGGAAGCGTTGGAGATGATCGTCTGGCCGGCGTAGGCCTTGTGGTTGACGCCGAACACGAACATCGGGGTGTCGTCCTTGGACGGAGCGCTCTGAATGACTTTTTTGGCGCCGGCGTCAATGTGTTTTTGGCAGGTTTCCTTGGTCAGGAACAGACCGGTCGATTCGACGACGATTTCGGCGCCGACTTCGTTCCACTTGAGTTCGGCGGGATCCTTGATGGCGGTCAGACGAATTTTTTTGCCATTGACGATCAGTTGGTTACCTTCGACGGAAACCTCTCCCTTGAAGCGACCGTGCACGGAATCGAACTTGAGCATGTAGGCAACGTAATCGGGCTCAAGCAGGTCGTTGATGCCGACGATCTCAATGTCGCTGAAATTTTGTACCGCCGCCCGGAAGACCATGCGTCCGATGCGACCGAAACCATTGATGCCAACCTTGATAGTCATAATTCACCTTTCTCATTAAAAAACGGATACCGAAACCGGCGATGATGCGTGTGGAACCTTTCATGGCACTCCGAGACTCCCGGATGCAGAAGATAAAGAAAGAAAACAACACGAGGTTTAACTCTGGTTGCTGGAATGTACGGGACATTCTTACCGGGGTATGGCACGTGTTTCATCACCAGTAGAAGTCCGTTATTATGCGACAATTTAATACAAATTTCCAGTTGGATAGCGTTTTACCGGGAATGAAGAGCATCAGGTGTATCTTTGCCTGCCAACACATGATTGCTGCTGCCTGGATGGTGATTACGAGCCCGAACGGGGGGATGGCGCCAGCGATACGGAGTTGCGAAATGGTTTACGCAACTGAAATTACCTGTTGAACATGCGCGAGCTTTTGCCGCGAAATGGCTAATGGCGCTAAACCAGGCTTCCGGCTTTGCCGGGGGTATTTGATTCAAGGGATTCTGACGCAAAATTTTTTGTGCTTCAAGTCTCGCGGAATAGTAAACATTAGGCATAGAATAGCTTTGGTTTCGTTGCCTGCCGGGGTTTTCGGCTCTTAGGCGGAGTGGTCATAAAAAACAAGTCATCGGAGATTGCCAGAATGGTAAATACAGCCTCACCCGCATGGGCTGCCTTGATTGCCCACCACCAAAAGCTTGGAAAGAAACACCTTCGCGATTTCTTCGCGGACGATTCCGGCAGGGTGGCTTCCCTGAGCCTGTCGTTCGAAGATATCCTTTATGATTTTTCCAAACAGCGCCTGACCAGGGAGACACTCGACCTGCTGATCAAGCTGGCCGAGGCGTCTTCCGTTGCGGGATACATTCAGCGCATGTTTGACGGCGAGCGCATCAATGTCACCGAAGACCGTTCCGTCCTGCACGTGGCTTTGCGGCGCTCATCGGCGCCATTTCCGGGCGCGCGGATGGACGTGATGCCGGAAGTTCTGGCGACTCGCGCCCGGATGGCCCAGCTCGCCGAGCTGCTACGCGCGGGACATGGCCTGGGGAATCCCGGAACGGTGATTCGCGATGTGGTGAATATCGGCATCGGCGGTTCCGACCTGGGGCCAAAGATGGTGAATCAGGCCTTGCGTTCGCTGGCGCATCCGGCGCTGAACGTGCATTACGTGTCGAATCTCGACGGCGCCCAACTGGCCCCGTTGTTGCAGACGCTCGACCCCCGGTCGACGCTGTTCGTCCTCGTCAGCAAGACTTTTACTACTCAGGAAACCCTGCTCAACGCCGAAACGGCGCGCAACTGGCTGAAGGCCAATCTGGGCGAGGACGTTAATCTGGGCGATCATTTTGTGGCGGTTTCCAGCAGACCCGAACGCGCGGCCGCATTCGGCGTCAGTCCCGATCGTGTGTTTCCGATCTGGGATTGGGTCGGCGGACGTTACTCGCTGTGGTCGGCCGTCGGGCTCTCGCTGATGATCGCCATCGGGCCGCATGCCTTCGACGAACTGCTGCATGGCGCCGAGCGCATGGATGAGCATTTCCGGACGGCACCGTTCGCGCAAAATCTGCCGGTGATCATGGGGCTGATCGGTCTCTGGAACACCAATTTCCTGGGCGCGACGACCCACACGGTCTTGCCCTACAACGAATCGCTCAAGTACCTCCCGTCGTTTTTGCAACAGCTTGAAATGGAGAGCAACGGCAAGTCGGTCAGCATTGCGGGTGGTCCCGTGGGCAGCGAGACGTGCCCGATCGTCTGGGGAGAGCTTGGCAACAACGGCCAGCATGCCTTCTTCCAGCTCCTGCATCAGGGCGGGCGCCTGGTTCCCTGTGACTTCATCGCTTCGGTTCGTTCCGATTACCCCTTGCCGGGGCATCAGGAAGCCCTGTTGTCGAACTGCTTCGCGCAGAGTTCCGCGCTCGCCTTCGGCAAGACGGAAGACGAAGTGCGGGAAAGCATGGAGAAGGAGCGGGTGGCTCCGGAACAGATCGCCAGCCTGGTGCCCCATCGTGTTTTCGCGGGCAACCAGCCGTCGTCGACTCTGCTCCTGAAAAGTCTGTCTCCCGCAACACTGGGGGCGTTGGTGGCGCTTTACGAGCACAAGGTGTTCGTCCAGGGCGCGATCTGGGGCATTAATTCCTTCGATCAATGGGGAGTGGAACTCGGCAAGGCCGTGGCCAGCCGGATACTTCCCGCATTCGCCGATCCGTCGCTGGCTTCGGCCTTCGATCCTTCCACGCAGGCCTTGCTGGCGTTCTGTCGCGAGCAATCCTGAGTGTTTCTGTCAGAGCGCGCTGCATAAACATGATTTCAGGGGGAGTCAAATGAATGTCGTAAGCGTTTCCACCCAACCCATCGATGGACAAAAACCGGGGACGTCCGGTTTACGCAAGAAGGTCAAGGTGTTTTCCCAGCCGGGTTATCTGGAGAATTTCGTCCAGTCGATTTTCGACAACCTGTCCGGGCAGCAGGGCAAAACGCTGGTGCTTGGCGGTGATGGCCGTTATTTCAACGACACGGCGATCCAGATCATCTTGCGCATGGCCGCCGCCGCCGGATTCGGCCGGGTTCTGGTCGGGCAGAACGGCATTCTCTCCACGCCGGCGGCGAGCGCGGTCATCCGCAAGCAGGCGGCGTTTGGCGGCATCATCCTTTCCGCCAGCCACAATCCCGGCGGCCCCGATGGCGATTTCGGGATCAAGTACAACCTCGCCAACGGCGGGCCGGCCAACGAGACTTTCACCGAAGCGGTGTATCAGCGCTCCCGGTCGATCAGTGTCTATAAGTACGTCGATGCGCCGGACATCGATCTGGGCGTGCCTGGCGAAACCCTGCTTGGCGACATGAAGGTTCAGGTCATCGATCCGGTCGCCGATTACGCCGCTTTGCAAGAAAGCCTGTTCGATTTCAACAAGATAGCGGAACTGCTTGCGCGGCCTGAATTCCGTATGCGTTTTGACGCGATGCACGCGGTGACCGGCCCGTATGCCAAAGCGATTCTTGAGGGGCGTCTGGGCGCGCCGGCCGGGACGGTAGTCAATGGCGACCCGCTGCCCGATTTCGGAGGCGGTCATCCGGACCCGAATCCGGTTTATGCCGCCGATCTGGTGGCGGCGCTCGCCGACCCGCATTCGGGTTTGTCTTTTGGCGCGGCCTCGGATGGCGACGGCGACCGCAACATGATTGTCGGACGCGATTTCATCGTTAGTCCGAGCGACAGTCTGGCTGTGCTGGCCGCCAATTACCAATATATTCCGGCGTATTCCGGTGGACTGGCGGGCGTGGCGCGTTCGATGCCGACCAGTTGCGCGGTCGATCGCGTGGCGCAGTCTCTTGGTATTCCCTGTTTCGAAACGCCGACGGGGTGGAAGTTCTTTGGCAGCCTGCTGGACGCGGGCCAGCTTACCTTGTGCGGCGAGGAGAGCGCGGGAACGGGGTCAAACCATGTACGGGAAAAAGACGGCCTGTGGGCTGTGCTCTTCTGGCTGAACATCCTGGCCGCGCGCAACGAAACGGCGCCGCAGATCGTGCGCGAGCACTGGCGGAAATTCGGCCGGAATGTTTACTCCCGGCATGATTACGAAGGCATCGAAACGGCCAAGGCGGACAGACTGTTCGCCGAGTTGCGCGGAAAATTGCCGGGGCTCGCCGGTACGGAGATTTCCGGCATGCGCGTCGAGCTGGCCGACGATTTTGCCTATACCGATCCCGTCGATGGCTCGCGCAGTGAAAAGCAGGGTGTTCGTGTGTTGTTGCAAGGCGGTTCGCGCGTGGTTTTCAGGCTGTCCGGAACGGGGACCGAAGGCGCGACCTTGCGGGTCTATCTCGAACGTTACGTGGCGGATGCGGCCTTGCATGAGGTTCCGACGCAGGAGGCGCTGGCCCCTCTGGTGGCTCTTGCGGAAAAGATAGCCAATATCGCAACGATTACAGGCCGGGATGCGCCGGATGTAATCAGTTGACCGGGATGTTTTCTCAGAAGGATTTTATAGAGGTTTAAAACCAAGAGGAGCGTAGCCAAATGGTAGAAAAAAGAACTTTTCAATTGCCTGGCCAAACGGTTGCGTTGGTTTTGGCAGGGGGGCGGGGAAGCCGCTTGTTCGAACTGACCGATCGTCGCGCGAAGCCGGCCGTCTATTTTGGCGGCAAGTACCGGATTGTCGATTTCGCCATGTCCAACTGTGTCAATTCGGGCATCCGGCGCATCGGGGTCGTCACGCAATACAAGTCGCACAGCCTGTTGCGCCATATCCAGCGTAGCTGGGGCTTCCTGCGCGGCGAAATCAACGAGTTCGTCGACCTGCTGCCGGCCCAGCAACGCGTGGATGAAGAATCCTGGTACCGCGGGACAGCCGATGCCGTGTATCAGAATATCGACATCATCGAAAATTATCGTCCGGCGCCAAAGTATGTGCTGATTCTGGCGGGTGACCACGTTTACAAGATGAACTATGCGGCGATGCTGGTCGATCATGTCGAGAGTGGCGCGGAATGTACGGTCGCCTGCATCGAAGTCCCGAGGCAGGACGCCAAGGCTTTCGGTGTCATGGCGGTCGATGGCGGCAACCGGATCACGGAGTTCGTGGAGAAGCCCGCCGATCCGCCGCCGATGCCTGGAAAACCTGACAGTTCCTTGTGCAGCATGGGGATTTATATCTTCAATGCGCAATATCTTTACAACGAACTGTTGCGCGACATCGCCGATCTGACCTCCAGCCATGATTTCGGCAAAGACATCATTCCGCAAGCGGTGCGCAACGGCGTCGCTTATGCCCATTCTTTCAACCGTAGCTGCGTGCATGCCCCGGAAGAGGGACCGGACAAGGAAAATTACTGGCGCGATGCCGGGACGGTCGATGCGTATTGGGAAGCGAACATCGATTTGACCGCGACCGATCCGGCCTTGAACCTGTATGATCGTGCCTGGCCGATATGGACCTACCAGCAGCAATTGCCTCCCGCCAAGTTCGTGCACAACCAGATTGATCGTCACGGTGTCGCCATCGAATCGACGGTTTCCGGGGGGTGCATCATCTCGGGTGAGTTGAATCGTTCGCTGCTCTTTTCCTCGTGCCGCGTACACTCTCACTCCAAAATCAACTGGTCGGTGCTGTTGCCCGACGTGGAGGTTGGGCGCGGCGCGCGCCTGAACCTGTGCATCATCGACCACGGCGTCAGCATCCCGCCGGGCATGGTCATCGGTGAAGATGCCGCCGAGGACAGGCGCCGTTTCCGCCGGACCGACAAAGGCGTGACCTTGGTGACCAGGCAGATGCTGGAGTGCTTAGGTTGAGGAAACGTGGGGAAAATGAGCGAGCAGGATGTAGGCGGGATTGTAGATTGCAGGGGCGAAAAATTTTTCACCCCTGCAAGCTTGCTGCCGAAGCGCCGGGCTGTCTTTTGTCCGCGTAAGCATTTATTCAGCATTTCCCTGATTTAAAAACTAACATGAATTTAACCCATGCGTATACTTCACGTTGCTTCTGAACTTTTTCCTCTTGTTAAAACAGGTGGTCTGGCCGACGTGCTTGGCGCCTTGCCGCTGGCCCTGGTCAAGCGCGGCTTCGACGTTCGCGTGCTGTTGCCGGGCTTTCCGGGTGTACTCGACGGGATTATCGGGTTGCAACCCGTCACGCGGATTGGCCCGGTTTTCGGCGCTGCGTCCGTGACCTTGTACGCGGGTCGATTGCCAGACAGTAATATGACGGCATACGTTATTGATGCGTCTTTCTTCTTCCGCCGTGAAGGGAATCCTTATGTCGGCCCTGATGGGCAGGACTGGAACGACAACCATCGTCGTTTCGGGTTGCTCGGTTGGGTGGCGGCGCATCTGGCTTCGGGGGAACTTGATCCGGCGTGGGTGCCGGAGGTCGTGCATGCGCACGATTGGCATGCCGGCTTGACACCCGCTTACATTACGCAGAACCCGGCTTTGAAGGTGCCCACCGTCTTCACCATCCACAATCTCGCGTTCCGTGGCATCTTTCCCATGGAATACCATGACGATCTCGACCTGCCGATGCGCAAGATGACCCCGCACGGAATGGAATTCCATGGCATGTTTTCATTCATGAAGGCGGGGCTGGTGTATTCGAACAAGATCACGACGGTAAGCCCGAATTATGCGCGGGAAATATGCACGCCGGAATTCGGTTGCGGGCTTGATGGGGTGATGCGGGACCGCAAGTGGGATTTGTCCGGGATTCTCAACGGGGTTGATTATACGGTGTGGGACCCGGGTGATGCGAAGATCAACAAGCCCTATTCGGCTGACGATCTCACCGGAAAGAAAGTATGCAAACGGGCTTTGCAGCTCGAATTCGGCCTATCGACCGAAGCGCACGGACCGCTCTTCGCCGTGGTCAGTCGCCTGACTTCGCAAAAAGGGATGGATCTCCTCCTGGCGGCGTTGCCCGAATTGTTGCAGGAAGGGGCGCAGTTGATTGTATTGGGAACGGGCGAAGGAGATCTCGAAGCGGGTTTCCGTTACGCGGCGTCGGTCAACCCTGATAATGTGGCGGTCCACATCGGATATAACGAATCGATGTCGCATCGTTTCATCGCGGGCGCCGACATCCTGCTGGTTCCATCGCGTTTCGAGCCGTGCGGCCTGACGCAGCTTTATGCTCTGCGCTACGGGACATTACCCCTGGTGCGGCGTGTCGGCGGGCTGGCCGACACGGTTGTCGACGTCAATGACGAAAGCCTTGCCGTGGACAGGGCCACGGGCTTTGTTTTCAACGATGCGACGCGTCAGGCGCTCGGCGCCCGAATTCGTGAAGCCTGCGGGTTTTATCGTAACGAAGAGGCATGGAAGAACGTCCAGCGAAGGGGGATGCGACAGAATTTTTCGTGGGACGATTCGGCGGCCAACTACGAACAGCTTTACAGGAGCTGCAGCGCCATTCCATCCGCAAATCGTTCGTGATGCGAAGACCGGCCGCGAACAATGCGAAATAGGTTGGAATGAGCTTGCGAACCCCAACATTGGGATGACTCGTTGGGGTTCGCAAGCTCACCCCAACCTATACAGGTTTCGTCGTCCCGGTGAAAGCCGGACCCCAGTTCCGTTCATCAAATTTCCGGATTCCGGCTATCAAAGGAATGACGGTAAAAATTGTAGGGGCGAAAATTTTTTCGCCCCTACTGTCTGTACTGAAACGTAAAACGCTCTATTCCGCCTTCTCCGCAAATCCGAGGATATAGCCGTTATTGTCCTGCAAATAAAACTCGCGCATGCCGTACCACGTCGTTTTCAATTCCGTTGTGGCAACATTTTTACGGCGGATTTCCTTATATAGTGCTTCGATTTCCTCCACTTCCATATAGAACGAAACGCTGGCGCCGATGTTCTCAGGATGAGGCAATGGAATATCCTGCATGAAGGTATCGGTGTGCTCGAACATCAGTTCCACATCTTCGTTGGCGACCACGGCATAAACGTATTGTTTTTGCTCGGAAAACACCGGATCAATGCCGTCTTGCGTTTCAGGAACCGCCATAACCAATTTGAAACCCAGAACGTCGCAATAAAACTGCACAGTCTTCCTGATATCGCTGACGGCAAAATTGGGCGAGAGCTTACGTATTTTCATGTTCCACCTCGTCATTAAGAATCGTCGGTAGCATACGATATCTGTCGTGCACCGACAAGGGAAAGCGTGGCGTAAACGTACCCTGTCCGCATTCGAAAATACCGTCAGTTTTCGGCCTCTTCCCACTGACGCGCGCGTTGCACGGCCTTTGTCCAGCCCTTGTATTTCACCTCGCGGGCCGGGGCGGGCAGGGTTGGCTGGAAGCTTCGGTCGGTGTTCCAGGTGGCGCTGATTTCCGCCTTGTCTTTCCAGAAACCGACCGCCAATCCCGCCAGGAAAGCCGCGCCCAAAGCAGTCGTCTCGGTGACTTTCGGACGCTCGACCGGAACGCCGAGAATATCGGACTGGAACTGCATCAGGAAATTGTTGGCGACCGCGCCGCCGTCAACCTTGAGTGAGTGCAATATGATGCCAGAATCATCCTGCATGGCTTGCAGCACGTCCCGCGTCTGGTAGGCGATTGATTCGAGCGTGGCGCGCACGATGTGCTTGCGGTTGGCACCGCGCGTCAGGCCGACAATGGCGCCACGCGCGTACATGTCCCAGTACGGCGCGCCGAGGCCGGTGAAGGCCGGTACCACATAAACGCCGTGAGTGTCGGGGACGGCGGCGGCCAGCGCTTCGGACTGCGCCGCATTGTCGATCAGCTCCAGTTCGTCGCGCAGCCATTGCACCGCCGCGCCGGCGACGAAGATGCTGCCCTCCAGCGCGTACTCCACCTTGCCGTCAATGCCCCAGGCGATGGTGGTGAGCAGGCCGTTGCGCGAGGGAACGCGTTTCTCGCCGGTATTCATCAGCATGAAGCAGCCAGTGCCGTAAGTGTTCTTGGCCATGCCGGCGTCAAAGCAGGCCTGACCGAACAACGCCGCCTGCTGATCGCCTGCGTCGCCGGCAATCGGAATTTCCGCGCCCGCAAAGAGTTGCGCATCGGTGTGGCCGAAAATGCCGCTCGATGGCCTGACCTCGGGCAGCAGGCATCGGGGAATATCCAGCGCATCGAGAATCTGCTCATCCCATTCCAGCGTCCCGATGTTGAACAACAGGGTACGCGAAGCGTTCGAGTAATCGGTGGCGTGTACCTTGCCGCGCGTGAGGTTCCAGATCAGCCAGGTATCAATGTTGCCGAACAACAGTTCACCCTGCTCGGCGCGGCTTCGTGCGCCCTCGACGTTATCAAGAATCCATTTGAGCTTTGTTCCGGAAAAATAGGCGTCGACAACGAGGCCCGTGGCCTCACGCACATAAGGCTCCAGGCCACGAGCCTTCAACATGTCGCAGATGGCCGCCGTGCGCCGGCACTGCCAGACGATGGCGTTATGGATCGGCCTGCCGGTCGCTTTTTCCCAGATGACAGTCGTCTCGCGCTGATTGGTGATGCCGATGGCGGCGATTTCGCCCGGAGAAATTCCCGTCTTTTCCAACACTTCGCGGGCAACGCCGATCTGCGTTTCCCAGATTTCCAGCGCATCATGCTCAACCCAACCGGCTTTCGGATAGATTTGCGTGAATTCCTTCTGCGCGACACCCATGCTCTTGCCCGAAGGGTCGAACACAATCGCGCGCGAACTGGTAGTGCCCTGGTCAAGCGCGAGAACGTAATTTTTTTCCATAGTCGTCATTGAATTATCAAGTCCTTCCATGAGTCTTGAAGCGAACAGCGATTATAAGGGCGCCAATGACGCCAGCAAGCAGGCATGACAGATCCAAATAATCAGTGCTCACGATGCCGAGCAGTGGATTGCCAGATGCGATCGGCCACCACGGAGACATGTCAGCGTGCATGATGGCGTCAAGAATGATGTGCGAAAAGCTGCCAACGTAAGCGCCAACGAACGAAGCAAGCCAGGTGAGTGGGTAGTGGGGAATTGAACGCCATTTGAGCACCATGCTGCTGATAGGCTTTCCAATGAAGCCAGCAAGAGCACCGATAATCAGAGCACCCAGCAAGGTGTGCGTGTAACCATGCAGAATATCCTTGTCCTGTAGAATGCCCACCAATGGCTCGATGTCCATGAGCACCTGTGTGCCGCCAAAAACCATGAAGCTGAAATGCCGTCCGCCGAGCGCCTTGAAGACCGCGCCTGGGCCAAGATGGATGGGTGTGAAAGGCATGGTGCTTGAATTAAGCCGCGCCGTGAAACGGCATCAGCTTGAATGAATTGTCAAGACTCACGCTCGAACTCCACTTACAGCGCTTGACCGGGATGATGCTCCCGGATTGTGATCAACGCGTCTGAAAATTCAGACGCATTCGACCGGGCGATGACTTTTGTGAAGCTGCTTACATCAATACCTTGCTGGCGTAACCCGGATAGCTCGTTTGGCGAGAGAGCGCCGTGGTTAATCCACAAAGGCGACGGAACTTTGCCAAGACTTGAGACCAGATTATCAAAACTGTCTCTGGTTAACACAAAATGCGTCATTTGATCCCTAACGAGGAAGCTTTGCCGGTATCGAAAATGTTACTCGATCAGGTATAGAAGCGCCATGCTTATCTACGGTGCTGTCCTGATGAAATCAGCGACGACGTTGGGATTAATTCTGAATTCCGGCTTACGCCGGAATGACGAGGAGGCACGTATTGTCCAGTCTGTTTGTCTGACGCGAAAAAGTGCATCGGTGTCGCGGCTGGGAAATTTCAGGTTCCCAATGATATTGACGGGCAAAACGCTGAAATCGAAGCCCTGTTTTATTCCTGATGACGACCACGGCCTCACATCCGGCGCAAGGCGCTTCGCTTTTGCGCCCTACTTATGACGGGCTACGCTTGCTGGCGTGATCGCTCATTCGCTGATTACGCGTTGCTCATGTTCTTTAAGGGCGGTGGTCAGTTTCTTGTTGAAGCGCGCCGGTTGGTCCAGCGCCGTGAAAAAGGTTTCGGAATCCTGCGCGTTCAAGCGCATGACTTCGTGTTCATGGATGGTTTTTCCCGCCAGTTGCCCCAAGGTGAGAGGTTTGAGCGGCGGGCGGATGCGGTAGTAGCCCACTTCCTGCGGAGTGAGTCCTGCGGCCTGCGCGATGAGTTCGGTGACCGTCAGGCCGCATTGGAGGCCCTGGCAGGGACCCATGCCGCAACGGCTGAAAGACTTGGCCTGATTGGGACCGACGCAGCCCAGCGCGACCAGGGCGCGGATGGCGCCGGCGGTGACTTCCTCGCAACGGCAGACGATGACTTCATCGGCAGGAATGCGATACTCGTCGCGCGGCCGGTACTGGCGGTCAAGGAAAGGACGAATCGCCAGGTGGCGGCGGAGCCGCGCGCGCAACACGTCGGCGCGGCTGACGGTATTGGCGGGAGAGCGACGCTCCAGCGCCTGCGCCACGCCCAGAGCGGCCAGCTCGCCCTGCAGTCCGGCGACCCGCGCGCCGCCGATGGCCGCGCCGTCACCGGCCACGTAGATGCCCGGCACGGAGAGTTGCCCCCATTCGTCGCGAACCGGCTGCCAGCATAGTTGATCGTCATTCCAGCGATGTTCGGCGCGCAAGGACCAACTGATTTGGGTGTTGGGGACCACGCCCTGATGCAGCAGCGCGAGGCCGCAATCGAGTACATGGGTTTGCCGCTCGCTGGCGAAGGATACCCGTTCGAGCCGCTTGTCGCCTTCCAGACGCAGCTCGCGCACGTCCCGGTAGAACGGCACGCCAGAGGCATGGATTTCGCGCAACAGGCCGACCCCCTTGGCGACATCGTGCCAGCTCAGGAGCATATCGCCGGCATGGCGCAGCGCCAGGCGCGGGTCGACGCGCGGCGAGGTGTCGAGGATCGCGCGCGGCTTTACCCCCGCGCGCAGATACTGCGCCGCCAGCAGGTAGAGCAGCGGCCCGCAGCCGGCCAGCACCACGGGCTCGTGGGGAATCAGCGCGGCGCTCTTGAGCAGCACCTGGCCGGCCCCGGCCGTCATGACGCCCGGCAGTGTCCAGCCAGGGATCGGGAAGGGGCGCTCGATGGCGCCCGTGGCGACGATGATGGCCTCGGCCCGCAGCGTTTGCGAGATTCCGTTACGCAGCACCTGCACGCTCTTGTCGGCGCCGACCTGCCACACGGCGCTGTCCGGCCAGTGTTCGACCGTGGAAGCGGCCAGCAGGCGCGCCAGTTCGGCCCCTTGTGTGTAATCGTTTCCCAGAATCCGCGCGCGTCGTTTATCGCTGCCGGTGATGTTGCGGTAAATCTGACCGCCGATGGCGGGCTGTTCGTCCAGCAGCAGCACGCGCAGGCCGTGACGGCTGCCGGTCACGGCGGCGGCCAGACCCGCCGGGCCGGCGCCGATCACGATCAGGTCATGGGCGGCGCAGGAGACCCCTCCCCCCTCGCGGGGGAGGGGTTGGGGGAGAGGGGGATGTTGGTTATGTTCCAGTGTTGTTTCGTACTGAACCGCCCCCTCTCCTGCGCTTTTACCAAAATTCGGGGCATCCTCCCCCACGAGGGGGGAGGATGCAGGAAGCACATCCCTAGGCGTCAGCGCAGCTGTGTCAGTCATGTTGGCTTCCCACAAATGGCGCGCACCTTCATGCCCTCACGGGCCTGTACCTGACAGGCTTGCTGGCTGGGCACGCCGTCGATTTCGAGCAGGCACTCGAAACACACGCCGCTCATGCAATACGGAGCGCGCGCGCCGCCGCCGACGGGCGAGGCGCGGAAACGGCGTACGCCTGCTACCAGCAGACCCGCCGCCAGCGGCGCGTCGGCGAGCAGCGCCAGCGGAGCGCCATTGAATTCAATGGTGACCATCCGGGGCGGTTCGCCCTCGGGCGGCAAGGGCGCGAACAGGTTTTCAGTGGGCATGAGGGGCGGCCAGTATGTCAGATGAGAAGCGGTGCGGGGAGAATGGCGCGATGACCTCCGGCTCATCACCGCCCGCGATCCACGGCGCGAGCGTCAGCGCGTGTTGCGCGGCCAGCGTGACGCCACTGTGGCAGACCAGAGCATAGGCGCCGGGACAGGATTCGGACTGCTGGTAGATGGGAAAACCGTCGGGTGTCATGATGCGCAACGCCGCCCAGATTCGCACCAGCCGCGCATGGCGCAATTGCGGGAAGCAGCGTAGCGCGCGCTCGGCGATCCGGGAGCAAACAGCGGTATTCACGCGATCATCGAAGCCGGCCTCTTCCCGGGATTCCCCGATCTGGACTGTGCCTTCGTCGGTCTGGCGCACGTAGTTGGTAGGACTGCGCAGGAACGGCGTCACGCGTTCCGTAATCAGAACTTCGCCCTTGACGGGACGTACAGGTACGGACAACCCGAGCGATCCGGCCAGCGCCTGGGTGGACAATCCGGCGGTGATCACGATACGGGGAGCCTGCCAGTGCCGTTCCCCGGAGTCCGCCGTATAAATGCCATGAGTATGGTCGATGCGCTGTACGCTCGCATGAGCAAACAGTCGCACTCCGCTACGCTGGCCTGCCACCCGCAGCGCGTACAGCAGCTTGAGTGGATTCACATGGCCGTCCATAGGAGAGAAGCTCGCCCCAGGCACATCCGGCCCCAAGCCAGGCAAAGCAGCGCGCGCGCTCTGTGGGTCCAGTATCTCGAAAGGGTAATCGGCTTGGCCGAGCTGCTCCTGTAAGCACTGTAGCCGTTCGCCGCGTTCGACGAGTTCCTGTTCAGACAGACACAGATGAAAGCCGCCCCCTTGCCGTAACTGGACATCGATGCCGGTCTCCTCGCGCAGCATGGCGTGCAGTTTCGGCCACAATCGGGCCGAGCCCAGGCTCCAGCGCGCATAGTCGACCAGCCCCTGGCCCTTGCCCTGTACCCAGACCAAGCCGAAATTGGCGCGCCATGCGCGCCAGGCAATGTCGCCCTCGTCCAGCATCGTCACCCGCAGCCCTTGCCGCGCCAGACCGTAGGCCAGGGCACTGCCGACCAGGCCGGCGCCGACGACGATCACGTCACTTGAATCATCCGGCCGCGTCATCAGTTGCTGAAGAAATAATCCTGTTCCGAATTAGGCTTCTTCTTGATGGAGCCAACCTCATACAGGAAAGATGCCAACTCGAACGTGTGTTTCGGCTTGGTATCAAACGTGTAATCCTTATCATTCATGATAGCGAGTATCTCCTCGGCGCTCATCTTGGACTTGGTGGCTTTCTTGAATATGAGAGCGGATTCCTGGGGATTTTCCTTGACGAATTCAGACGCTTGATTTATGGCTTTCACGAATGCCGCATAGACGGCTGGTTTGCCTGTGCGGAATTTTTCCGAGGTAAAGGCCACTGCGGTAGTGGCTCCCTGTCCCAGCACATCATACGAACTGAACACGACGTGCAGACCGGGATGGTTTAATTCTTCATTCTGGAATGGCGCGCTGGACATGTGCGCCACGATTTCCGTCTTTCCGGAGATCAACGCATTGGCCGCTTCCGGATGCGCCATCGAAACAGTCAGATCGTCGAGTTTCTGCCAGTTTTCCTTTCCGAACGCCTTTACCGCGGCCAGTTGCAGATAACGCGCCTGACCGGAAATCTTGACTCCCGGCACGGCGATGCGGTCCGACGCCTTGAAATCCTTGACCGTCTTGATATCCGGCCTGTTCGTCACGAGAAGGGAAGGCGCGGCGCTCAGCGCCATGATCGCCTTGATGCTGCTCGCGCCGCTCGTCTTGTCCCACATGGTCAGAACCGGCGCGATGCCGCCCGCGCCGATATCGATGGACCCTGACAATATCGCGGCTGTAATCTCGGCGCCGCCAGGCACCTGCCCCCATTCGACTTCAACATCAAAACCATCGGCTTTGGCCTGGTTTTCTATGAGCTTTTTCTCCTTCGCCACCACGAACAGCAGATATGACAAACCATATTGGTCGGCAATAATAAGTTTCTCTGCGGCGCTGGCCGTAGATGAAATAACGAATGCAAACAGGCAAACCGCCAAAATCCTTATCTTCATACCGCCTCCAGTAAAAAAATCATGTTCACTTGACTCCGCCGCTAAAAACTCAACGCTGAACGCCCCAGCGCCGCACGGTGATGCGCTCGATACTATGGAAAATCAGGTTCTCCACCAGCAGACCAACGATGATAACCATCGCCAGACCAGCAAACACCTTGTCGGTAAACAATTCGTTGCGGTTCTGGAAGATATACCAGCCGAGCCCGCCCTTGCCTGAAGATGCGCCGAAGACCAGTTCGGCGGCGATCAGTGTGCGCCAGGCGAAGGCCCATCCGATCTTGAGACCGGAGAGGATAGAGGGCAGCGCGGCCGGGATCAATATCTGGAAGACATAGCGGAAGCCCTTCAGACCGTAGTTGCGCCCGGCCATGCGCAGAGTGTCCGGTACACCGAGAAAGCCGGCATAAGTGTTGAGCGCCAGGGGCCAGAGAACGGAGTGGACGAGGACGAAGACCAGGCTGACTTGCCCCAGTCCGAACCAGAGCAGGGAGAGAGGCAGGAGAGCAATGGCCGGCAGGGGATTGAACATCGCCGTCAGGGTGGACAAAAAGTCGCGCCCGGTCTGGGTGGAAACCGCCAGCGTGGTGATCAGAAAAGCGGCGGCGATACCCAGAAGGTAGCCTTTGAGCAGCACACTCAGCGAAATGGCCATCTTGACCAACAGTTCGCCGCTGCGCAAATCCTCGGCCAGAGCGGCGGCGGTAGCGGAGAACGTGGGCAGCAGCAGTTCATTGTTCTGCCAGCGGGCGATGCCTTCCCAGAGCAGCGCCAGGACGATCAGGATCAGCATCTTGCGCAACCCGCCCCGTTGCCACAGGCGTTGCCGGAGCGACAGGGCGCGCTCTACCGGTTGTTCCTCGAAGGGTTCCAGCGGGCGTTCGTATTCGGGACGGATGGGCGGATGCAGCGCGCTCATTGCACCGTTCCTGTATGTTCCTGCTCAAACAGGAGCGCATGAATGCGGGCGCTGGCGGTCTGAAATCCGGCACAGCCCAGGCTGCCCAGATCCCAGGCATGGCTGTTGATCTCGGCTCGTATCCGTCCCGGATGAGGAGAAAGCAGAGCGATACGATTACCCACCAGCAGGGCTTCCTCGATGGAATGGGTGACGAAGAGCAGCGTAAAACCCACATCTTCCCAAAGCGCGAGCAATTCCTCCTGCATTTTGCGGCGGGTCAAAGCGTCCAGTGCCGCGAAAGGCTCGTCCATGAGCAGGATGCGCGGCTGCATGGCAAGCGCGCGGGCTATGGCCACGCGTTGTTTCATGCCGCCCGAAAGCTCATGCGGATAAACTTTGGCGAACTGGCTCAAACCCACCTTGTCGATGTAATGCGCGGCGCGTTCTTCCGCTTCGCGGCGCTTGAGGGTACGCGACGCCAGCAATGGAAAAACCACGTTCTCCGTTACCGTCTTCCAGGGCGGAAGCTGGTCGAATTCCTGAAAGACGACGACACGGTCCGGGCCAGGGCCGCGCGCGGGCCGGCCTTCCAGATGGATTGCTCCTTCCGTGGGTTCGATGAAGCCAGCGACCGCTTTCAGCAAAGTGGATTTTCCGCAGCCGGACGGGCCGAGCAGGACGAAGCGGTCACCCCGGAATACGTCGATGCTCACCCGATGCGTGGCGCGCACCACGCGCTCCGGCGTGCGATATTCCAGTGTCAATCCGCGGATGCTCAGCAGGGCCGCCAGACTGGCGGCCTCGGCGGCCGTCCGTTCTTTTTCCCGTACCGGCCAAGCCGCCGGCGATTGGATACGAAGCGCGGCGCTGGCGCTCATGCTCAGCTTCCGGCTTCGTTGTGAGCTTCTTCGAAGAAGTAATCCTTCCAGGAAGCGGCTTTGGTTTTCAGCACACCGATGTTGTAAAGCTCGGCCGCGTAAACAAAAGTGTTCTGCGGCGTGATGGTGAAATCATTTTCCGGATCGTTGATGATCTTCAGTATGAAGTCACGGGAAAGTTTGGATTGCTGTTGGCGGATGAAGGTATCGGCGGCCTCGGATTTATGGTCGCGAATCCACTGGGCGGCTTCGCCCAGCGCGGCGTAGAAAGCCTTGTAGGTCTTCGGGTTCTCGTCGTGGAATTTCTGGGTGCTGTAGAGAATGTTGAAAGTGGCTTTACCGCCCAGAATGTCGTAGGAATTGATGATTTTATGCACATTCTTGTTTTCTTCCAGCGCCTGGTAATAGTAAGGCGCGGCGGAAAAATGAGTATTGACTTCGAGACCGCCGGAAATCAGGGCCGCTGTAGCCTCCGGATGAGGCAGGCTGACGGAAATCTTGTCGAAATGGTTGAAGTTTTCCTTGCCGTACAGGTGCGTCGACTCGATTTGCAGGGTGCGGGACTGGAAGCCCACGCCAGCCGCGGGCACGGCGATACGGTCCTGCTCGGAGAGGTCTTGCAGCGTCTTGACCTTGGGATTGTTGGTAATCAGGTAATTGGGCAGGGAACCCAGGGGAGCCACGGCCTTCACGTTCTGCTTGCCCAGGGTACGATCCCAGAGCACGAGGGCGGGCGGCACGCCAGCGGATACCACGTCGAGGTTGCCGGACAGTAGCGCTTCGTTGATCGCAGTGGCGCCGGAGATCTGCGCCCATTCCACCTTGATGTCCAGCCCGGCCGCCTTGCCGTGCTTTTCAATCAGATTTTGATCGCGTACCACATCAAGGATCAGGTACGAAATGCCGAACTGCCGGGCGATGCTGATATTGCCTTCGGCCTTCGCGGCGGAGCTGGCGATCATGACACTCAGCCCGGTCAGTAAGGTGAGCGCGATGCGAGAAATATGTTTCACAGTAGCCATCCTTTGTAAGTAATGAGCGAAAGTTGAAATAGTAGGAAGCGCTTGCCATCGATGGAACGATTTTCTCTTTCTATGCAAATAGAGATTTCTTATAAATGGGGCGCGCCTTTGATGGCATACTGACCCCATGAGTAATCCCTCCGTTGAAGGGAGCCGCGCACTCCTGACCCGTTTGCGCGAAGCATTGGGCGATGATTCGTGTCTCGACGATTCGTCGATCACCCGCGCGTATTTTTCGTCCGATTCGTCGATCTATCGTGTCGTGCCCACGGTCGTCGCGCAGCCGCGTAGCCGTGACGAGTTGATTCGCGTGGTGCGCGCGGCGCTGAAAGTCGGAATGCCGATCACCGGTCGTGGAGCCGGCACATCTCTGTGCGGTAACTCGATCGGCACGGGTCTGGTGATCGACATGGGGCGTCATCTGAACCGCGTGCTCGAAATCGCCCCTGAAGCTCGTACCGCGCTGATCGAGCCAGGGGTGGTGCACTCGGTGCTGCAAGCGGCAGCTCAGCCACATGGGTTACGCTTTGGCCCCGACCCGGCCACGGCGGATCGTTGCGCGGTGGGTGGCATGATCGGCAACAACGCCTGCGGCGCGCGAGCGCTGGGGTATGGGCGCACCTCTGACAATGTCATTTCCCTGGAGATCATCACCGGCACGGGGGAAATCATCACCCTGGGCGAAGGCGGCGACATCAATCAGCCGCCGATTCCGCAACTCATCAAACTGACCGAAGAACATCGGGCGGCGATTCGCGCCGAGTTCGGCAAATTCACCCGACAGATATCCGGTTACGCGCTGGAACATCTGCTGCCTGAACGATTCGCGCCGGAGAAATTCTTCGTCGGTTCCGAGGGCACCTTGGGTCTGGTGCTGCGCGCAAAAGTAAAGCTGGTGACCGAAGCGCCGGTGAAGCGGATGATCGCGCTCGGTTATGAGAGGATGGACTTGGCCGGCGATGACATCGCCAACATCACCCGCTTCAGGCCAACCGCCGCCGAAGGGCTGGACGACCGCACAATCGACGTGGTACGCCGCCTCAAGGGGGCAAACGCGGTGCCGCCGCTGCCGAAAGGGCAGGCGTACATTTTCGTGGAACTGGCGGGAGACGATGCCGCCGAAGTCGCCGCGCGCGGCGAAGCGTTGATGACCGCCGCGCACGCCGTGGACGCATGGCGAGTAGACGACCCGAAAACCGTAGCCACCCTGTGGAAGATTCGCTCGGACGCCGCCGGACTGGCGGGCATCGGTCTGGAACGACCCGCGTACTCTTCGTGGGAAGATGCTGCCGTACTACCCGAATGCCTTGGCGATTATCTGCGCGATTTTGAAAAACTACTTGTCAAACACCGTTTGCATGGTTTGCCTTACGGGCATTTCGGCGAAGGGTGCATCCACTGTCGCATCGACTTCCCGTTTGATCGTTCCGGCGGCGCGGCCGATTATCGCGCCTTCATGCTGGAGGCCGGTGATCTGGTGGTGAAGTATGGGGGGTCGATGTCGGGCGAGCACGGCGACGGACGGGCGCGATCAGAACTTCTGAGCAAAATGTACTCGCCTGAGTCGATCGACTTGTTCGCCCGTATCAAGCGTCTCTTCGATCCGGGCAATCTGCTCAATCCGGGTATACTGGTCGATCCGCTGCCGACCGACCGGGACATCCGCGTGACGCAGACGGTACACGCGCCGTTACGCGCCATCGATCCGGCGTTTGTCCAACAGGTACATCAATGCACGGGTGTATCCAAGTGTCTGGCCGACACGACAGGGAGCGGCGGGATGATGTGTCCCAGTTATCTCGCCACCGGCAACCAGTTGCACTCCACCCGTGGCCGGGCGCGCATGTTGCAAGAGATGATCAACGGACAGATTGTGCATGGCTGGCGTGCGCCGGAATTGCGTGCCGCGCTCGATCTGTGTCTGGCGTGCAAAGGCTGCCGCAGGGATTGCCCGGCCAACATTGACATGGCGGCGTACAAGTCGCGGGTATTGCACGAAAGCTACAAAGGTCGTATCCGCCCGTTGAGCCATTACACGCTGGGCTGGCTACCCCGATGGGGGCGATTGATCACGCGCATTCCCGGCGCAGGCGCGCTGATCAACTCCGCTTTGAAAGCGTCGGGTTTGAGGAGCGCCACATTATGGCTTGCCGGGGTCGACGCGCGCCGTCCGATGCCATTGTTCCACACCGAAGGGTCCGCCCGCGCCGCCCTCCGGGAGACAAAGGACTGCCCATTGAGCGATGCGGAACTGGCGGCTCGCCCCCAAGCCGTGATCTGGGTCGATTCGTTCACCGATATTTTTGCCGGTACCGCGCTGCCCGCTTTGGTCAAAGTGCTCCTGCAAGCCGGATTCAATCCGAAGATATTGCAAGAAAACGCCTGCTGCGGGCTGACCTGGATCACTACTGTAAGCGCGCGCGATATTTGGTAGCAATTCAGCGCGATATTTGGCTCACGTAAGAGTTGCGCCTGATGCAATTTAATTGCAGAAATTATAACAGCCCGTTGTCTCGCCTCGTTCAAGGATTACGTTTTACACGGACATTTACCATACGATGGCGTCCAGTTGTTCGATCGTCGTAGTGGCGGCGATCTGGGACTGGAGTTGGGCGTTTTTGGCTTGGGCTGTGGTTACGCCGTTTTTGACATCGCGGCCGGCTTGCTGGATTTGCGATGCGGTATGGGGTCTGAAATCCCATACATCATTTCCATCGGCACACCAGAAGGGGGTTGTCCAGTCGTCCGGTAAATCGGGTAGCAGACTGTCGAGGATCGACGCGGCCAGGTTTTGCTGGTCGGTCATTTTTGTCGGGTAGAGGTGTTCGGAACCCAGCGCCGGAGACGTGAAACCGGAGAGAATCTGGTTCTGGCAGGCGGCATCGATTTCCTGTGACTTGAGCTGTCTTGCGTCCGGAAATTCCAGCCTCCAGGCTTGTGCCGCGACGTTGTAGCGCCAGGGGAAACTTTTGTACGTCGTCATTCCGGGAACGTCACCTATTTCCACGAATACTCCCGAATCCGATGCGGGGATATCCTCCGGGTTGGCTTCTCCGTAAGACAGCAGCCACGCGCCGTCGTGTGTGTAAAATTTCATTTGTAGATCGCGGTGACGTGAATTGTGGGGTTATGTATTGTGGCTTTTGTATTTGCCGTGAAGACCAAAGCGACATTGTGCTGGCCAGCCGCGACACGACGGGTCGCGGAGTGCACGGCATTGAGCCAGGACGTCGAGCCGCCGCCACCGTCAACTTCCACACCATCTAAATAAATCATGGTCGACACGTTTGTC
>BNUC01000006.1 GCA_025997075.1 Betaproteobacteria bacterium | reverse complement strand
CTCGAATTTGCCATCAAACAGGTACGCGGCGACGGGAAGCGCGTTTTCGCCACTTTCGAGGATCCCAATTGCGGTTCCTGTAATCGCCAGTTTTTGGCCGAGTTCTTTCGCTTTCCGGACAGCGGTGGTATCGCAATCAGCCTTGGCCGTGGGCGCTTTGCCGTTGACCATCCAGTCATTCCAGGCTTTGGCGCGGTCGGCCGAACACCAGATACGATTGGATTTTTCCTCCGAATCGGGAGAGAGAATTGGCATGAGGAAGGTATGGATGGTTACGTTGTCCAGCTTGAGCAATTCCTTGGCCAGCCGCTTGCAGTAACCGCAATTGGGATCCTCGAAAGTGGCGAAAACGCGCTTCCCGTCGCCGCGTACCTGTTTGATGGCAAATTCGAGTGGCAATTCGGAGAAATTGATGGCCGAGAGCTTCTGCATGCGTTCGGCGGTGATGTTCTTCATGGTTGTGCCATCGATCAATGAGCCCGCGAGGATCACGCCGACATTTTCGTCAGTATAGAAAACATGACCATCGGCATAGATCTCGTACAGGCCGAGATAATCGGTTTTCGTTACGCTACTGACTTTGCCGCCGAGCTTGGCTTCAATCACCTCTTTTATTTCGTCCTCCCCGGCCAGCGCCGAATGACTGAAAACGACTGCCAGTACAAGCGAAAGAAATATTTTCAACATAATCCATCTCCAGGAATGAGTAAGAACCGAAACTACGACACACCAACGTCGCAGTGAATGAATGATTTTTGACCAGGGAAGCCGGTGTGTCAGGGACATCTCCGGGTTACGAAACCCTCTCAAGTCGTGTAGTGTCTCATGAAAAAGCTGATGTAGCATTGGGCGCAAAGAGCGCAGGGAAATTTTTAAAGGTATATCTCAATTGTCGGGTGACAATAAAGGAAATTTTCCTCGTTTCCGAGTACCTTAAGCGAGTTTTGTTTTGAAAGCAGTTTCAAGCGATTTGTTGGGGTCCATGGAAAAGTACCTGACTGAAGGCCGCGAAATTTATTTTCCGGCTGTAATTTGTGCCGAGTACGATTCGCCGATCGACGCGCTGGTCGGCCTGCACGTTCCGCAAGACGAAGCGATGGACTTGGTGACCGCCGCCTGGGCGGACGGATGTGCCCGGTGTGTATTGGCACGGGTCGACGGCGGACGACACGTAGTGGCCATTCTTCTCCCCAATGGACACTGGGCCGCCTGCAACGCTTTCGTCGGACAGGCCTGCGCGACACCGCGCGAAGCCGAAAGACGCCTCAAAAAACTGACCAAACGCGGGCGGCAAGGTACGGTCGGCACGATCCCGGTGGGTCGCACAATTGAAAACGCCGGTTCCTGAAGGAGCCGGCGTCGATGATAATCACAAATAATTTTGTCAAGCAAGCGTGCCGATGTTGTTCAGGTCGGCAAACGCCTGCTTCATGCGCGCCTTGAACGATTCCTCTCCTTTGCGCAGCCAGGCGCGCGGATCGTAGAACTTCTTGTTGGGCTTGTCCTCGCCTTCAGGATTGCCGATCTGGCCTTGCAGGTAACCCTCGTTTTTCTTGTAGAACCCGCGCACGCCATCCCAGAACGCCCATTGCGTATCCGTGTCGATGTTCATCTTGATAACGCCATAGGAGATGGCCTCGCGGATTTCTTCGTGCGACGAACCCGAACCGCCGTGGAAGACGAAATCGATCGGATGGGCGGCCGTGCCGAATTTCTTCTGGATGTATTCCTGCGAATTTTTCAGGATGATCGGCTGCAGCTTGACGTTGCCGGGTTTGTAAACGCCGTGTACGTTGCCGAACGAGGCGGCGATGGTGAAACGCTTGCTGATTTCCGACAGCTTCTCGTACGCGTAGGCCACGTCCTCGGGCTGAGTGTAGAGCCGGGAGCTATCCACACCGCTGTTGTCGACCCCGTCTTCTTCGCCGCCGGTGACGCCCAGTTCAATCTCCAGGGTCATGCCGATCGCGCTCATGCGTTTGAGGTAACGCTGGCAGATTTCGATGTTCTCTTTCAGCGGTTCTTCCGAGAGGTCCAGCATGTGCGAGCTGAACAGCGGCTTGCCATGGGCCTTGTAATACTTCTCGCCGGCATCGAGCAGCCCGTCGATCCAGGGCAGCAGCTTCTTGGCGGCGTGGTCGGTATGCAAAACGATGGTGGCGCCGTACAGCCCGGCCAGGGCGTGGATGTGCTCCGCGCCGGAAATGGCGCCGGCAACGCAGGCGCGCTGTCCGTCGTTGTTCAAACCTTTGCCGGCGTAGAACTGGGCGCCGCCATTGGAGAACTGGATGATGGCCGGCGACTTGATCTCGGCGGCAACTTCCATGACGGCGTTGACCGTACTGGTATTGATGACGTTGACGGCCGGCAACGCGAACTTGCTGGCCTTGGCGAATGCGAAAAGGGCTTGCAAATCGTCACCGGAGATAACGCCTGATTTTACCGGAGATGTGCTCATGGCTTCACTTTCAATGAATGTTGATCGAACATGCGATTGTACTGTTGAAGGCGCAACAGGGTCAATCATGGTTGACACGTGTTACGAATTTTTAGATTTGACCGGTTTTGTAGTTTTTGGATTGTCCGCTTTTGCCGTGGGGAGGGAAAGTGGGCAACAACGATTGTTATGAGAGGGTGGCGTGAGAGGGAGGTTTGGCTCGAAGTTTGGCGGATTGAACGGAAAGAGCAATACATGAAAACGCAACAAAACAATCGAAATTTCTCTGTCCTCTATTGCCTGTCATGAATAATAGTGGTCTATCCCCTGTTACTCTTGCGTTGATATCCTGTTGGTTTGCGTAGGTTGGATAAGCGAAGCGCAACCCGACGGTTGTACATTTGCGGCGCGTAGCGCCGGAAGATAAGTACCGTCGGGATGCGTCGAGTCGTTAACATTTCGGCTTTCCCAACCTACGCCCCGCTCTCAGAAGTTATACCTCGCCTTCAGACTCCCCAACACGCCTTCGCGTTTGCCCGTATAGCCTTGCACGCTTATATCCAGCGTCCAGCCTTGGGTTTTTGTCGTGGGATTCAGCGTTACGCCGAGTTCCAGCATGCCGCTGTCGCCCTTGAGTTTGGGGGCGTCGAGTGGGTAGCCGTGGATGCTGGCTTTTACTTTGCCGTCGTATTCGTGTTCCCAGGCGGCTCCGGCGTAGGCGTTGGTTTGTTGGTTCAGGGTGGTGCTCCATCTTGCGCCCAGTCTTGTTCTTTGGGAGTCCACGGCTTTGAACTTTACCGTTTCTCCGGTGCTGAGTTTTACGGTGTCGCTGTTTTGGTGGCTCCAGAGGTATTGTCCGTAAAGGTCCAGTTTGTTTTGTTCGTTGAGCTTGATGAGGTAGCCTGCGCCCAGATGGCTGCCGAGGTAGCCGGATTTTGCGTTGTAGGCGGCGGCGCGGCCGAAGCCATCGTAGAGATTGCTGTGAAAGTCGGTGCTGACTTTGCCGGCTCTTGCGGTGGCTTCCAGATAAAGTTGGCCGGTGGGGGTTTCCGTAAAAGCAAAGCGCCCCAGCAGGCCGCCGCCGGTGTATTTGGTATCGCCCTTGCCGTGAACGCTGGCGGCGTGGGCGAAGCTGTTGTGGCTGTCGTAGTTGCCTTGGCCGTGTTCGATGAAGACGCCGGCTGTTAATTGGCCGGGGTCGGTTTCTTTGCTTGCGGCGAGGCCGGCGATCAGGTTGTAGCCGCCGATGTCGATATGCGAGCCGGTGTTGTGCCGCAGCTTGCCACCGCCGAGGGCGACGAAGCCGAGGCGGCAGTTATCCGAAGCCAGCGAGTCGCACTGCGTCTGTTGCTGGGCGGCGGAGAATCCCTGGCCGACAAGGAAGTCCGCGCCCCGGTTAAGGAAGAGGCTTCCGGCTGCATAGCCTTCGACCAGGGCTTTGGTTTGGGGATTGAGGCGGACGCCAGGCTCGACGGGCGGTTCAACTGGTGGTTCGACGGGTGGCTCAACCGGTGGCTCGACGGGGGGTTGAACTGGTGGTTCGACCGGGGGCTCAACCGGTGGTTCAACTGGCGGTTCAACCGGCGGTTCAACCGGCGGCTCGACGGGCGGTTCGACCGGTGGTTCAACTGGCGGTTCGACCGGTGGTTCGGGCGTCAAGCCGGGAATCGTGGCGACCAGCCGCTTGCCTTCCTCGGTGTTCAAATCGAAGTCATACAGCAGGCTGACGCCTTGCATCCCCGTGCCGTGGGCTACGGTGTTGAGCGGGTTGCCGATGAGGGTGGCTGCATTGAGCAGGGTGAGGCTGTCGCCGGCCTTCAGCGGGGAGCTGCCGCCGAGGATACCGACATTGACGCTGCTGTTGATGATGTAGGCGACGCCGTCGACGTTGAGCAGGCTCGCGCCGTTCCTTGTGCCGTTGGGGAAGTAGAAGTTGAGCAGGGCGTTGGAGCCGTGGAGATGGCCGGCTATCGACGCGCTCTGATAGACGTTGAAAGTCGCGCCGGGGTCGAGGCTCAGGTTTTTGCCGAGGCGGTTTGTCAGGGTGAGGGCCGCGCCGTTCGCTACGTTGACGTTGCTGTTGGCCAGACTCCCATTGAGGATGAGCGTGCCGGCGCTGACGGTGGTGTTGCCGCTGTAGGTGTTGGCGTTGGTCAAAGTCAGGTTGCCGCTTCCGGTTTTGTTGAGCGGAGTACGGCCTGTGCTGTTGTCGGCGATGACGCCGCGGACGGTGTAGTCGTGGCCCGCGGTGTTGGTGAAAGTCACTTTGGCGGGCTTGACGCCGCCGCTGATGATAGTGACCTGCCCGGCTCCGATATCGGTGAAGGTGACTGTGTCGCCGTTGATGAATTGGGTGACGCCGGGGTCGGAGTCGCCAATCCAGTTGGCCGTGTTCAGGATGTTCCAGGCGCGGTCGGGGGTGGCCGCGCCGGTCCAGGTGAGGTCGGTAGGCGTGGTGCGGTCGGGGGGTGGCGGAGGCGGAACATACTGCGGAATCTTGCTGTTCAGCGTGGCGGAGAGCTTGTTACTGCCGTCATAGGACAGGGTGAAATTGTAGATAAAGGCAACGCCTGCCGCCGCAGCGAGTGAGGTTGTGCTGGAAAGGTAGCCGGTAGTCAGACCACCTGTGGCGTAGAGGAGCGTGATTGTGTCCGCGGCGGTGAGCTTGGTCAGATCGTTGCCGCCGTCGAGGGCGAGGGTGACCTTGCTGTCGGTAATGTTCGCGCTCCCCTTGACGGTGAGCAGGGTGTCGGTGGCAATGTCTGACGGCAGGTAAAAATTCAGCGCTGCTTTCGTGGTGAAGCTGTCGTCGATGATGTTGTTTTTTCCATACACATTCAGGGCGCCAAAGCTGAAATCATCCCCACCGCTCACGCGGTTCACGGTCAGGGTACGGCCGCCGCCCAGATTGATGTTGTGAAAAAAAACATCGTTCGCGCCTACGCCGTCCAGACTTAGGGTGGTGTTGCCGGTCACATCCAGGGTACCGACAATTACGTTGACTTTGCCGCCCGATCCTCCGCTAGATGTTCCGGACGCCAGACTCAGGGCGGTATTGACACGCAGGGTTCCGGTCACATTCATCAGGGTCGCATTGCCGCCGTTGCCTGCGCCAGAGCCGTTTCCGCCGTTTCCGCCAACAACATAAATTCCGTCATACGCGTTGTTGCCGCCCATGGAGGCCGTTGCCTCGCCGCCATCCCCCCCTTTACCAAGCTCGCCATCGCCTCCGGAAGAAGCTGACCAGCCGGACAGCGATTCAAAATAACCCGTGCCACCCTTGCCACCCGAAACACCAGGAACCCCATCCTGCCCATCGACCGCGGAGGTACCTCCACCTCGCCCCACATAGCCACCGCCGCCGCCGCCGTAGTCGGCGCCGCCGTCGCCCGCATACATACTACCACCTGCGCCACCTGCTGACGTAGGTGAGCCGCCCCCACCCCCGCCCCCGCTGATATAAAGATCCGTCGCTCCGCTTGGCGCGGCCATCAAAACCAGACCCGAGGCCAGAAGCAGGGCGGCGAGTTCCGCTTTTCCGGGTGGGCGGGCGCGGTCTTTCAATCCGGCGGACGGAGCCGACGGCAGTTCCAGAACATCCGCGCGGCGGACGGGTCGATGAGGGGTCTTCATGGTGATGGTTCCTTAACAAGATGATGGATCACGCGCTCCCATTGCGGGAGACAAACTTCTGAATCGTAGTGTTCCTGCGCCCGCGCTCGGGCGGCTTGCCCAAGGCGGCGGGCCAGGGCTTCGTCGTCGAGCAGACGCCGCGCGGCTTCGCCGACGGCCTTCGGGTCGAGGCCGTCGGCGAACAGGGCGTGTTGTTCATGAACGGCGATTTCGCGGGTGGCTTCGGTGTCGCCCAGCACCAGCGGACAGGCGCAGCTCATGGCTTCCACCGGCGAATAGGAGAGGAAAAACGGGTGCGAGAGGTAGATGTGGGCGCAGGAGACCCGCAGTACGGCGCGGATGGTTTCGGGTGGTACGGAGCCTGTGAAGTGCAGGCGCGAGAGGTCGAGGGCGGCGCGTTGTTCGGCGAGAAAGATGTCCCGCCAGTGGCCCCGTTCGGGCGCGGGGCCGTAGCCGCCGCCGGTGCGCCCCACGATGACGAAATGCGCTTCCGGGTGGGCTTTCTGGATGTGAGGAATGGCGCGGACAAAGGTGTGCCAGCCCCGCCAGGGTTCGAGCGTGCGGTTGATGAAGGTGATGACGGTCTCTTTGCGCGTCAGGCGCAGGGGGTCGTTACGCAAGGGAAACCACGGGGGCAGCGCTGCGTTTTCGGCGTTGAAGGCGGTTTTTGTCGGCGGGAGTTCGAGAACGGCGTCGGGGTCGGGGGAGAAGGCGGCGGTGTTGATGCCGTCATAGAGCCGGCTGGTTTTGGCCTGAAAACTGGCGGGCAGCCGCTGGAATTGAAAGCGCGTGGGCGTTTGCAGGTGGTCGGCGTCGGCCAGGGTGATGGCGCGGGTGGCGTTGGCGGCCTGGGCGGCGCAACGGATATCCGGCGTGGCGGGGAAGGCCGGGTCGAAGTCCAGCGCGGGGTCGTACAGGCTGTCGTAGTGTTCGGCGTAGGCCAGGATGGGCGTATCCGGCCAGAGGAGCCGGATAAACAGCCCTTCGCCCCAATCGGGGTGGACCAGAATGATGTCCGGAGTAAAGCCCTGGTCGCGCAGACGGGCCATGACGCGCGCCGCCGCCTGTCCGCGCCGCGCGTCCGCTTCAAAACGGCGCGCGTAGTGGTGGGTGTGTTGGTTGGCTTTTGGCGTCGAGGGCGGTAATTCCCACCCGACAAGAATGACGCCGGGCACGGCGGGGCGCTGCCGCAGATTGGCGGCGTCGCCCAGCGCGATGACGGTGTTGTCCGGGTTGGCGGCGTAACGGCGGGCAATGTGGTAGTACTGCGACGGGAAGTTCTGATGCACGAACAGCAGGCGCAAGCCCTGACCGGGACGGCGCGCCGTCATGCTATCGCCTTCGTGGCCGCTTTCCCTTGCGGAAAGCGCGTTAGCGGGCAGGAGAGAGAGAGAGTGTGTGGCAAGAACCGTGCCAAGGTCGTCAATTACCGCCTTGCGCGCCGCTTCCGGGCGAGAATCTTTCACGCCCTCCTCCACATTTTTGCTCATGTTTTTAGCGATGGCCGATCACACAGAGGGGGAAGTTTAGCAAAATGTTCCTGATTTTTCAGTCCTGGGGTGTCGGGTTTCAGATGTCAGGCGTCGAAACCGGCGGAACCCCTGGGAGCGCGGGCGTTCCGCCCGCGCTCCCAGGAACCAAACCCTCCGTTCGGTTTTGATACCTCTCAAGAAACACCACTTAAGCTATTGATTTTATTGATATGAAAATTTCACCATTTTTGACCACTCCGTGTTTCTTCGGGACAATTTTCGGCTCCGGCCCGATGACTTCGCTGACATCTGATTCCTGATACCCGACGGACGTAAATAAACGGCGCGAATGCGCTGCAAAATAATGGAGTGAACGATTGTCGGGATGCGCCGCTTCGCGGCTTTCCCAACCTACGCAAACCAGCGGGCGTCCCGCCCGCGCTCCCAAGTGACAACCGGAGAAAAATAGGGGACGCACCACGATTACGCGCGGGTATGGCGGATAAGGCGCACAGCGGGCAATTTTTTTGCCAGCGTCTCCACCAGTGGAACAGGGCTACGCAGAGGCAGTGATTTTTTCCCGCACCAGTTCACCGATGATTTCTGTGCTTGACTTGTGGGTGATTTCAGACGTGACCTTGAGCCAAGCGGCGGAAACATCGTCAACAAAGACAAGGGAGGCTTCCTTGCGTTTTGCGAAGAAGCCGTTTTTCCCATTGCCAGATACTTTGGGCGGGTTTTTTGTTACTTCTTCTTCAAGCGCCCAGGCTTCCTCTTCGGTCATTCTCGCCATAGCCTCTCCTTACATATCAAGCAATTTCAAAAAGATATTCCTGCATTTCATGGCGTGGAATACATTTATCGCACGCTCGTCAATTACGTTATACATTATTTCGAGCAGATTCCGATTCTGGTCAAAACCGATAAGCAGATGTTTATCCGCAACGATGTCCCATAAGTCGTCATAGAGATAGTTCTGTATCGCATGGGCGATACTCTCTCTGCTCACACCATGCCGAAATGCCGCATCGTTAAACTCAATGACAATTTCCATGTACTTATTCTACACAAAAACAGTGCCTGATACGCCGTGCCGTCCAGCGTATTCCAGGCTATGCAAGCAGGTAGTCGTTTTGCGACACCAAATAGGAAAATAGGGGATGCACCACGATTACGCGCGGGTATGGCGGATAAGGCGCACAGCGGGCAACTTTTTTGCCAGCGTCTCCACCAGTGGAACAGTGCTACGCAGAGGCAGTGATTTTTTCCCGCACCAGTTCGCCGATGATCTGGGCAGCCGTCTTATGCCTGGCCACGGCGCGGCTCTGTACATACATCGCGGAAATATCGTCCAGGCACTCCAGCAGGATACGCTCTCTGGCGAACACACCGGGGCGTGAAAAATTGACCTTCGGCGTGGTTTTTGTCCACATCTCATCCAGGGCATCGTATTCTTCATCGGTCATGTCTGCCATATTTACCTCTCGATACCTAACTGTTCGCGGAACTGTCTGCGGCACTTCATTGCATGAAACACCTTGACAGTTTCATCGTTTAATGATTATACATAATCTCAAGCAGGCTACCGGATTGATCAAAGCCAATAGGCGGCGCGTAGCGCCGGAAAATAAGTACCGTCGGGATGCGCCCCAACGTTAACATTTCGCGGCTTTCCCAACCTACGCCCCCGCTCCCCGTGTTTCTTCGGGACGATTTTCGGCGTAGACCCGATTACCTCGCTCTCAAGAAACACCACTAAGCTATTGATTTTATTGATATGAAAATTTCGCGGAGTATGGCGATCCATCGTCCTCCCCCCTCGTGGGGGAGGATGCCCGAAGGGCAGGAGAGGGGGCGGCGGTTCAGCGCGAAACAGGGCCGGAATAAGCTCAATCCTCCCCCTCACCTGCCCCTGCCGGGGCACCCTCTCCCACAAGGGGAGAGGGAAAGCAAACGCCTGTTCATGCTCCCCGTGTTTCTTCGGGACGATTTTCGGCTCCGGCCCGATTACCTCGCTGACATCTGATTCTTGGATTCTCCTTCGCGGGAATGACGCAGTGGTGACGGCGGAGCGCAGGTTCCGGACGCGGGCGATGCGAGCGAAGGACTGAAAAACATGTGATTTTTGCGCGACACGATGGAAGAATCAGTGGGCTGTATGTTCCTGTCCTGGCACAAAACGTCAAGCGCGGTAGATTCCAATGTTGACGCCAGTTCTTGCCAGATTCTAACCACCCCCCCTTATCAGGGGGCTTTTAGCTCCCTGATAAGGGGGGGTGGAAGGGGTTCGGAATTATTTCCTTTTGGCGCGTGGATGCGCGACATCGTAAACCTGTGCAAGGTGCTGGAAATCAAGGTGGGTGTAGACCTGGGTCGAGGCGATGCTGGAGTGGCCGAGCATTTCCTGCACCGCGCGCAGGTCGCCGGACGATTGCAACAGATGGGAGGCGACCGAATGCCGCAACATGTGCGGATGCACGCCGACCCGCATTCTCTGCGCCCGCGCGCGCTGTTTAAGCCGTTCTTCCACCACGCGCGGATGGATGCGCGCTCCGCGCTGGCCGACGAACAGTGCGGTCTCCTCCGGCTTCGCGACTTCTCCACGCCGGTCTACCCAGCGCTGGATCGCCTCGCGCGCCTTTCCACCCACCGGTACGATACGGGTTTTGTTGCGCTTGCCCAGCACGCGGATTTCGCCATCCGCCAAGTCGGAAAGACAGGAAAGATCGAGCAACACCAGTTCGGCCAGACGCAACCCCGAAGAATAAAAAAGCTCGAACATGGCCTGATCGCGCAATTCCAGGCTCTCTTCCTGTGCGCTCCCCTCCTTTGCTTCTTCGCCACCATTACGATCAAGTAAATGCATGGCTTCATCGGGCGAGAGCACTTTCGGCAACAAGTGCGGCCGCTTGGGCGCCTTGACGCCGTCGACCGGATTGGCGCTGATCTCGCCGCGCCCGCCCAGCCAGCGGAAAAACCCCCGCCACGCCGAGAGCATCCGCGCCAGTGAGCGCCCGCTCAGGCCAGCCGCGTGCAACTGCACGACGAAACGGCGGATGTGATGCACCTGTAGATTTTTGCAGGTAACGCCCCCAAGCAGTTCGCCGATCAGGCGATCGAGCGTACGCAGGTCGCGCCGGTAATTGCTGACCGTGTGCGGTGACTGCCGGCGTTGCTGGGCCAGTTCGTCGAGATAGAGGTCGACCGACGCGGACAGGGTCAAGGCAGCAGCACCCGCGCCAGGGCCGCGGAGGCCATTTCACCGAGCCGCTCCAGATACAGCGTGCCCATGCCGGAATAAAAACGCTGAGGATCTTCGCTGCCCAGCGCCAGCATGCCGATCGTGCCGCCACCGTTACGCAATGCGATCAGCCCTTGTGAACGCACATTCACCGCCTCGGCGCCAAACCACGAGGCGATCTCGAAACCGGAGGTCGAGCCGCAATACGGCTGCGTCAGCGTTTCGGCAAAGGTCTGGAGTTCCACGCCAACATTGGCGAACTCGGGCAGTTCACTAATATTCGCGGGCCGCTGCCATAAACGCAAGGCGAAGAGCGGAATGGCAAAATCATCGCGCAGATGGAAATTCAGCGTGTGGATCACCGACTGGACGCTTCCCGCAGCGATGACCGCCACGCCGAGGCGATGCATCTTTTCGCTGATCACGTCGTTATCCTCGCCGAAACGGATCAGTTCAGCCATCTTGCCTTCCAGTTGCCGGTTCTTGTCGCGTAGCGCAAGCATCTGCCGCTCGGTGATCGAGATCGTCCGCCCGCTGTACGGATGCAGAATAACCACGCGCGACATCAGATCGGCGTATTCCTCGAAAAACTGGGGATGATCCTGCAGGTACTGCGCCACTTCTTCCGATTTCATCGTGAACTAACTCCGCTTGGAAACCTCCCCTTCAGGGGGATAATCTGACTTGGGAGAGGCGTAAGCTCTTCCAGGTTGTGTCGCCCGGTCACGGGCGTGGATTGAAACATAGTTCAATCTCTCCGGTAAATACGGTAAGGGCGGGACCGGTCATCAATACGGGCGTTCCGATGCCCTGCCAGGCGATGGATAGTTCGCCGCCGTGCGTTTCGACGCGCACCGGCGAATCGAGCAAGCCGCGCAGAATACCGGTCACGACGGCGGCGCAGGCGCCTGTACCGCACGCCAGCGTTTCTCCCGCGCCCCGTTCGAAAACACGCAGGCGGATACGCTGCCGCCCTTTGATCTGCATGAACCCGGCATTGACGCGCTGCGGGAAACGCGGATGCGACTCGATCAGCGGACCCTGCACGGCGACCGGCGCGGCATCGACGTCGGCCACCACCTGCACGGCATGCGGATTGCCCATCGACACCGCCGTGATCGCCACGCTCTGCCCGCCCACTTCGAGCGGTTGGATGACATCATTCAGAACGCTCGTAAATGGAATTCGCGCCGGTTCCAGCACCGGCGCCCCCATATCGACGCTCACCTCGCCGTCGGATTCAAGCCGTGGACTGATCACGCCGGACAAGGTTTCGACACGGATTTCGCGCTTGTCAGTTAGTCCTTGCTCATGCACGAAGCGCACGAAACAGCGCGCGCCGTTGCCGCACTGTTCGACTTCGCCACCGTCGGCATTGAAGATGCGGTAGCAAAAATCAACCTCTTGATGCGTCGCCTGTTCGACCAGCAACAGTTGGTCGCAACCGATACCGAAATGGCGGTCTGCAAGAAAACGAATTTGTGCTGGTGAGAGGACAATCGATTGGCGAACGCCATCGATCACGACGAAATCATTGCCGAGCCCGTGCATTTTGGAAAAACGGAATTTCATCGGTGAAGACGGCTTATCGAGTAAATCGCTGCATTATATACGGGTAAAAGACCGGCTGAAGCGGGCAGATGCAGGCAAATATGGAAGCTTGCGGCAATTCGGCACTACAATGCCGCCGATTCGCCAACAATCCATCATTCTTTCCTGTTCGATGCTACGCAAGCTCCTGAGCCAATCCGCCGTTGCCCTGTTCTGGCTGCTGCATTTCCTGCCATTGCCGGCGCTCGCCGCTATCGGAAATGTGCTTGGCGGCTTGTTCTCTCTTCTGGGCAGCCAGCGCCGGAACGTGGTGAGAACCAACCTCAAACTGTGTTTTCCCGAACTCAGCACGGAGGCGCGCGAGAAGCTCGTAAAGAGTCATTTCCGGGTGCTCGGCCGTTCCTTCCTTGAACGCAGTCTGCTTTGGTGGGGTAGCCGCGAACGTCTGGAGCGGATAATCCACGTAGAAGGCGCGGAAAAAATTCGCGCCTTGCTTGACGCCGGCAAGCCGCTCATCGTGCTCGCGCCGCATTTCGTGGGACTCGACATCGGCGGCATCGCTGGAACCTTGCGTTTCGACGGGCTCAGCATGTACGCCGAACAGGCCAACCCGGTATTCGACCGCCTGGTGCTCAAAGGCCGCCACCGTTTCGGCGACCAGATGCTGCTGACCCGGCAGGATGGCATCCGCGCGGCGGTCAAGGCCATGAAATCGGGCCGTCCTTTCTATTACCTTCCGGACCTCAACACCCGACGCCGCGAAGCGGTCTTCGTGCCTTTTTTCGGTGTGCAAGCGGCGACGACCGACGGCCTTTCCCGCCTGGCGCGCGTCGCCGGAGCGTCCGTGCTGACCTGCGTGACGCGCGTGCTTCCCGGCGGGCAAGGCTATCTCACCGAATTCGGCGATGTCTGGGAAAACTTTCCGACCGCCGACCCCATCGCCGACACGGCGCGGATGAACGCCTGGATCGAAGCCGCCATCCGCGCCATGCCCGAGCAGTACTACTGGGTCCATCGACGTTTCAAGACGCGACCCAAAGGCGAAACCCGTTTCTATTGAGTAATTCTCAGGCGCTCGGAAAGGTATACTTGCCATCCATCGTTGGCGTCATCCTTCGGCGCCTGCCCTAATCCGACATTGCGAGGCAAGTATTTTGGGATTGACCATACTCGGACTCTCCGGCGCCGTCGGCCACGACCCGTCCGCCGCGCTCTACATCGACGGCAAACTCGTGGCCGCCGCCGAAGAAGAACGTTTCGTGCGCGACAAGCACGCCAAAAACCGCATGCCCTACGAGGCGGCAAAATTCTGTCTGGCGCAAGCGGAGATAAGACCCGACGACATCGATGTGGTCGCCATTCCGTTCGCGCCGGTGAGCATCGTCGGTCCGGCGCGCTGGCATTATGCGCGCCGCTATCTGTACGCGCCTGACCGCTCGCTCGATGCGATTTTCAACGGCAACCGCCGCTACCGCCGCTACAAAAAGCGCATCGAGTGGTGCCTGACGCAACTCGGCTTCGACCTCAAAAAAACCCGCATCGAGCCGGTCGAGCACCACCTCGCGCACGCCGCCAGTTGCTATCTGTGCTCGGGCTTCACAGAGAAGACGGCGATCCTTGGCATCGACGGCAAGGGCGAATACGCCACGACCTTCTTCGGTTGGGGCGAAAACGGCAAAATCTACAAGATCAAGGAATTCCACGATCCGGATTCCCTCGGCGGCCTTTACGGCGCGCTCACCGAATATCTGGGTTTCGACATGCTTGACGGCGAATTCAAGGTCATGGGCATGGCGCCGTATGGCGATGCCAGCCGCTACGACTTTTCCCGCCTGGCAAAGTTCGAGAATGGCGAACTGGTGGTCAACACCGACTACGCCAATGTAATCGGCTTCCGACGTTACAAGGATGAGAACAACAAAGGCTATTACTTCTCGCCCAAACTCGTCGATTGGCTGGGGCCGAAACGCGAAGGCGATGTCGCCGACGAGCCCTATATCCATTACGCCGCCAGCATGCAGGCGCTGTTCGAGAAACTGTCGCTGGAGATGATGGACTACTACCTTGGCGACATCCTCCGCGAGACCGGCAGGATCGCTTTCGCGGGCGGCTGCGCGCTCAACGTCAAGCTCAACCAGAAAATCATCACCCGCCCGGAAGTCAAGGAACTCTACGTGCAACCCGCCGCCAGCGATGCCGGCACGGCCGTCGGCGCGGCCGCTTACGTCTCGCAGCGCTTCGGCGCGAAAGTAGAGAAGATGGAGCACGTCTTCCTCGGCCCGGAATACTCCAACGAGGACGTTATCGCCGCCGTGACCCGCTTTGAGGCGCGGCACGGCATCACGCTCGACTGGCGGAAAATCGATGCAGACGCCGTGCCCGAAAAAATCGCCCGCATCCTCGCCGACGGCAATCCCGTGGCGTGGTTCCAGGGCCGCATGGAATTCGGCCCGCGCGCTCTGGGCGGGCGTTCCATCCTCGGCTGCCCAAGCATCAAGGGCGTCGCCGACCGCATCAACGCCCAAATCAAATTCCGCGAGCGTTGGCGGCCTTTCTGCCCTTCGATGCTCGATACCGTCGGTCCGCAGATGTTCAAAATCGACCATCCCGCGCCTTTCATGACCTTCACTTTTGAAGTGAACGAGGAATGGAAAACCCGCGTGCCGGAAGTTGTCCACGAAGACGGCACTTCGCGCGCGCAGGTTTTAAAACGCGAATTCAATCCGCGTTACTACGACCTGATGCTGGAGCTGGAAAAACTCACCGGCAACGGCGTGGTGCTCAATACCTCGCTGAATCGTCGCGGGGAACCAATGATCTGCTCGCCGACGGATGCGCTGGACATGTTTTTCGGGTCGGATTTGCAATATCTGGTGATGCAGGATGTGCTGGTAACGAAAGGCAAAATATCGTGACAAATCCAAAGTTGTTGGTCGATAGTGAAGATGCTGTCATCGCTGCTGCAACCCCTTCTAAAGACAAGGTTGTCCATGCCTCACCGTGGGCTGCACGGTTTATTGAAGTCCTGAACGCTCGTCATGCTGAACCACTTCCGCGCCTACCGTGAGCGCGGCTGGCAAGAGATCGACGCGGCGGCTTATGAACGCATCTGGCAGCGTTTCGGCGGCAGCGTTTTCACCCATCCGCTGGTCGTCGAACAACTCGCCGATCTGACGGAAATCCCGGTGCGTTATCTGGGATGGGAAGCAGACGGTGAGTTGCAGGCGGCGATTCCTGCCTGGGGACGGTATCTGGCGCTCGACAAGCGCGTGCTCAAACGATGCGGCAAAAAAGGGCTTTTTGATCTGGGCAATGCCGAAGTGATTTTGCCCGTCGCGGCTGAGGCCAGAATTAGCCTGCGCCACAAGGTCCGTTACCTTTCATCCCTGCATGAAAACAATATCGTGACAGCCAAAAAGCAAGTCGAACAACTGGCGCTCGCCCGCGCGCCGGAAGATTTTTCCAGAAAATTCCGCTACAACCAACGCCGCGAACGGCGGCTGGCGGAAGAGGCGGGCGGCGAAGTGCGCCTGTCCAGTGATTTTTCGAGCGATGAATTTGCCGCCATCTATCTGGATCTGTTCAAACAGCGCTGGGGTTTCCCCGCTGCCGGCGCGTCGCATATGGCGGAAGTGTTCAAGCGGCTCTCTTCGCTTCTGCGCGGCAGCGTGCTGTTGCTGGCTGGGGAACCGGTCGCCATTCAGGTGCTTTATCGCGCCGAATCGCCCGGCTGGCTTTCCGTTGAATACATCAATGGCGGCGTCGCCCCGCAAAGCCGCGATTTCAGCCCCGGCAGCATCCTTTCTTATGCCAACACCCAGGCCGCCTGGGAAGAAGCCCGCGCGCTGTGCAAACCCCTGCGCTATTCCTTTGGCCGCGCCGACCGCGAGTACAAAATGATCTGGTGTCACCCCCATCCGGTTTTGACGATATGAATATGAATATGCCTGCGCGCAAACAGCAACTCCTCAAACGCCACCGGCGCATGAAACGTCTGGGGATGCTGGCGGCGCTCATTGTGCTGCTGGCTGTCGCGGTTCTGTGCAGTCACTGGCTGGCGCTCGCTTTGCTGTTTTTCGGCTGGATTGCGCACGAAGCCTGGTTTTCCGACCATCTTTTTTACAGTCCGCGCACTGATTACCTTTACCGTTTCGATGACGCTGTTGTCAGCTTGCCCGCGCGGCTGGAAAGCGACTGCCTGAGTATCACGGGCGAACTTGCCGAGCATGACACCCTGTTCCTGCAAGTGCGCCTGCGCGCCACCTGGCTGGGCCGTTTCCTTGAACCGAGTGTGCGGATTGAGTCCTCCGCTGACAAAGATCGCCAAAGTTTTGAGTTGGGCGTATCCGGCCTGCGCTACCTCAACTTGACCGGTCTGGCTCAGGCTTTGGCTGCCGGAGAAGTCAGACTGCGCGGCCAGCATTGCCGCATTGACCATGACCTCAAGCTGCTGCGCGCCCGCCATCCCGATTACCGCCAGCAACGCCTCATGGTTATCGCCCCGCACGCCGATGACGCCGAACTCGCCGCGTTCGGCCTCTATTCGCAGGCGCGGGAAGCCTGGATCGTGACGCTGACCGCCGGAGAAATCGAAACGGAACACTATCGGCGCATGGGTCTGGACGGCGTGACGGCTGCCCGTCTCAAAGGACGCTTGCGTTCCTGGGACGCCTTGGCCGTACCGCTTTGGGGCGGCGTCCCCGCCGCGCATTGCGCCACGCTCGGCTACTTCTGCATGCAGCTTGGCGCCATGCGGGAAAATCCGGCAAAAGCCATCCCCTCGCGGGAAGCCGACCTGATCGACATCCGCCCCTTCCGGCAGGGCAACGCCCTCACGCTCCCCGGCGACACCGACGGGCAGCCCACCTGGGAAAACCTGCTCGCCGACCTGCGCGAACTGGTGCGCAAAGCGCGACCTGAAGTCATCGTGCTGCCGCATCCCCATTTCGACCCGCACCCCGACCACATCGCCGCCTACGCGGCTATGCGCGAGGTCTTGCAAGATCTGGACTGGCAAGCGCCAACCCTGCTTTGCTACGCTAACCACCTGCACGACAACGACGCCTGGCCCATGGGCGAGGGCCACACCGGTGTTCTCCTGCCGCCGCTGACTGACGGCGCCAGCGCTGCCGCCGATGACGCCCCGCTCCTGCCCTGGTCATTGCAACTCACGCACGCAAGGCAAATCGACAAGGCCATGGCGCTGGACATGATGCACGACCTGCGCCCGACGCTTCCTCCTAAACGCCGCCTGCGCCGTTTTCTGCAAACCCTGCTCACAGGCCGCCGCTGGCCCCGCTACGGCGAAAATGAATACTTCCGCAAAGCTGTGCGCAGGCATGAGCTTTTTTGGGTGGAACGGCTGGAATCATCGCTTTGATGTCGCAATTTGCGACATCAACGATAGGAAAACTGAAGATAGTTTGATTGTTTCTTTCCCATAAAAGAGCCATTATAATGACCTTTATCTAACAAAATAGCCTGTTAAAACCATTAGAATGAACTTTACACTTGCAACCCCCTCCGAAATCCTGCAAGCGCTGGGCGCGCGCCTGCGCGCCCAGCGCCTGGCGCAGGGTTTGCCGCAGCGCGAGTTGGCCCTGCGGGCGGGCTTGTCTCTGGGGGCAGTGCGCAAGCTAGAACATGACGGACAGTGCTCGCTGGAAACGCTGCTGGGGGTTGTTCAGGCCTTGGGGCTGACGGGAGAACTGGAATCGCTTTTCGTTCTGCAGCGCGAGTCCATCGCCCAAATGGAGAAAGCCGAGCAGGCGGAGCGGCGGCGCGCGCCACGGAGCAAGCGGTGGTGAAAAAGCTCATCGTTCGTTATTGCGCCTGGGGCGAGGACTGGCCATTAGGGCAGTTGGCTGACAATGGCTCTGAAATGCTTTTCGAGTATTCGCCCGAGGCGCTTGCACAAGGCCTGGAGCTGTCGCCCCTGCATCTGAAACTTTCCTCGCGGACTTACGGCCGTTTCCCCGACTTTTTGCATCGTCTGCCGGGACTTTTTGCCGATAGCTTGCCCGATGGTTGGGGGCTGATGCTGATGGATCGACTGTTCCGCGCACGGGGCATACACCATCCCGGCCCGCTGGAACGGCTGGCCTTCATGGGAAATCGGGCGATGGGCGCGTTCTCATTTGAGCCTGCCGACGAACCTGATGATGTCGCGCCGGATTGGTCTTTGCTGGCCGTGGCCGAGGAAGCGCAGCGCTCATTGGCGGAAGAGGCGACGGACGAGGCGGCGGATGAGGCAACAGCGGCCCTGCGGAAATTGGCGCTCACCGGCGGTTCTCCCCAGGGCGCGCGTCCCAAGGCGCTGGTGCGCTATCAACAGGGTAGTGGACAAATAAGCACTCGCGCCGATGCGGCAGGCGAAGCGTGGCTGGTGAAATTTCAGGCGCAAGGCGAGCACAAGGAAGTCTGCGCCATCGAGCAGCTATACGCCGATCTGGCGCGCGAGGCAGGGCTTGCGATGCCGCCGAGCCGTTATTTCGATCTCTCGGATAAACTCGCCGCGTTTGGCGTGGCGCGCTTTGATCTCGTCGATGAATGGCGGGCGCCGGTGCATAGTCTCGCCGGACTGTTGCAGGTGGATTTTCGTCTGCCCGGCGCGGCCGACTACACGGGCTTGTTGCGCGCCACGCGCTTGCTGACTCACGATGTGCGGGAAGTGAACAAGGCCTATGTCCGGGCGGTGTTCAATGCGCTTTTTCATAACCGTGACGACCATCCGAAAAATTTTGCCTGGTGTTTGAACCGGGAGCGCCGCTGGTTGCTGGCGCCGGCGTTCGATCTGACTTTCAGTGAAGGCCCGGCCGGGCAGCACCATATGGACTATTGCGGCGAAGGAAACATCATCCGTTCTGCTCATCTGCTACAGCTCGCAGCGGAGGGCGGGGTGGACAAACACTTCGCCCAACAAAGCATCGAGCGCTTGGCGGAACTGGCGGGCAACCTGCGGCAGCGGCTCTCCGCCTACCCGATTCGTCGCGCCACCGGGCAAACGCTCGTGCGTACAATTGAGCAATGCCGCAAGAACATGATCGGCAAGAAGGTATGATGCTAACATCGTCATTTTTTGGAACCGGCAGAAATGAAGTCTAGCGCGGATTCGGCGTCCTCAGACCGGGAAATGCTCCGTACACTCCGCGTTCTCCAGTTCTGTCACGGCTATAACGGCCCGTTTCTGGATTGCGTCCGGCAGTACGTCAGTCTGTTTGCCGGCATGTCCTGTAAAGTCACCACGGTTTATCTGACGGGTGAGGCGAACGAGGCGGTGGCGCGAGCCTCGGTTTCCGATGAGGTGATTTTTCTCAATTACCGGAGCGAGGAAGTATACGGCCTCAAGCTCAAAGCCATCCGCGATGTGCGCCGGATATGCGCGGAACGCGATTTCAGTTTTTGCATTGCCCACCGTTTCAAACCCATTTATATCGCTTTATTGGCAAGCTCCCTGCCGGTCATCGGCGTGCATCATGCGTTTGGCGATTATCATCGCCTGTCGCGCCGCCTGTTTGCTCATGTGTTTCACCGCCGTCTGGCGCTGCTTGGCGTTTCCAACGCCGTGCGCGATGAGCTGCGCGCGGTGCTGCCCTCATGGTCGCAAACGCGTATCGAAACCCTGTACAACCGTCTTGACCTCAACGCCGTCAAGGCTGAACTGCTTTCCCGCGAGATGGCTCGCGACGCGCTCAGACTACCGCAACAAGCATGGATTGTCGGCAATGTCGGGCGCTTGCATCCCGACAAGGATCAGACGACCTTGCTCCGCGCTTTTGCTTTGGCCTTGCCGGGCCTTCCGCCGGGAAGCCTGCTGGCCATCATGGGAAGCGGGCGGCTGGAAAACACGCTCAAAGAACTCGCTGCCGAATTGCACATCAAGGATTCGGTACGCTTTTTAGGGCAGGTCCCGCAGGGTCGCCGCTATTTCAAAGCCTTCGACGTGTTTGCGCTTTCTTCCGACCATGAATCGTTTGGCATGGTGCTTCTGGAAGCGCTGGCGGCCCATTTGCCCATCGTCTGCAGCGATTGCGGCGGCGGGCGCGAAGTGGTGGCGGGCATTGGCGACCTGTTCCCCTTCGGAGATGCCGATGCCCTGGCACGCTGCTTTGTCCATATTGCGGAACAGGGCGTTTCCGAGGATTACCCGCAACGTGCGGAGGAACATCTGCAAAAGTTTTCCGATGAAGCCGCAGCGGAAGCATTCTGGCGGCTTCCCATGCTGCGGGCGATTCTGCCTGGGGAGGAGAAATTGTGAGCGCCTCAGACATTAGTTGTTTTGGGTGGAATTCCTCTGATGGAGAAAAACCAGAATTCATTTTCGCGCATCGGGTAAAATGCCCTGCCTTTGGATATACAGAGATGCAAAATCTTAATGGAATGACAAACTGAACTGTCGTGCGGATTGCCCTCCATATTCCTTTCATTCCTGATGTCATATAGTGCCTATGCAATGCTTGTTCACAAAACCTGCTTCTGACAATGAACACCCTCAATCCAAACCGTTTGTTGATCCTTGACGCCATAAGCGGCGTGCCGCTGGGCCGGGAGATTGCCGCTGCATGCGGTGCTCATGGGGTCGATGTCGTGTATCAGGATTGTGCCGAACTGCCAACGATTCCGGCTTACGGGCTGTGTTCGGCCATTGCAAAAGCGCTTAACAAGCGCGAACACGCCGACAGCTTTTTCTTTCTCGCCAAACTTGCCGAACGCACGGTACGCGCTTTACTGACAATTCATCGTCCGTCGCGGGTATTGGTTATCGGTTTCATCTACAAACATATCGACCCGGCACTGCTGATCAAACTTAAACAAGAATTTGGCTTTTCTTTGTACCTGTACGATACTGACAGTTGCAATCTGTACGAACGCAAGCTCGAATTTATTTTCTTTATTGAAAAAGAATTGCCGATTTATGACAAAATACTTTCTTTTTCCAGCGTAACGATGCGTTTGTTCCGTGAAACGCTTGGTCTTCCAGCATATTATTTTCCGTTTGGCGCGCAACCGATCAATCTACCTGCGGCCAGCAATAAATCGCACGATGTCCTGTTTGTGGGGAGCGGTGATCTGCGCCGCGCGTTATTGCTTGAGCGTATCCGCGACCATGTGAGCATATTTGGCGATCGCTGGTCGCGCAACGCGCCGCTGATGTCAGCGCCTTTACGCAAGCGCGTGCAGGATCGCTCCGTCTGGGGCAGGGAACTTCACCAGCTTTTCGCCGACGCGAAAATCGTGCTTAACATTACCCGTTCTCCGTTTTACGGAGCCGAAACCGGCATCAATCTGCGCATTTTTGAAGCGTTGGTAGCAGGCGTTTTTCTGTTGACAGACCATTGTGACGAGATCGGGGAACTCTTTACGCCGGGTGTCGAACTCGACACTTTCCGTAGTTCATCCGAACTGGTGGAAAAAGTGAGTTGGTATCTCGACAATCCAGCGGCACGAGCCGAAATTGCGCAGCGAGGCCATCAGCGCTTTATCGCGGAATTCAGTTGGGGAAAACGCTGCGCCGAGTTACTTCGTATACTTGGTTATGACTCCAGGCCGAGAGGTGGGCTATCCCATGCGTAACGCAATCGATTCACTTGCTTTCACTCAGGACGGCAAGCGGCTTTTCTTGATTGTTGCTCTCATCAGTTCTTTATTCTCCTTGATTGCAACGCTATCTCATCCAATTGTCTCAAAAGATTCATATCTGTATATTTTTACGGCAAACGTCATCATTAGCGACGACTTTACTTCTGCCCAATCTTACTTTGACTGGCTATTCTTCCCGGCAATCATTGGTTTTTTACATCAGTGGAGTGGATTGTCACTAGAAATAACTGCGCGTGTTTTATGCGAAGTCATGACAGCCATTGCCTGTGCCTTTACCGTAGATATCGTGCGTAGGAAATATCCACCGGCGACACTATGGGCAATTCTGGCTATTTTTGCTTTGCCTGCCTTCAATGAATATCGCGGCGATATCATCCGTGAACCTGGAAGCTGGTGTTTTTCCATGGGCGCTTTGTGGGCAATGTTTGTTTTTGAAACTAGTTGTCGAAAGTGTTATATATGGATTGCTTGCTTTTCAACAGGTCTTGCAGTTTTATTCAGACCAGAATATTTGTATCTTTTTTTTATATTTCCAATTCATTTTATTTTTCGTTTGCCGAAAGAAGATGGCAAACGAAAAATCATAGCTGTGTCTTTTTTTTCTATTCTTGTATTTAGCATAGTAGTATTTGTTTTGGCGGGCATGAACCAGATCATACCAATCAGTCGTTTTGCGCGATTCAATCCTGAATTACTACTCAGCAACTTTACCACATTCTCTGAACAGCTTGCTGTGGCGCTTCCCTTTAAATACGCAGAAAAAGATGTAGGAATTATTTTGTTCTTTGGTTTTTTTACTTATGTTCTCTACAAAATATGTAAAATACTTGGTATTTTTATCTTACCGTTTATCATGCCTTGTCACGAGCAAAAAATAAAAAAACAATGGATGATTCTTGATATTGCTGCTTTAGGTTATTTCGCAATCCTGGTTATTTTTACGTTCACTCACTTTTTTTTGTCTGCGCGTTATGTCTCATTTTTAGGTTTCCTGTGTCTTCCAAGAATTGCTCAAGGGTTAAAATTTATAGTACAGAATTTTCCACGTTCCAGAATTTATTTGATTTCCGTATGTATTGTTCTGGCTATTTCAAATGTCGTTAGCCTTTCTGGCGCAAAAACGCATGTGAAAGAGGCTGGTTTATGGATGAAAAATCATCTTTCGCAAGAATCTCGTATTTATGTAGACGAGCAAAGAGTGTTTTATTACGCCGACTGGAAGAGATTTGATAAAAACGACAAGACAAAAGAAGAAATACTAACCGAAGAAGGTATGGGAAATTTTGACTATTTTGGTTTTAGCCTCAAGAACCCATCCTCGGAAGAAATTAATCGCCTTGAACGCAATGGTTTGACATCCATCGCACGATTTCAGAACAACAAAGGTGAGACTTTTATAATTTTCAAGCATTCTGTCGATGTTCTCGATTACTGATTGCCTAGGCAAACAATGCAACAATCAGCCAAACTGCCTGTTTCTTCTCTGAGGATATATTTCCGGCCCCTTGGCTATCTGCGCCCGTTCATCGGCCTGTTCGCCATCCGCTTGCTGGGGTTCATCATTTTTGCTTCGGCCCAGCCGATATTGAAATTCTTTGTCGATGGGTTGACCGATGGCCTATGGGCGCGCAAATATGACCATTCCGCTATAAATTGATCTCGCACCGTCATTCCCGAGAAGGCGGGAATCCAGCACATTTTCTCCAGCCCGAAGGGCTGCCAATCAAAGAATGGCGACGCGTTGCGTCGGAGGGTAGGCTTCCGGATTCCGGCTTTCGCCGGAATGACGGGGTAGTTGAATAAGCCACGCAGGCCATTCCACAGGCAACTCTATCAGTCGCCCGAAAAACGGAACGTCCAGCGTCTTTGTGTCAATGCTTAACCAGAAAATGCGCCAAGTGGTGAATAGGTTGTTCTAAATGGAAATCAGCAAAATCAGCGAAATTACGCTTCGAACACCACGCGCCCGCCGACCAGCGTTACACATACTCGCCCGATAATCTCCCGGCCCAGGAAGGGTGTGTTCTTCTCCCTGCTATGCAGTGTTTCGGCCCTGACGCGCCCGATCTCATCCGGATCAAAGATGCAGATGTCGGCGCGACGCCCGGCTTCGAGCGATCCGGCATCAATCCGCAGGATGGCGGCCGGGTCACAAGTGACCCTGGCCAGCGCGACGGACAGCGGCACATTGTCTTCCTTTGCCCATTGAAGAATCAGAGGCAGCAGCAGTTCCAGGCCAATGGCGCCGGGCAGGGCTTCGCCGAACGGAAGCTGCTTGCCGTCTTTAGCGACCGGCGTATGGTCAGAGCAGACCATCGCCAGCCCCTCGGCCACCGCTGCGCGCAGACTCGCGCGATCCGATGCGGCACGTAACGGCGGGTCGAAGCGGGCATGACTGTCGAAATGGCCGATGTCGTCTTCTGAAAGATGCAGGTGGTGAATGGCCACATCGCAACTTACCTTCACGCCGTTGCTTTTCGCCTCCCGGACCAGGGCAACACCGGCGGCCGACGACAGCTTGGAAAGGTGCAGGCGCACGCCAGTCTCGGCGGCCAGGTGCAGGGCGGTCGAAATGGCGACCGTTTCGGCGCACACCGGGACGCCCGACAAACCAAGCTGTGACGCGACTTCGCCATCGTGCGCCACACCATTGCGCGCCAGATAATGATCCTGAGGCTGGAGACGGATGGCATAACCAAACGTGGCGGCATATTGCATCGCACGCAGCAGTACTTGGGTATCAAAGATCGGTCGGTTCGCCTGCGAGAAGGCGATACAGCCGGCGCTTGACAGGCCGGCCATCTCGGACAAGGTCTCGCCCGCCAGATGCCGGGTCAAGGCGCCAATCGGAAACACGCGGGCCAACCCGATTGATTCGCTGTGCCTGACAAGCTGTTCCACCAGTTCGGGCTCATCGAGGGGAGGCTGGGTGTCTGGTGGACACGCCAGCGCGGTGATCCCGCCGGCAACCGCCGCAGCGAGTTCCGAATCAAGGCCGGTCAGGCGTGCCGACAGATCGACCAGGCCGGGGCATACGATACGGTCCGTCGCATCGATCACGCGCGTTGCAACAAATCCGTCCGGCATCTTGCCGACCGCGCGAATATTGCCTTCCGCAACGAATACATCGACCGGTTGATCGATGCCATTCTTCGGATCAATCAAGCGGCCATTTCTGATATGAATGTTTTCTGCCTGCATCGCTTTAGTTCCCCGCCAAAATGCTCATGACCGCCATGCGTACGGCGATGCCGAAAGTCACCTGCGACAGAATGACCGCCTGCGGACCGTCCGCCACCTCGGAATCGATCTCGACACCGCGATTCATCGGCCCCGGATGCATCACGATGGCCTCCGGTTTCGCCAATGAAAGAATCTCGGGCGTCAGCCCGTAACATTTGAAATATTCGCCCGCCGAGGGCAGCAGGGCGCCGCTCATGCGTTCATTTTGCAGGCGCAGCATGATCACCACGTCACAGTCCCGGATTCCCTCGCGCAGATCGTTGAACACTCGCACGCCCATCCGTCCGATCGCCGAGGGCAGCAGCGTCTGCGGCCCGACCGCACGCACCTCGCCAGCGCCCAGCGTCGCCAGCGCGTGGATGTCCGAACGGGCCACGCGCGAGTGCAGGATGTCGCCCACGATAGCCACCTTCAGCCTGGAAAAATCCTGTTTGAAGTGGCGGATGGTGTACATGTCGAGCAAGCCCTGCGTCGGGTGGGCATGACGCCCGTCGCCCGCATTGACCACGTGCACGTCTTCGCGGCCGATACGGCGCAGATGTTCGGCGATGAGATAGGGCGCTCCCGACGAAGCATGGCGCACCACGAACATGTCGGCGTGCATCGACACCAGATTGTCGATGGTATCGAGCAAGGTCTCTCCCTTGGCCGTCGAAGAACGCCCGACATCCAGGTTGATCACGTCGGCCGACAAGCGCTTGGCGGCAATTTCGAAGGTCGTGCGCGTGCGCGTGGAGTTCTCGAAAAACAGGTTGAATACGCTCTTGCCGCGCAGTAACGGCACTTTTTTCACGTCGCGATCGGAAACTTCCAGGAAGCTGGATGCCGTATCCAGGATGTGCACCAGCACCTCGCGCGGCAAACCGTCAATCGCCAGCAGATGGTTCAGTTCGCCATTGGCATTGAGCTGCGGATTAGGCATGATCGACGCACCTCCACTGCAAACGACCGGCCGCGTCCGGTTCAAGCACCAGTTCCTGCGAGTCGGCCAACTCAAGCTGCCAGGCGCAAAACTCGGCATAAATCGGCAATTCACGCCCGCCGCGATCGGCGAGAACCGCCAGCCGGACGCTGGCGGGGCGACCATAATCGAAGAGTTCGTTGATCGCCGCCCGGGTCGTCCGCCCGGTGTAGAGCACGTCATCGACGAGAAGCAAGGGACGCCCTTCCATCTCGAAAGGAATCGAGGTCGGCTTGACTTGCGGGTGCAGCCCTTTTTCGCCGAAATCGTCGCGATAAAACGACACATCAACCAGCCCGATCTCTGCCTGCAGGCCGAGCAGTTCCTTCAAGCGTCGCGCAACCCAAACGCCTCCGCTGTGAATGCCGACCAGCACGGCATCGGGTTGCAGTTTCGGGCGAATCAGCCCGGCCAGCGCAACGCATTGCGCTTCGGCATCAGGTAAGGTGGATAGAGGCATGGCAAGAGTCCAATGGAGTTTCGGGAAGTCTTTGGAAATAGGATTGCAGAATGATCTGTGCGGCCAGCGAATCGAGGTGTTCCTTCGCATTCTGCACACCCCGAGTATTGTAGCCATTTTCGCGCAGCCGCTCTTCTGCTTCGATCGAAGAGAGGCGCTCCTCGGCATAATCGACGTCGATGCCGAAGCGGCCGCGTAACTGATTGGCGAAACGGATGCAGCGCGCGCTCATATCGTGTGGCGTGCCGTCAAGCGCAAGCGGCAGGCCGACGACCAGACGCACGGGCTTCCATTCATCGATCAGCGCGGCAATTTCCGAAAAACGCCGGTCATTACGTTCGCTGCGTATCGTGGCAAGCGGATGCGCCTGCGCCAGTTCCATTTCGCCAACCGCAACGCCGATGCGTTTCGTGCCGAAATCGAAAGCCAGCAAAGTTCCCCGACGAAGCGTATCAGGCGTACCGGATATATCAGGTATACCAAGCTCAGGCATGCCCGGCCTGCCCAGCCAGATTCGCCAAATCGACGCCCAGCAGTTCCAAGGCCGACGGCAGGCGTTCTTCGTAAGGCAGATCAAAGAGAATGCGCGGATCAGCAGGCACGGTCAGCCAGGCGTTCTGGCCGATTTCGTGCTCAAGTTGCCCGCTCGCCCATCCCGAGTAGCCCAGCGTGACGACGATGTCGCTCGGATGCCCCGCTTGTCCGAGCGATTGGAGAACATCGCGTGAAGTCGTCAAACCAATCTGCGCATTGACTGCCAGCGTCGACTGCCAGGTGCCGAGCGGGCGATGCAGGACGAACCCCCGGTCGGTTTGCACCGGTCCGCCAAAAAAAACCGGCTGCTTGTCCATGCTCCCTGACACGAAAGACAAATCGATGCGCTGGAACAGTGTAGACAGCGTCATGTCGATCGGACGGTTGACGATCACGCCCAGCGCTCCCCGATCATTATGCTCGGCAATATAAACCAGGGATTTGGCGAAGCAGTTATCTTCCATTGCCGGCATGGCAATGAGAAAGTGATCGGTCAGATGGATACTGTCAGGCATGATGTCTCTATTTTATCGCCGAGCAGCGACATGACAAAATAAACCCAATGGATGCAAGGGGAAATCGTTTCCGAACCCGGCTTTCGTCAGGCCCGGAAACGACTCGCGGATTGCCGCGGTGGAGAGCGCCGGAATACTATTCGGCAATCAGTTCGGCGGTCAGTTCGCGACCGGCCATGTATCCGGCGACCAGCCTCAGGAGCTCCTCCTCCTGATACGGTTTGCCGAGATAATGATTGACGCCGATTTCGGCAGCGTAAGTGCGGTGCTTTTCCGCCGTGCGCGAGGTAATCATGATGATCGGCACGTGCTTCAAGCGTTCATCGTCGCGGATATTACGCGTCAGATCGAAACCATCCATGCGCGGCATCTCGATATCGACCAGCATCACATCCGGCACGACATCGAGCAGTTTTTCAAGCGCATCGACCCCATCCTTGGCCAGTATCACCCGGTACCCTTCCCTGTCCAGCAAACGTCCGGTGATCTTGCGCACGGTCAGCGAATCGTCGACGACCATGACCGTGGGCAACGTGGCCGTTACCGATTCAGCCGCTTCATGAATTTCACGCGCAGCCGCGCGCGCGGACGTCTCTGCCTCCGCCAGCACCCGCGTGCTCAGCGCCACCGGGTTCAGAATCAGCACCACCTGCCCGTTGCCAAGCACGGTCGCCCCATCCACGCCGATCACACGGACCAGTTGCGGCCCGATGTTCTTGACGACGATTTCCTGATTGCCGAGCAATTCATCAACCTGTACCGCAATACGCCGCGTGCCGCTACGCAATAAAAGAATCCAGTATTTCCGACGCTGCTCGGGCAACGCCGAGCGGTCACCCAGAAGATGCGGCAGATAGCTGAACGGATAACGATTGGACTGCCATTCGGCATTGCCTGCCTCACGAATCCGATGGAGATCCACTTCCTTGAGGTCGAGCACCTGCTCGATCATCGGCGACGGAATGGCAAACGTTCTGTTGCCGGCACGGATCAGCAGCGCCTTGGTCACCACCAGAGTCAGCGGAAGAATCAGCCTGAATTCCGTCCCATGCCCTGGCTTGGATTCGACTTCGACCCGCCCACCCAGACTGCTGATCTCGGACCTGACCACGTCCATTCCGACGCCCCGGCCCGCGATCTGAGAAAGCGACTCGGCGGTGGAAAACCCCGGCGCAAAAATGAATTCGGCCAGGCGAGCATCCTCCACCGTTTCATCCGTTCCAAGCAAACCGGCGGCGATGGCGCGCTGACGAATACGCCCAAAATTCAGGCCGACTCCATCATCCGACAGAACCAGGACGATTTCATTACCTTCCTGTCTCAACAACAGCAATATCTCGCCTATTTCCGGCTTGCCGCGAACAATGCGCTGCTCGCGTTTCTCGATCCCGTGAGCAACCGCGTTACGCAGTATGTGTTCAAGCGGCGCGACGATCTTGTCGAGAACACTACGGTCTAGTTCGACCTGCCCACCCTTGATTTCCAGGTTGACGCGCTTGTCGAGGTCTTTCGACGCCTGCCGAACCACACGGTACAGGCGATCAGCCAGACTGTTGAACGGCATCATGCGCATCGACAAAAGTTCCTGCTGCACCTCGCGATTTTGACGGGCCTGCGCGAGGATCGCGGCATTGGCGTCGTCCAGGTTCTTGAGCAAGTGCTGCTGTACGATGGCCACGTCGTTGACCGATTCGGCCATCATCCGCGTGAGTTCCTGGAAATGCGTAAACCGGTCAAATTCAAGCGGATCGAACCCCGGATGCTTCTCATCGGCGATTGCGGCCGTGTGCGACTGCATCTGCAATTCGGCCTGCATCTCAATTTCGCGCAACTGACGGCGCAGGCGGATGACGTTCTCCGTCAAATCCAGCAGTGATTCCTTCAGATTGCGCATCTCGCCTTCGATACGCGAACGGGCGATGGACAATTCACCCGTTTCGTTAACCAGGCGGTCGACGACGCCGGCTCGTACACGTAGCGTCGCCTGCGAATGCCCCGCTTCGCTTTCAGCTTCGGGAAAACGCAAGCGCTCGGAACGACGAGCGTCGACCGCGCGCTCTTGCACTGTCGGCACTATCTGCCCGGAGACATCGTCCGACTCAGGCGTCACGGGCGCATCATCTGTCACGGATGCGCTGCCTGGCTCAGGCGCCGCGGCGGCGGCCGGTGTATCCACCACGGGGCTGATCGGTTCCAGCGTCTCACCACGTTGCAGACGTTCGATGATCTGCCGGATCGACTCGAACGTGCTTTCAATCCCATCAACGGCATCCGTCGAAACGGCGCCAGCGCGACCCGTCCGGTCAACACGGTCTTCCAGCGCATGAGTGATTTCACCCAGCGTCATGGCGCCCGCCATGCGGGCACTCCCCTTGAGCGTATGCAATTGCCGGGCGAGGATGCGAACCGGTTCCGCGCTGTCGGGATCCGCCCGCCAGGCCCTGAGCTGCGTGGCAATGCCCTCTATGAGATCGACAGCCTCTTCCAGGAAGATCGGCAGCAGTTGTTCGTCAATTTCGTCACGAACCGGCGCAATCGTTGGCGAAAGGGGAACAGGCGGCGTGTCGGAGGTTTCCGGTTCTGACGGCATGCCCTGCAATTCTTCCGGCGTGCTTTTCAACACCCCGGACGTGGCAGCTTTGGCGGGTTCTTCCACAGAGGAAACAGCATCGGCCGGTTCATCAACGCCGTCCGGCATCGCCACCAGAGTGGCGCTCACTGGATAAAGACTGTCGAGTTCCTCAATCAGTCCGGAAGGAACATCGATACTCCGTTGTTCTGTCAACGCCGAGAACATCGAGTCCAGTTCATCGATCGCCAGATGAATCGCGCCGATGGCTTGCGCACTGCCGGGATTTTCGGAAGAGTCACGGCGCTGGAGCGCGCCCTCCAGCGCATGTCCCAGTTGATTGATGGGAAGCAGGCCGACCGTGGCTGAAATTCCCGCCAGCGTATGCGCCGCACGACGCATATCCTCTGGCGTAGGCCGCACCTCCTCGCTCTCAAGAGCAGGCAATTCACGGTGCAGGATACGCAAATACATCCTGGCTTCTTCCGAAAATATCGCAAAAAGCGCGGGCGAAATGCTGATGCGTTGCTGACGCGTTCCAGGCTCGTCGCCGGAATCCTTTTGCGCCGGAGGCGACTCGACAAGTTCGACGACTGGAGGTTCATCGACCGGGGGCTGATCCATCACGGCCGGAAATTCTTCCCCTTCCAAGGACATGGCGAGAACATCGCTGGTTTCCTCCGGACTGACCGGCGCCAGATCGATCTGAATGAGATCTTCCGCGTCCTGATCGTCCTTATTCTGCGGAAGCGGCTCGGTTTTGACGCCCTCCGTAAATTCTTCCTCTACCTTGACGGGTGTTTCCCCGGATGTTTCCTGCGTCATGGCGAGAACGTCGCTGGTTTCCTCCGGACTGACCGGCGCCAGATCGATCTGAATAAGATATTCCGCTTCCTGATCGGCCTTATTCTGCGGAAGCGGCACGGTTTTGACGTCCTCCGCAAATTCTTCCTCTACCTTGGCGGGTGTTTCCCCGGATGTTTCCTGCGTCATGGCGAGAATGTCGCTGGTTTCCTCCGGACTGATCGGCGCCAGGTCGATCTGAATAAGATCTTCCGCTTCCTGATCGGCCTTATTCTGCGGAAGCGGCACGGTTTTGACGTCCTCCGCAAATTCTTCCTCTACCTTGGCGGGTGTTTCCCCGGATGTTTCCTGCGTCATGGCGAGAACGTCGCTGGTTTCCTCCGGGCTGACCGGCGCCAGGTCGATCTGAATAAGATCTTCCGCTTCCTGATCGGCCTTCCTCTCCGGAAGCGGAACGGTCTCAATATCCTCCTCAACCTCTTTCTCTACCGTAACAGGCGTTCCCTGCACCTGAGATGCCGCACCTTGAGCGGTTTCGACACGCTCCGCAGCTTCCTCTATCGCAGCGCGCATTTCCTGCACCTGCGGCGCCGCGACCGAACTCTTTCCGGTTTCGATGCTCGAACGCAGTGCATCCGCCCGCGCAACCAGACCCTGCGGATCAATCGTGTCCTCAGAGCGTGTTTCCAGTTGACGTACCCATTTGGTGAACACACTGTACGCCTCGTCCAGCAAGCCGAGCAAATCAGGCTCAGCCACTAACTCAAGACGCAGCCAGAGATTCAGCGTCTGCTCGATAGCCCACGCGGCTTCGCCCAAATCCTTGAGGCCGACCATGCGCCCGCTTCCCTTCAGGGTATGGAAGGAACGCCGGATGCTGGTCAAGGAAGCGCTGTCGTGTATGTCACTCTTCAGGCGACGAAGGTTCGCGTCAACCTCCCTCAGCACTTCATTGGCTTCTTCAAGGAAGATGCCCAGCAGTTCCGCATCGATTTCCTCATTGCTGGCCCGAGAGAGCCGCAAGGTTTCCTGCGAGGATGCCGACGCCGACGCAGTTTCGGGCTTCAAGGCCGCCATGGCCTGATCGATCTGCTGTACCACGTCCGAGTCGCTTGCCAAAGCGCTCAACATGGTACTGGCCTGCTCGCCCAGCTTCGCATCGGCAACCAGGTCGGCGTCCATCTTCAAAGTTTCGAGGTTCTGCCGGATTTCCTCCCGCAGACTGGTATCCTCCGGTTGCTCCTTGAGCGCCCCCAGCAATTCATGGGTTTCGCGTCGGCTTTGAACGACTTCCTGCTCAATGTAGACGATGGAGCTATCGTCTTCCACGACATCTGCATCACCGCCTGACGGCGCCTGCATTTGCCGGACAAAGCTCTCGAAGTCTGTCACTCCGCGCGGCAAGGCATCAACGAAGAATCCCACCATCGACAACTGACTCGCCAGTTGTTCGAATTCGTCCTCCGCAGGGACATAGTCCGGGGCGGCGATACGACGGATGGTTTCGAGACAGTCTTGCAACGCCGCCACCGCCCCATCCTGGCGGAGCATGGCCAGCGCACCGATGATCTGCCGGAAAGGCGTTTCGAGACCGGCAAGCTCCGAACGTTTCTCCGTATCGCGGAAGAAGCCGTCAAGCGACTCTTCAATCTGGCCCAAATTGGTCCGGATTTCCTTGGCGACCTGCCCGATCAACAGCTTTTCCTGCGCCCGGCGCGACATCTCGTCGAGCAGTGGAATTTCCGAACCCGGCTGCGGCGGATGTCCCGCGATGCAGGCATGAATCCGCTCGACGGTCACATCGACCTGATGCGCGAAGTCTCCGCCCAGATGCGTGTAATTCTCTCTCGCGTTCTGTGCCAGCAGGATAGCCGTGGCAATTTCCATGGCCATGGCGTCGGAATGACGCGCGGGCATTTCCGCCAACCAGTTGGCGGCTACGGCGATTGCCTGAGCTAAACGGCGAAAATCGGTATGTCCTGTCCGTTCCACCAACCCGGACAGAATTCCGGCATTTTCCCTGAACACCGATAACGACGAAGCACTCCCCGCACAAAACTTGTTCCAAGCCTCCTCCAGGGCCGATACGACGTCATGCAATCGGCCGGCGGTTGCCTGCATCGCATCCGGGACGGCGGAATCGTCGGCGACGGGGAATGAGGCATCCAGGCGGTACGCCTGCTTGATCTGCAAAATCCCAGCATCATCACCCGTAGCGCCGGCGACGAAATACAGCGTGTCGCGCATCAAGCGTTCGGCGACATTCCTCGACCCTTCGATCAAGCGGCGAATCTGCAGGTCAATGCGAGCACACAAGGGTTTTACATTCGATTCGTCTTTCAAATTTCCTGTGGCCAGCGCGGTCAGAAGTCCTCCGGCAGCCCACCAGAAAGCACGCGCGGACCCAGCTTCCTGCGTCTCCTCGATGCTCCGGACCGCTTTCAGCATTTCACTGACGCCACTCCTGTTCTTCGGGGCGCGCAACCAGGCCAACAGACCACGCTGAAACCGTCCACGCTCCCGATTCAACAAGCGGGAAAGTTCAACGCGATCCAGCTTCCTGACCCGCATTCCCTGGCGCGGCGGGCGAACGGACAAGTCGGGGAAAAACAGATCGACGGCGGAATAGCGTTGCACGCCGCGCTCCAATTGAATCTCCTGATAGAGCGACAACAGCCGCAAGGGCTGATGGGCTTGCCCATTAACCAGGCCACCAAGATACTGGTCGATGGCTCCCAAGGCTTTCCGGGCTAAACCGATCGAGGATTCACTCAGGGGATGGACTCCTGTTTCGATTGCTTCCAGCAGCCCTTCCAGCGCCTCGGCAAACTGCGTGACACCGTCCAGTCCGACGATCGTCAATGCGCCCTGTACCTGGTGCAGGTGCGTGCAACAAAACTTGATCTGCGTCAGGTCCGTTGCCCCGGACGCGACACTGGCGCTGAACTGATCAAGCGCTGAAACCGCGCGCTCCAAGGCCAGATCGATCTCGCTTTTGACCCAGGTCAGTGGGCCAACATCAAATTCCGTTGCGGCTTTCATCTAAGGCACATTCTCCGATCACGGGGCTCGCCACTCAACCTACTTTGAAACCTGCGACGGAACTCTTGAGTTCCGTCGCCAATCCGGCCAGCTCGCCGACCGACGCCGCTGTCCTCTGTGTTCCTGCCGTGGTCTGCTCGGTGACCTTGAGGATACCCTGCATTTTCCCAGCCACACCCGTCGCCGCACTGGCCTGTCGGCGTGTAGCATCCGAAAACCGCTTGATCAGTTCGGACAGGTTCTGGGAAACCGCGCCGATCTCAGCCAAGGCATGTCCCGCGGCATCGGACAGTTTCGCGCCATCGACCACACCGCGCGTCGATTCTTCCATGGCCAATATCGCTCCCTGCGTATCGGACTGAATCGTTTTCACGATCGCCGCAATCTGTTTCGTCGCTTCACCGGAACGTTCGGCCAGGCGCTGCACTTCCTCTGCAACCACGGTAAAGCCTCGCCCCGCGTCGCCGGCCGAAGCCGCCTGGATGGCGGCGTTGAGCGCCAACACGTTGGTCTGTTCGGTAATGTCGGAAATCAGTTCGACGATTTCGCCGATCTCCTGCGAGGATTCGCCCAGACGCTTGATCCGCTTCGATGTTTCCTGGATCTGTCCACGAATTTCGTTCATGCCCTTGATGGAATCCTGCACGGCCTGATTCCCTTTGCCGGCAGCCGCCAGCGACTGGCGCGCCACCCGCGCCGACTGGTCGGCATCCCCGGACACACGGTTCATCGCGCTGGCCACTTCAAGGACGGAATGCCCGGCCTCCTGAATATCAAGCGATTGGCGACGTGCCGCGTCCAGAAGCTCGAACGATGTCCGCTGTGCGATCTCGGTCGCCGATGTCACGCGACCCGCCGCGTCGTTGATCCGGCCGACCAGTACCCGCAATTCTTCGACGGTGTAGTTGATCGAGTCGGCAATGGCGCCCGTAATATCCTCGGAAACTGTCGCCGTCACGGTCAGATCACCGTCGGCAAGATCACCCAGCTCATTCATCAGGCGCAGGATGGCGTCCTGGTTCTGACGATTCACTTTTTCCGATTCCTGGGCAACTCCCCTGGCACGCTCAGCCTGGCGGCGCGCATCGTCGAGATATATCTTGAAAATCATCGCCAACACGGCCAGCACAAGAAGAATCAGCACGGCCAGAGAACCTTCGTAGAACATCTGTTCGACGCTTTTGGTCTGATAGGCTTCGACCAGCGCGTTGCCGGCGTAGAGCAAGCCTTCGACATTCACTAAAATACTGGCCCCCATTTGCTTGACCAGCACCAAGTCCAGCGCACCGCTCAGGATGTTGTCGGACAGCGCCATGTAGCTCCTGAAAACGGTGTTGAATTCATCGATGATTCGCCGCGTTTCCGCGTCGGAGGCCGCCGGAGTACGCGAAGTATCACTTCCCCTGGAAAAAACCAACAGCTGCTCGCCGAGAGCGGCTGTATCCTTGTCGATCCAGTTGGCGAGTTTCGAGCCGATGGCGTCGACGAGGCGCAAGTCGTTGATATCCCTGGCGAGACGCTGCATCAGCGCCATCAACTGGCCGGCCGCTGCGATTTCCTGCGCGTTGGCGTTCGACTGCAGCTTGTGCTTGAATAGATCTTCGGAAAGACGGAGCATTGCGGCGCTCATTTCGTCGATAACGAGAACACGTCTGATGTAGGCGGCCGTACTCACTTCGACGTTTAACATTCGCCCGGCGCTTTGTTCGGAGATCGCCCAACGCTTGGCGATGTTATCAAGGTACGGCACGATGTTTTGCGGGGAAGGCGGAACCATCGTATCTCCCAGTTGGCCGCCGTTCCTCAAACGTTTCAGACTGGATACAAATTTGTCACGCGAATCGCGCAACACCATGAAAGCGAATGAATCGAATGAATCGCTCTGCATGGCCATGCCGGCCCCCTTGGCGAGGCGCTGCGACAACATGCGTAATTCGCCCGCCGTGGCGAGATAGGCGGCGTTATTCCTGAATATCCGATAGTCGCGGTAAACAAAAATGCCGGCGATCATCAGCAATATCAACAAAACGGAGCCCAATATCAGCAGTTGCCGGGCAATCGAGCGCCCGGCAGGAAATTTCTCGCCAGGTTTGGCAGTTCTCACTGTGCCGCGAGATTTCGCTTCCGATGGGTGCGCGGCCATTACAGTCTGGCCACCGGAATTTCTGGCGCCAGAAAATAGTTTCGGCAGATTCAGCTTGAACGCCATACTACTTCTCCGGGTGGATCGTATTGTTATAACGGTTTGATTTCAAAAACTAAATTCCAATATCCATGAACGCATCGTCGGAAAACAAGCGCTTTACATTCAACATCTGCCAGCGGTGCCCTTCTCTATCCGTGTAGGCATGGCTCACCCAGGGCGGCGCCTCCGGGTCGACCGCCGCCAGAGTCAGATCGTCGATATTCCGCAGACCCAGTATCCGCGTCACCAGCAAGGCCGCGTTGTTGTCGTAGCGCGTTCCGATCAACAATAAGCGCGAGCTGGTATTCTGAGGTGTCGCCTCTTTGCGTCGAAACGCCGAAAAATCGGCTACCGAGTAGAGATTGCCGCGAATATTGGCGATGCCGACGAACCACGGCTTGGTCAATGGCACTCCGATCAACGGCTGCAAGGGGATAATCTCGCCGGAATCAGGGAGCGCGACGAGCCAGTTATCGGCGCCCGACTGGAACCCGAGAAGGCCCGCCGCACGCTGATCCCCGATCCCCGCAAGACGAGCCGCAAGATGCGCCTGAAACTCACGGAGACTGCTTTTCCTGGCCATAGTCGATCTTGCTCAGATCGCCGCGATCTTCGACAGAAGATCTTGTGCATTGACAGGCTTGACGAGGTAGTCAAGGGCCCCCTGGCGCAAGCCCCATATCCGGTCGGTCTCCTGCCCTTTGGAGGTACAGACGATGACCGGGATATGCTTGGTCGTCTCGTCACGCGTCAGCGTGCGTGTCGCCTGATATCCGTTCAAGCCCGGCATCACGACATCCATGAGGATCAGATTCGGCTGATGTTGCCTGGCCTTTTCAACACCTTCTTCGCCGTTCACTGCGGTAATGACCCGATAACCGTTCCGGGTCAGCAATTCAGACAGAACATGGCGCTCCGTGGGTGAATCATCGACGACGAGAATTGTTTTTACCGGCACGACTCTACTCCTGTTGCTTTCGGTATCTGCAGCATATAAATGACATAAAAGCGATCAGTCTCTCTTCGGCGCGAACATCGCCACCGACTTCAGCAGACTGTCCTTGGTAAACGGTTTCGTCAGGTACTGATCCGAACCGACCATGCGCCCGCGCGCGCGATCGAACAAACCATCCTTTGACGACAACATGATCAGCGGAGTGGAACTGAACCGCGGATTTTTCTTGATCAACGCGCAGGTCTGATAGCCGTCAAGACGCGGCATCACGATATCGCAGAAAATGACATCAGGCTGATGATCGGCAATCTTGGACAAGGCATCAAAACCATCCTCCGCCAGAACCACCTGGCAACCCACTTGCACAAGAAAAATCTCGGCACTGCGCCGGATAGTGTTGCTGTCATCAATGATCATCACTTTGATGCCAGTCAAGTTTGCAACATTGGCCAATCAACACCTCCAGAGAACCTTGGGCCATTCGCCCCGCACACCCTCTGACCACAGCGCCATCGCACTGCCCAATGAGGGACTATACATCAAACTCATATATTTCAACTACTTCTGTCTGGATTTGAAGGTTTTATCACGATCCGTGTTGCGAATTTTCGATCTGTCTACTTTTACAGTACGCCCTATCGAGGAGCTTTCAGAACGTTTCGTTTAAAATCACACAAAAAACAAGGGTTTGATTTTAGCCAATGATGGTTCGTTTCACCAAGCATTTCCCGACGCGCAACCCGTCCACCGTCCCATATATGGAAGAAAATGTGGAAATACGAGCCTGTGCAGAATACTGAGACTGAGCATGAATCAACGTGACAAATTGCGCGGACTTTACACGATCACCCCGAAAACGTCGGACATTGCCGACTGCCTCGCACGCGTCCGTGCTGCCTTACGCGGGGGAGCGCGGATTGTCCAGTACCGCGATAAATCCGGTGATGCACAGCGACAGCAGGCGACGGCGCAGGCCTTGCGCGCGCTGACCCGTGACTTTGGAGCGCTGCTGATCATCAACGACAGCCTGCCGCTCACCCTGGCCGTGGATGCCGATGGCGTTCACCTCGGCGGTGATGACGGCGACCTGGCCGCTGCGCGAGAGGCGCTTGGCCAAGACAGGATACTGGGCGCTTCCTGCTACGCCGATTTCGATCGTGCCCACGCAGCGGTCCGGGCGGGCGTCGATTACGTGGCTTTCGGCGCCGTCTTCGCCTCCCCGACCAAACCGCACGCGGTACGCGCCGATCTTGCCTTGTTTGGACGTTGCCGCAACGAACTGGGCATCCCCGCTTGCGCCATCGGCGGCATTACGCTGGACAACGCCGCAACCGTCGTCGCCGCCGGAGCCGACATGCTGGCCATCATTACAGACATTTTCCAGGAGGACGAAGCAGAGGCCATCGAAGCCCGTGTCCGCGCCTATCAGCCACTTTTTCGAAGGGAATCCACATGACAAGCCGTAACCAGCAGTTTTTCGAGCGCGCCCGGAAAGTCATACCGGGCGGGGTCAATTCTCCCGTGCGCGCCTTCCGTTCCGTGGGCGGCACGCCGCCTTTTATCGTCAGCGGTCGAGGATCGCGGATCACCGATGCCGACGGAAAATCGTACCTCGACTACGTCGGCTCCTGGGGACCGCTGATCCTCGGCCACGCCCATCCCAAAGTTGTGGCGGCAGCGCAGGAGGCCGCATCGAGGGGACTCTCCTTCGGCGCCCCTACCGAAATCGAAGTCGAGATGGCCGAGTTGCTGTGCCGTCTGCTGCCTTCCCTCGACAGGGTGCGCCTGGTCAGTTCCGGCACCGAAGCGACGATGAGCGCCATCCGCCTGGCGCGCGGTTATACCGGACGCGACCTGCTGATCAAATTCGAGGGCTGTTACCACGGCCACAGCGATAGTCTGCTGGTCAAGGCCGGTTCGGGCCTTTTAACCTTCGGCAATCCGAGTTCCGGCGGAGTGCCGGCCAGTATCGCGCAGCACACGCTGGTGCTCGACTACAACGACGACGAAGCGGTCGAACAGGCGTTCGCGCAGCATGGCGAACGTATCGCCGCGGTCATCGTCGAGCCGGTCGCCGGCAACATGAACCTTGTCGCGCCCCGGCCCGAGTTCTTGCAGAGCCTGCGCGCCCAATGCACCAAGTATGGCAGCGTATTGATATTCGACGAGGTGATGACCGGCTTCCGGGTTGGACTGGCCTGCGCGCAAGGGCTATACGGTATCCACCCGGATCTGACCACGCTCGGCAAGGTGATCGGCGGCGGCATGCCGGTCGCCGCCTTCGGCGGCCGGCGCGAAATCATGGGGAAAATCGCTCCGCTCGGCCCGGTCTATCAAGCCGGGACGCTGTCGGGCAATCCGCTGGCCGTCGCGGCCGGACTCTCCACTCTCGAACTTATCCAGGCCCCCGGTTTCTTCGTCGAGCTGGAACGCAAGACCAAAGCCTTGTGCGCCGGGATCGAAGCCGCTGCCGCAAGGCACGGCATCGCATTCTCGGCCCAGTCCGTCGGTGGCATGTTCGGCCTCTATTTCCGTAGCGAGTGCCCAAAGAATTTTGCCGAAGTCATGCAATGCGACCAGGACGCCTTCAATCTCTTCTTCCACGCCATGCTCGACGCCGGCCACTATTTCGCGCCATCACCCTTTGAAGCCGGCTTCATGTCAGCCGCGCACAGCGACACCGACATCGCGGAGACTGTCGCCGCCGCAGAAGAGGTGTTCAGGGTTCAGGTAACAGAGGGCAGGTGACAGTCCGTGTAGAGCATAAGGTTTGGGTGAGTTTGCAAACCCCGACGCAACAGCCAATGAGTCCGCGTAGGGCGGAAAAGCGTAGCGCCTTCCGCCGGATGTGAGAATGTAAATGCTACGCATCCGCTCTCTCGTTTGCATCTCGGCAAACACAATCCGCCACAGTTTCTTGAAAGTATCCATCCGGCGGAAGGCGCTACGCTTTTCCGCCCTACACAAATCTGCCGCGCCTTTGCGCAGAATGACGGTATTTGAATTGATCAGTGTTTCCTTAATTGGTGTTTACGATGTCCTGGACCAGCTTCTTCAGTTCGGGCGTCGTTGCGAATTTGTCCCAGACCGGTTTGACGGCGGTAACGAACTCGGCCTTGTTGACGTCCGTGATGTAGGTGGAGCCAGCCCTGATCGTGATGCTCTTCGATTCCAGTTCTTTTCTGGACCACAGGTCGACGTAGTACGGAATGGCCTCCCTGACCGCGTCGCGGATGATTTGCTGCTCTTCTCCGGTGAGGGTATCCCAGACCTTCTTCGAAAAGACCAAAACCTCGGGCAACAGCACGTGCCCCGTTTCGCTGAAAACGGGGGAAACTTCAAAGTGCCTGGATGTTTCATACGAGGGATAGTTGTTTTCCGCCGCGTCGACGAGGCCGGTTCTCAGCGAGCTGTAGACTTCGCTGTAGGGAATCGGCGTCGGGCTGGCGCCGATGGACTGCACCATGCCAACCATCAGCTCGGACGGCTGGACACGAATCTTCATGCCCCTGATGTCGGCCAGGTTGCGGATCGGCCTTCTGGCGTAGAACGACCGCGAACCCGCTTCCCACAATGCCAGACCGACGAACCCTTCCTTTTCAAAGGCCGCCAGTATCTGGTCGCCTTGCGGGCCATACATGGTTTTACGGAAGTGCTCGATGTTGCGGAAGATGAAAGGGAAAGCGGGGACGATCGACTCGGGGATGACGCTGTGAAAGGTTGCGGTGCTGACGCGCACCATGTCCAGCGCGCCGGTCTTGACTTGCAGTATCGTGTCGTCTTCGGAGCCGAACGAGCTGTTGCCGAAGACTTTGATGTTGTATTTCCCGTTGGTTTTCTGGCTGATGATGTCGCCGATCTTCTTGACGGTCATGACCGTCGGATAATCAAGCGGATGTACGTCGGCGGAACGGAAATCGCGGGCCTGGGCAACACCCATTGCGAACGTGGAAGCCAGCACGGCCAAGATGGTTTTCAACTTGATTTGCATGGATTTTTCCTCGAAAAGCATGTTAAGAAGCTATCTTGAAAATCACAGACCACGATTATTCCCATGACGTTTGAAAGGCAAGCGCTTCTCAGCGCAGCCAGCCCTTCCTGTAAAAGAACCAGAACGGCACCGCCACTGACACCAGCATCAGCAGCAACGAGAACGGATAACCGTATTCCCAGTGGATTTCCGGAAAGTTTTCCTGGAAGTTCATGCCATAGATGCTGGCGATCAGCGTCGGCGGCAGCATGGCGACCGAGGCCACCGAGAAGATCTTGATGATCTTGTTCTGGTTGATGTTGATGAAACCGACCGTGGCATCTATCAGGAAGTTGATCTTCCCGAACAGGAAAGACGTGTGTCCGTCGAGTGATTCGATGTCGCGCAGGATCTGCCGCGCGTCGTCAATCTGGCTCGACGACAGGGATTTGCCGCGAATCAGGAAGGAAACGGCGCGGCGCGTGTCGTGTACGTTGCGCCGGATGCGACCGTTCAAATCCTCCTCGCGGGCGATGTCGGCGAGGATCTTGGCCGCCTCGTCATCGGTAATCTTTGTCCCCAGCACATGCTTGCTGACATCTTCCAGCGCGGCGTAAACGTCTTCCAGCGCATCGGCGGAATACTCGGCGTCGGCTGCGTACAGGTCGAGCAGCACGTCCTTGCCGTCGGTCACGTAACCCGGTTGGGTACGCGCGCGCAGCCGTTGCAAGCGGAAAATCGGCAGTTCCTCGGTACGCACCGAGAACAATACGTCACGGTGCAGAATCAGCGCCACGGCCACGTTGCGCGACTCTTCCTTGGTGTCGAGCAGGAAGTCGGAGTGCAGATGCACTTCGCCGTTGTCCTCGACATAGAAACGCGCGCTGGCCTCCAGGTCGGTCAGATTATTTGGATTTGGCAGTTGCACGTCATAAAAACGCCCGACCCAGGCGCGAATTTCAGGCGTCGGCGCGACCAGGTCGATCCAGATCGGTTTGAGACACTTCAGGTCATAAGGAGTCGCCACGCGGATCTGGCTGAGCCGCCCATTGCGCAACTCGAAAGCGGTTACCGAGGTTTTTTCGTTACGCAGGTGGCTGTCGCAAAGCAAATCCTGCCGTATTTCGTCAGAGAGGATTTCCAGGATTGCCTCGCCGCGCTCCTCGCGCACCTCGTACCAGACAGTCAGGCGTTCCTCGGGCTCAAGCGCCTCGACGATACGCGCTACCTCATCCAGTGGAATCCTGTCCAGCAAAGCACGCAATTCAGCTTGATACTGTTTGCGTTCGGCATCGTCATCGAGATCGTGGTCCTGTCGAGACGTAAGATCTTCGACGAGCTTTTGCTTGGCGAGCAGTTCGCGTACTGCTCCCATGAAATCCGGGCTGTTTTTTTCTTCGCTCATCGGGATCGTCCTTGTCAGGAATCAGGTATCAGAGGTCAGGGATCAGGTATCAAAACCGATCGGTGTTGATCCCTGATTCCTGATCCCTAGCATCTGATGACACCGGCAGGGATTCTAACAGACTGTCAGGGAATTCTGGCGGACGGCATGCGCGACTGGATAATCGCCGCCTTCGCGGCCAGCCCGGATGCGTCGCGGTTGCGGTCGTAAAAACGCGGACTGGGCACCATCCCCGCCAAGCGCGCCGCCTGCCCGGCGTTCAACTGCGCGACGCCGATTCCGAAATAATGGCGCGCGGCCGCCTCGGCGCCAAACACACCATTACCCCACTCGATCACGTTGAGATAAACCTCGAAGATGCGCCGCTTGTCCCAGAGACTTTCGATCATCAGCGTGATTACTGCCTCCTCGGCTTTGCGCCACAGTGTTTTTTGCGGCGACAAAAAGAGGTTCTTGGCGAGCTGCTGCGAGATTGTCGAACCGCCAGAGACGATCATGCCGCTTTGCTGGTTTTTCTCCAGGGCTCTCTGGATGCCTTCCCAGTCGAATCCGCCGTGCCGGGTAAACAGGTCATCCTCGGCGGCGATCAACGCACGCTTTAAGTGCACCGAGATGTGCTCATAATCGACCCATTGTTTTTTCAGTCGCGCACGCGAATCACTGGCTTGCAATTCAGCCAGGCGGATATCCATGAAGCTTGTCATGTCCGGATTAACCTGGCTCCACAGGACGACCCAGCCGAACAGCCATAACTGGTAGAGCAGAATCAAGCCCAGCAGGCCAAGGATCAGCCGCTTAGTCCAACGCGCGAAAAAAGCGACGACGCCCGCGCCGGTCATGCCTTCTTCTGAAGGAGTTCGACGACCGGCGCGCAGTCCGGGCGAACGCCGCGCCAGACGAAAAACGACTCGGCCGCCTGTTCGAGCAACATGCCGAGCCCTTCCGAAATCATCCCGGCGCCTTGTTCGCGGGCAAAAATGCGGAAGGGCGTATCGCCTAAGCCGTACATCATCTTGTACGCCAGGCTTCCGGGAGCAAAGATGCCATTCGGAAGCGCGGGCATCGAGCCGCTCAAACTCGCCGACGTGGCGTTGATGACGATATCGAACGCGCGGCCGGCCAGCTCGCCGTAGCCGCAGCCGCTCACCGGCCCGATCGGGGCAAAATGTGCGGCCAACGAACGCGCGCGCACTTCCGTGCGATTGGCGATGACCAGGGATTCCGGGTGCTCGCCGAGCAAGGGACCAAGCACGCCGCGCGCCGCGCCGCCGGCGCCGAGCAGCAGGATGCGCTTGTCGCGGATCGGATAATTCAGGGTGATCGTAATGTCGCGCAGCAGTCCGACACCGTCGGTATTGTCGCCGACCACCTCGTTGTCGTTGAACACCAGCGTGTTTACCGCGCCGGCCTGCTCGGCGCGTTGCGTCAGCCGGGTCGCCAGTTGATACGCTTCCTGCTTGAACGGCAGGGTGACGTTGGCCCCTTTACCGCCCTCGGCGATAAAAGCGTCAACGGCGTCGGCAAAGCCGTCGCTTGGCGCGAGAATCGCCCGATACTCGATATCCTGGCCAGTCTGGCGCGCGAACGCCGCTTGAATTATCGGCGACTTGCTGTGACCGATAGGATTACCGAAGACACAATATTTATCCGCCATGTTCTTGAGAAATCTCTGTGTGGGATGGAACAAAAAAACTTTTCTATTTCGCTTGTCCCGTTTGGAGCTGGTTACTGCTGGTAAACGTCCATTTGCGGGTAATCGATATCTGATCCCAACCGTCGCGGAGCATTTCGGGTGGAAACCTGGCAAAAGGTTCCGCCATGCGCACGATGCGCCGCGCCGCCTCGTCGAGCACACGATGCCCGGAAGGCCTGTCGATCTCTATGCGCTCGACAGTGCCATCTCTCTTGATGTACACGGTCAAAATCAGACTGCCGGAAAGTTTGCCGCGCGCCTCTTGCGGATAGTTCAGCGTGCCGATACGCTCCACTTTGGTCTGCCAGTCATTCGAGTACTGAGCATAACCGACTCCCTCGGCACGGAGGCCGAGGTTCTTGGTTTTCGGACGCTTGTTGTATTCCTCTGTCTGGCGAGCAATCTGGGCTTCCAGGCGCGTCATATCCCGCACTTGATTGGCCAGGTCGAGTCCGTTGAGTACGGGTGCATCAGGCGCCGGCTGCGGCGACGGAGGGACTTCTTTAGGCGGCGGCAACGCTCGTTTTCCCGGGCTGGCCTTGGCCTGTGTCAACAGATTCTGCTGCAGTTTTTCCAGCTCCTGCACTTGCTTTTGCGCTTGTTCAAGGTCATTGCCGGTCTGCTCACGTGGCGACGGCGGCAAGGGCGTTTTGGCGACGCGATCCTCGTCCGAGGTTCCTCCGCCATCGAGATTGGCTTGCGCCAGAACCTGGGCATCGGTGGGTTTACGCTCCGACCGGGCGTTGACCAGGACGATGTCAAGCGCCTTGTTCCTCAGCGTGCGCGACGCCTCGGGAAAAGTGAAATGCAGTGACAACAGCACGGCATGCAGCAGCAACGAAACCCCGAGCGCTATCCACAGCTTGCGATCACTCGCTGCTGTCATTCCTGTTCCGTTCAGCGCCATGGAAGCACTCACGTCAGTTTACCGCTCCTTCCGTTTCCTCATCCTCGATATGGACGCCCTCTACCGCGTTTTCCAGTGTTTCGAGGTAGCGGCAGTCAAGTTCGAGCGTCAAAAGATCCATCGCCTCGATCGCCAGCCGGATGCACCGTCCCGGATTCAGTTCGGGAGCCGAAGGTACACGCAAGAGCAGCGGCAGATGATCTAGTTTAACCAGATTCTCGCGGCGAACGGTAGCTTCGATGATCCGTACGCTTTCCTGGCGAAGCCAGCGCAAGCACCAGTAACGTTCCATGCCGCGCTGGAACTCGGCATAAGCACTGTAAGTCAGGTCGAAATCGCGCATGAGCGCGAATAACAGTTCCGAGCGCGGCTTGAACGGTGGAACCTCGCCTTGCAGGCAAGCCAGCAGTTGCCATTGGTTGACCAGATCGACGTAACGCCGCAGCGGCGACGACGACCATGCGTATTGGTCAACACCCAGACCATCGTGCGGCAATGGGGAGGTGGTCATGCGCACCTTACCGGCCGTCTGCGCGCGATAAATCGCGGGGATGCCCTTTTCGGCCAGTACGCCGCCCCACGTACTGTTAGCCAGGATCATCAATTCCGAAACCAGCTTGTCGAGCGGACTACCGCGCTGGCGCTCGCTGATTTCCACCCGGCATGATTCGGGATCGGCAAGATCGCCCGTAATGGCAAAATTGTAGTCGTTGATGCCCTGCATCGCTGACGGTTTACCGCGCCGGCCCTCACAGGCATTGGCCAGATTCCAGAGCGTCCCGAGCTCGTCGCGGAACGGAAAATCCGCAACCCCCGCAAACCCCGCAGCCAGCGTTTGCGCGTTGAACAGCGGTTCGACATCGTGATGGCGCAGATTAGCGACGATCGGCACGAGTTCGACACGCGACTCGTGCGCGCTGATCTCAAACTCCGGCGTCACCGTCAGGTAGAGCGATACCGCCGGACAATCGCAGCCCGCCACCAGCGTAAAGCCGTCGATGATGGCTTCCGGCAGCATGGTGATTTTGGCGCCGGGCATATAAACGGTCGACAGGCGCGAACGGGCCACCTGGTCGAGCGGAGAATTCGGGAGAATAGCCAATCCCGGCGCGGCGATGTGGATGCCGACCCGCCAGCCGACGCCTGGCAAGGCTTGCACCGAAAGCGCATCGTCGATCTCGGTGGTCGCCGCATCGTCGATCGAGAACGCGCGCACCTCGGCACGCGGCAGATCGGCGGAGATTGCAGGCAATTCAAGCTCGGGGAAGCCCGTGCCACGTGGAAATTGCTCGTGCAGAAAACGCCGGTAGTGATAATCGTAAGCCGACGGAAAAGCGCCGCATTTTTCCAGCAGCCGTAGCGCGGACAAGCCCGTTTGCGCGCAAGCCGCTTCCAGCGCCTTGGTTTCCGGGCGGTTACGGTCCGGCTTGTAAACAAGCGGGTCGAGCATCGGCCTGAACTCCGGCGGCAGCGTGAAGGCCGCGAGTTCGTCAGCCATGCGAGTGACCGCTAAGGCCTGCTGACGCTTTTTTTCAAGACCGGCCAGAGCGGCCGCGAGAATGTCGGGAGGCGCCTTGCGGAAACGCCCTTTGCCTTTGCGATGAAAATAGACGGGCGCTGCCTGCAAGGCCAGCAGCAACGCAGTCGCCTCAACCGCCGAAGCCCGGTATCCGGCGCCGCCGAAGTATTCGTCGGACAAATCACAAAAAGAAAACTCGCCATCGCCCGCGCACTCCCACAGAAATTCTGACTCGATATCCGCCGCCGCCTTTTCGGCAAGGCCCAGCAATTCTCCGGGCGCCGGCTCACTGTACCGCAACAGGACATTCGAGGATTTAATCTTGGCGCGCTTTCCCGAGACCGTCTCAACCTGCAACGATGTATCGTTGTCGGCCAATATCGACCCCGCCTTCAAAGCGCCCTCTTCTTCGAACAATACGTGCATCGGTCAGATTATAACCTACAAAATTCAATGAGTTGCGCAACATATTCAGGAAATTGCGTGAAACTGTGATCGCCGCCGGGAAGCACGATCTGGCGACAACCCGCATAACGCGCGACGGCCTGACGGTAATCGAGCACCTCGTCACCCGTCTCCACCATCAGCAGATAACGTGAGGGCGTGACCTGGGCGACTTCCAGCGCGCGCAACTGGGCGACGTGTTCCACGGTGAATTCAAAGCTCTCGTGCGTATGCAGATTGGTCTGCGTGCCGAGATATTTTTGCAGCGAAATCGGCGCTCTCACGGCAGGATTAATCAGCACGGCCCGTAGCGCGTATTTCTCGGACAAACAGGTCGCATAAAAACCGCCCAGCGAACTGCCGGCCACGGCCAGAGGACCGTCGTGCCGCTCGATAATCGCCTCGGCCTCGGCCATCGCCTCGTTCGGCACATGCGACAAAAATGGACAGTACAACTGTTCGCGCAATCCGCGCGCCTCCAGCGCGTCGGCCAGCAGGCGCGCTTTCCAGGACTGCGGCGAAGAACAAAAACCATGCAGATAGAGGATGCCGGGGCTCATGAAACCGTCCATTCAACCAGATTAAATTGCCAGGTCGCCAGCACCACGATGCCAAAGGCGATGCGATACCAGGCGAAGGGCACAAAATCATGGGTGGAAATAAAGCGCAGCAGCCAGCGCACGCACAGGAAAGCAGACACGAAAGCCGCGACGAAGCCGACCGCCCACATGCCGATGTCGTCGGCGCTGAGCAGGGCGCGCTCCTTGTAAAGCTGGTACACCGTCGCCGCCAGCAAGGTCGGGATAGCCAGAAAGAAGGAGAACTCGGTCGCTGCCTTGCGCGACAGCCCGAAAAGGAGCCCCCCGATGATTGTCGCCCCCGAACGCGAGGTTCCCGGAATCAGCGCCAGCGCCTGCGCCAGCCCCAGTTTCAGCGCATCGCGCGGTGACATGTCGTCAACCGACGACACTCGAATCACATGCTCGCGCCGCTCGGCCCACAGAATAACCAGCGCCCCGACGATGAACGCCAGCGCCACCGGTAGCGGTTGGAACAAATGCTTCTCAATCGCCTTCTTGAACAACAGTCCCAGAATAGCCAACGGCAGGAAGGCGATGAACAGATTGAGCACAAAACAGTTAGCCTGCCGTTCGCGCCCCAGCCCGCGCACGACGCCCAGTATGCGCGCGCGATATTCCCACATCACCGCCAGGATGGCGCCCGACTGAATGACAATCTCAAACAGCTTGCCGCGCTCATCATTGAAATCAAGCAGGTCGCCGGCGAGAATCAGGTGGCCGGTCGATGAAATCGGCAGGAATTCAGTCAAGCCTTCGACAATACCGAGAATCAGGGCTTTAAGGAGAAGCAGGGCATCCACGCGACTATCCCAAAAATTGTCATTTTATCAGCGCGCTCCCATGCACAAGAAAAAAGCCCCGAACTCTTTCGAGTTTGGGGCTTTTAAGTGAGGGGAGCCTGGCGGTGACCTACTTTCGCACACGGTATGTGCACTATCATCGGCGCGACTTCGTTTCACGGTCCTGTTCGAGATGGGAAGGGGTGGGTCCGAAGGGCTATGGCCGCCAAGCATAACGGGTTGCCATGTCGTGCTTTGGGGCGCAACCTGGCTAAAACGGGAGAAGGTTGAATTTTGTTTGACTCAATTCGTTGTAATTGCAGCGTTCGAGTGTCTGTGTGTCACTTAACGCAAAGTTATAGGATCAAGCCGCACGGGCAATTAGTATCGGTTAGCTTAACGCATTACTGCGCTTCCACACCCGACCTATCAACGTCGTGGTCTTCGACGACCCTTCAGGGGGATTAAATCCCCAGGGAAATCTTATCTTGAGGCGAGTTTCACGCTTAGATGCTTTCAGCGTTTATCTCTTCCAGACTTAGCTACCCGGCGATACGACTGGCGTCATAACCGGTACACCAGAGGTCTGTCCACTCCGGTCCTCTCGTACTAGGAGCAGCCCCCCTCAGTTCTCCAGCGCCCACGGCAGATAGGGACCGAACTGTCTCACGACGTTTTAAACCCAGCTCACGTACCACTTTAAATGGCGAACAGCCATACCCTTGGGACCGGCTACAGCCCCAGGATGTGATGAGCCGACATCGAGGTGCCAAACACCGCCGTCGATATGAACTCTTGGGCGGTATCAGCCTGTTATCCCCAGAGTACCTTTTATCCGTTGAGCGATGGCCCTTCCATTCAGAACCACCGGATCACTATGACCTACTTTCGTACCTGCTCGACTTGTCTGTCTCGCAGTCAAGCACGCTTTTGCCATTGCACTATGAGCACGATGTCCGACCGTACTTAGCGTACCTTCGTACTCCTCCGTTACACTTTGGGAGGAGACCGCCCCAGTCAAACTGCCTACCATGCACGGTCCCCGACCCGGATTCACGGGCCAAGGTTAGAACCTCAAACAAATCAGGGTGGTATTTCAAGGTTGGCTCCACTGGGACTAACGTCCCAGCTTCAAAGCCTCCCACCTATCCTACACAGACCGGTTCAAAGTCCAATGCAAAGCTACAGTAAAGGTTCATGGGGTCTTTCCGTCTAGCCGCGGGGAGATTGCATCTTCACAAACATTTCAACTTCGCTGAGTCTCAGGAGGAGACAGTGTGGCCATCGTTACGCCATTCGTGCAGGTCGGAACTTACCCGACAAGGAATTTCGCTACCTTAGGACCGTTATAGTTACGGCCGCCGTTTACCGGGGCTTCGATCAAGAGCTTGCACCCCATCACTTAACCTTCCGGCACCGGGCAGGCGTCACACCCTATACGTCCACTTTCGTGTTTGCAGAGTGCTGTGTTTTTATTAAACAGTCGCAGCCACCTTTTCACTGCAACCCTTTCGACCTCCATCCGCAAGGGATTTCAATCTACCGGGGCGCACCTTTTCCCGAAGTTACGGTGCTAATTTGCCGAGTTCCTTCTCCTGAGTTCTCTCAAGCGCCTTAGAATTCTCATCCTGCCCACCTGTGTCGGTTTGCGGTACGGTCTCCATGTAACTGAAGCTTAGAGGCTTTTCTTGGAAGCAGGGTGTCAATCACTTCGCGGTACGAGACCGCTCGTCATCACGCCTCATCTTAGCCCGGCGGATTTGCCTGCCAGGCACGACTACACGCTTGAACCAGCATCACCTTGCGGTTGCCAACTGCTGGATGACCTAACCTTCTCCGTCCCCCCATCGCATTACATAGAGGTACTGGAATATTAACCAGTTTCCCATCGACTACGCTTTTCAGCCTCGCCTTAGGGGCCGACTCACCCTGCGCCGATGAACGTTGCGCAGGAAACCTTGGGCTTTCGGCGAGCGGGCCTTTCACCCGCTTTATCGCTACTCATGTCAGCATTCGCACTTCTGATACCTCCAGCAGCCTTTACAAGCCACCTTCAACGGCCTACAGAACGCTCTCCTACCATTCAGGGATCAGAGGTCAGGAATCAGGGATCAACACCTTCCCCGCTTCGCAGGTTAAGCGCTTTTTGTAATCCCTGTAGCATTCTGGCGATTTGTTCATACTCGCTTCGCCAAATTGTCCATTGCTCTGATTCGATGTATCCAAGATCTAAACAGTATCTCAGCCAGACGCGCATTTCGTCGGCTGATCCAATGGCCATCAGGAGGTAACGTTTGAATTCCGCTTTCGATTGACTTTGTTTGCCAAAGCCTTCGGCAAAATTCGCACAGACAGACTTACTCGCCCGCCGAATTTGATCGGCAAGTCCATATTGCTCTATCTGCGGCATCTTGAGCGTCATCTTGTGGAGCGCCAACGATACCTTATAGGCTCGCTGAAACACTTCCAAGTCTTCAAATCGCTTGATGTTCACTTCTTACTCCTGATTTCCGGCATCAGGTTTTGATCCCTGATCCCTGGCATCTGATACCTGACCTCTGATCCCTGAATCCGCGATTTCGGTGCATGGTTTGAGCCCCGTTACATCTTCCGCGCAGGACGACTCGACCAGTGAGCTATTACGCTTTCTTTAAAGGATGGCTGCTTCTAAGCCAACCTCCTGGCTGTCTGGGCCTTCCCACTTCGTTTCCCACTTAACCATGGCTTGGGGACCTTAATCGGCGGTCTGGGTTGTTTCCCTCTCGACACCGGACGTTAGCACCCGATGTCTGTCTCCCACGCTCGCACTCTTCGGTATTCGGAGTTTGCAATGGTTTGGTAAGTCGTGATGACCCCCTAGCCATAACAGTGCTCTACCCCCAAAGGTGATACGTGAGGCACTACCTAAATAGTTTTCGGAGAGAACCAGCTATCTCCGGATTTGTTTAGCCTTTCACCCCTATCCACAGCTCATCCCCTAATTTTTCAACATTAGTGGGTTCGGCCCTCCAGTGCGTGTTACCGCACCTTCAGCCTGGCCATGGATAGATCATCCGGTTTCGGGTCTACACCCAGCAACTAATCGCCCTTATCAGACTCGGTTTCCCTACGCCTTCCCTATTCGGTTAAGCTCGCTACTGAATGTAAGTCGCTGACCCATTATACAAAAGGTACGCAGTCACCCCTGCACGATGGACTCTGACAAGTCCATCGTGCAGGGGTGACTTCCGCCTCGCTTTGCGAGTCGAAGTCACCTTCGCTGATGAACTCATCACAATCTATTTCATCGCCTTACTTCAGCGATCTATTTCATCGTTAATTCTTTTGGGTCGCGCTTCGCGCTCCCCGAAAGAACCAAAGCCCATTGTGCAGGGGCTCCCACTGTTTGTATGCATGCGGTTTCAGGATCTATTTCACTCCCCTCCCGGGGTTCTTTTCGCCTTTCCCTCACGGTACTGGTTCACTATCGGTCGATTACGAGTATTTAGCCTTGGAGGATGGTCCCCCCATGTTCAGACAGGGTTTCACGTGCCCCGCCCTACTTGTCGCAAACTTAGTACCACGATCCTGTTTTCATGTACGGGGCTTTCACCCTCTGCGGCAACCCTTTCCAGAGTTTTCCACTAACACGATCGCTATCACTTGCAGGCTGTTCCCATTTCGCTCGCCACTACTTTGGGAATCTCGGTTGATTTCTTTTCCTCGGGCTACTTAGATGTTTCAGTTCACCCGGTTCGCCACCTCTAGCCTATGTATTCAGCTAGGGTTACTCCTTGCGGAGTGGGTTTCCCCATTCGGATATCTCTGGATCAATGCTTTTTTGCCAGCTCCCCAGAGCTTTTCGCAGGCTTATACGTCCTTCGTCGCCTGTAATCGCCAAGGCATCCACCACATGCACTTATTCGCTTGATCCTATAACTTTGCGTTCTCTTGCGAGTTCGCTCGTCACAGTTTTCACTCGTTTGTGCCGCTCCTTGTATCTCCTACAAGAAGCGTCGATGCAATTACAACCGTATCACGGACTTGTCAGCCGCCCGTGATACAACCTTCTTCCATTTTGTTAAAGAACAATGTACAGATTTTTTACATCCGTCAGAAATAAGCACTGTTGCTGTTGCGCTGCCGATTTCTTTCAGCGCTTATTTCTGACCCCGGTTTCTCGCTCCGGTTTTGGTGGAGGATGACGGGATCGAACCGACGACCCCCTGCTTGCAAAGCAGGTGCTCTCCCAGCTGAGCTAATCCCCCGTGTTCAGGTATCAGATGTCAGGAATCAGGGATCAGAGAGGGTGTTGATCCCTGATTCCTGACATCTGATACCTGAACTGGTGGGTCTGGTTGGAATCGAACCAACGACCCCCGCCTTATCAAGACGGTGCTCTAACCGACTGAGCTACAGACCCTCTGTCTGTATCTTCTGCGACGATTGATAGGTTGTGAGTCCTTGATCCGGGTTCTCTAGAAAGGAGGTGATCCAGCCGCAGGTTCCCCTACGGCTACCTTGTTACGACTTCACCCCAGTCACGAACCCCGCCGTGGTAAGCGCCTTCCTTGCGGTTAGGCTACCCACTTCTGGCAGAACCCGCTCCCATGGTGTGACGGGCGGTGTGTACAAGACCCGGGAACGTATTCACCGCGACATGCTGATCCGCGATTACTAGCGATTCCGACTTCATGCAGTCGAGTTGCAGACTGCAATCCGGACTACGATCGGCTTTCTGGGATTGGCTCCCCCTCGCGGGTTGGCAACCCTCTGGACCGACCATTGTATGACGTGTGAGGCCCTACCCATAAGGGCCATGAGGACTTGACGTCATCCCCACCTTCCTCCGGTTTGTCACCGGCAGTCTCATTAAAGTGCCCAACTAAATGATGGCAATTAATGACAAGGGTTGCGCTCGTTGCGGGACTTAACCCAACATCTCACGACACGAGCTGACGACAGCCATGCAGCACCTGTGTCCAGGTTCTCTTTCAAGCACTCCCCAATCTCTCAGGGATTCCTGGCATGTCAAGGGTAGGTAAGGTTTTTCGCGTTGCATCGAATTAATCCACATCATCCACCGCTTGTGCGGGTCCCCGTCAATTCCTTTGAGTTTTAGCCTTGCGGCCGTACTCCCCAGGCGGTCAACTTCTCGCGTTAGCTACGACACTGAGAGGTTTAACCCTCCCAACATCCAGTTGACATCGTTTAGGGCGTGGACTACCAGGGTATCTAATCCTGTTTGCTCCCCACGCTTTCGTGCATGAGTGTCAGTTATAGCCCAGGGGGCTGCCTTCGCCATCGGTATTCCTCCACATCTCTACGCATTTCACTGCTACACGTGGAATTCTACCCCCCTCTGCCATCCTCTAGTCGTGCAGTCTCAAATGCCATTCCCAGGTTGAGCCCGGGGATTTCACATCTGACTTACATGACCACCTGCGCACGCTTTACGCCCAGTAATTCCGATTAACGCTTGCACCCTACGTATTACCGCGGCTGCTGGCACGTAGTTAGCCGGTGCTTCTTGTGCGGGTACCGTCATCTACACTTTCTATTTAAAAGTGCAATTTCTTCCCCACCGAAAGAGCTTTACAACCCGAAGGCCTTCTTCACTCACGCGGCATGGCTGGATCAGGCTTGCGCCCATTGTCCAAAATTCCCCACTGCTGCCTCCCGTAGGAGTCTGGGCCGTGTCTCAGTCCCAGTGTGGCGGATCGTCCTCTCAGACCCGCTACGGATCGTCGCCTTGGTGGGCTTTTACCCCGCCAACTAGCTAATCCGACATCGGCCGCTCCAAAAGCGCAAGGTCTTGCGATCCCCTGCTTTTCTGCTCACAGTTTATGCGGTATTAGCGTAACTTTCGCTACGTTATCCCCCACTCCTGGGTACGTTCCGATGCTTTACTCACCCGTTCGCCACTCGCCACCAGGGTTGCCCCCGTGCTGCCGTCCGACTTGCATGTGTAAGGCATGCCGCCAGCGTTCAATCTGAGCCAGGATCAAACTCTTCAGTTTAATGCCTGTTTTAACTCTCGCTCGACGGAACTGCGAACCCAATTCCTTGAGCCCACAGCTTTGTTTCTTGCGAGCTTTTAATCTTTCATAATCCGCTGTGTGATCTTCCAACCACTCAGCAAATTACCCACAGACCAAAAACTCACACCTATCAATCGTCTACTTGTTAAAGAACAATACTGCCTGAAACTGCTTGGTTGCGGGGACAGGATTTGAACCTGTGACCTTCGGGTTATGAGCCCGACGAGCTGCCAGACTGCTCCACCCCGCGCCCGCTGAAAGCATTAGATTATATATGCTTTGTCTCTTTCTCGTCAACACAACCGATCAAACCAATCAGTGAAACGCTTTGTGGGACCGACCTCGTGTTGCGAGGGGGCAGACTATAGCAAACCACGCTCTTTGCGTCAAGTTCTTCAGAGATCAGATGTCAGGAATCAGGGATCAACGCCGATCGGTTCTGATCCCTGACCTCTGATTCCTGATCCCTGCGTAAGGGTTCTCCGTAACGTTGAACTGGATGCGCAAGGGTGTTCCCTGTAACTTGAAGACTTCGCGGAACACATTTTCCAGGTAGCGGCGATAGGAATCCGGCACTTTGTCGAGCGCATTGCCGTGAATTACGATCAGCGGCGGATTACGCCCGCCCTGATGGGCATAACGCAGTTTGGGTCGGAAGATGCCATTGCGAGGAGGCGACTGCCGCGCCACGGCGTCAATCAACACGCGCGTGAGCCGGGGAGTGGAAAGGTCCATGGTTGCCGCGCGGTAAGCCGTATCGACAGAACGGAAAACGGCTTCCAGCCCCTGCCCTTTCAAGGCCGATACGTAATGAAACTTCGCAAAATTCAGGAATTTCAGCCGGGTTTCGAGGGTTTCCTTGACCTGGCTGCGCTGGTAGGCACCCAGCCCGTCCCACTTGTTGACCGCCACCACAAGAGCGCGGCCGGATTCGACGACGAAACCCGCGATATGCGCGTCCTGATCGGAGATATCCTGCCGTGCATCGAGAACCAGAACAACAACATTGGCATCTTCGATGGATTGCAGGGTCTTGATGACCGAAAATTTTTCGACTGTTTCAAAAACCTTGCCCTTGCGACGCAGGCCTGCCGTGTCGATGAGCGTGTATTTTTTTCCGTTGCGTTCGAAGTCGATGAAAATGGAATCGCGCGTCGTGCCCGGCTGGTCGAAGGCAATGACCCGCTCTTCTCCGAGCAATGCATTGATCATCGTGCTCTTGCCAACATTCGGACGGCCGACGATGGCCACTTTAAGCTGCTTCTCCTTGATTTCGTCTTCTTCCGATTTTGGGAAGGGTTCGAGGATTTCCCCGATCAGGTCGTGCACGCCCTCGCCATGCGTGGCCGAAATGGCGTATGGCGTTCCCAAGCCAAGTTCGTGGAAATCGGCGATTACCACGCCGTAACTCATTCCCTCTGACTTATTGACTGCAACCGTTACCGGACATTGCGCGCGACGCAGCTTGTTGGCGATCTCCTTGTCGAGCATCGTGATTCCGACACGTCCGTCGACCATGAAGATGATGGCGTCGGCTTCGGCGATGGCCTGCTCGGCCTGGCGCGCCATCTCGTGCATGATGCCGTCCTTGGCCAGGGGCTCGAACCCTCCCGTATCGATAACGAGATAGAGACGGTCCCCCAGTTTTCCGTGCCCGTAGTGACGATCGCGTGTCAAGCCGGGAATATCGGCCACCAGGGCGTCGCGTGTCCTAGTCAGTCGATTGAACAGAGTCGATTTGCCGACATTGGGCCGACCGACGATAACGACGGTGGGCTTCATTCTGCCTCGATAGCGTAAAGCGCGCCCTTGCCGGTTTGCACCACAAGGTTGCGCCCCAGCGCTTGCGGCGAAGCGAGTACAGGGCTGCCGTCAGTGTTCAGTCGCGCGGCAAAAGCGCCGTCTTCCCGATTCAGAAAATGGACGACCCCCTGAATATCCGCCACGGCAACCAATCCGCGACGCGGCAGAGGCGCCGAAACACTCCGCATGGACAAGGCATCCTGCTTCCATACACTGGAACCGCTGCCCAGATCAAGCGCATGCACGGCACCTTTATCATCCGTCACGAAAAGATAACGCGAATCCATTGCCAATCCAACCGAGCTGGAAATATCGCGTGCCCATCGGAGGTTACCGTTATTCAGATCGAAACAGGCCACACGTCCCTGGAAAGCCACGGCACATACGGTGTGCTCCGCGATGACGGGTAAGCTGGAAACATCGGCCATTCGTTCGAGTTCGGTCGTTCCCTTCGGCAAGGCGACCGTTCCCTCCCAGGCGGACACGCCATTGTTCAGGCTGACAGCAATCAGCTTACCCCCAGGGAAGCCGGCAAACACGTATTTTCCACTGATGACCGGAGGCGCCGCGTTGCGTAGCGCAAGCGCCGGCGACGGCCGCTGGTACAACCATCTCCGCTTGCCATCGGACACATCGTAGGCCGCCAGACAATTATCGCTGCTGCGCACGATCACCAAATCCTCTCCCACGGCGGGTGGCGACAAGATTTCGCTCGTCGCCCTGGCTTTCCACGCCAAGGTTCCGTCGGCTGCGGAAAAAACCAGCACATCGCCTTTCGGCGAAGCAACCGCGACGAGTTTCCCATCCGTTCCAACGCCCGCCGACAAGGCTTGGCCCGCATTGATTTTCCACACTATCTGGCCATCATCAATGCGGATCACACTCCCGTCGCTGCCTGCGGCGTAGACCGAGGAACCAGACACGGCCGGGGAAAACACATAGTTTCCACCCTTGCCCACACTCTCGCTCCAAGTCACGCGCGCTTGCGCCGAAGCCTCGAATGGCTTGAGCTCAGCCATCTTCACTCCCTTGCCGGCAAAAGGATTGATGGCGTCGAACGTACTGCAGGCGCAGGTGGTCAACGCCACCGTCAGAGAAATAACGGCCAGACGCAAGCGCATCACTTGCCTCCACCCAAGGCGTCAATTTTCTGCCCGATCAGGTCACGAAGGATGGCGTTCGACTCACCTTGCCACTCGGTCCCCACACCATCGCTCCTGGCGCTTTTCTCCAGTTCGCCCAGCTTGCTCAGCACCGTCTGGAAGGCAGACACTGCTTCCGTTTTCTTCCCTTGTGCCGCAAGAATATCTCCACGCATATCCTGAAAGCGGATTTCGAAAGATGTGCTGGAAGCTCCATTGAGCTGGGCGATAGCCTGATCGTAAGCCTTTTCATCGAGCAGCACCGCTGCGGCCCGTAAACGCGCCAGATCGCGTAATTCTTCCTTGCCATGTTCGGCCGCCCATAGCAACTGCGCTTTGGCCGTCTGCGCATCACCTTCCTCGATCATGGCCTTGGCCGAATTCAGCGCACCCAGTACCGCATAGGGCGTTCCGCTGAACTTTTCCAGTAATTCGCCACTGGCCGCCTTGATCCGCTGCGTATCTTTTGCCTGGACAGCTTGCTGCAGAGCGCCATAGACGACCGAAGCCTGACCCACCTGGTTACGCTGATACCAATTCCATCCTTGCCAGGCAAACACTAACAGGGCGATAACAGTTATAACATGGACCAAGCGTTCGCCATATTGCTTCCACCAAGCCTTGATTTCGGCAAGTTGTTCCTGTTCTTCAAGATCATAGGCAGCCATTAAATATCGTCTCCATCAAAAAAAACATTCATGATTTCGTCCGCAATCTGATCGACGCTGACGCGTTTCTGTTTCTTATCCTGTTTATCCTGATTCCCTTCGGCGCGTAGCGCCTTCAATGTTACTTCCCCCGCCTCGGCCTCATCGTCGCCGATGATCACGGCAAAGGTCGCGCCGGACGCATCGGCTTTTTTCATCTGCGACTTGAAGCTGCCGCCACCGCAATGAAACAACACGTCGAGTCCCTCGTCGCGCAATCTTTCGGCCACACGCGGCGCCAGACGCGCGGCAGCATCGCCTTGGTGTACGAGATAGACATCCACCCCCTGCGGCTCCGGATCACCCCACGATTCGCGCATCAGCGCGACGAGCCGCTCCACGCCCATGGCAAAACCGCACGCCGGCATCGGCTTGCCGCCGAGCTGCCCGACCAATCCATCGTAACGACCGCCGGCGCAGACCGCTCCTTGCGCGCCAAGGCGATCGGTCACCCATTCAAACACGGTCAGGTTGTAGTAGTCGAGACCGCGCACCAGCCGTGGATTGATTTCATACGGCAAACCCACGTCGCGCAGAACCTGCTGCACGCCCTCGAAATGCGCCATCGATTCGGCGCCAAGACATCTGCTCAGGCTCGGCGCCCCCTTGATTATGTCCTGCATCGCCGGATTCTTGCTGTCGAGAATGCGCAGCGGATTGGCATGCAGACGGCGGCGCGCATCCTCGTCCAACTGATCGGCATATTTCTCGAAATAAGTCACGAGTTCCGCGCGGTATTTCACCCGTTCATCGAGCTGGCCGAGCGAGTTAATTTGCAACTTGACGCTATCCAGCCCCAGGTCATCCCACAAGCGCGCGCCCATGAGGATCAGCTCGGCATCGATGTCCGGCCCGGCGAAACCGAAGGCTTCGACGCCGACCTGATTGAACTGTCGATAACGACCTTTCTGCGGACGCTCGTGGCGAAACATCGGCCCCATGTAATAGAGCCGCTGCGGACGCTGGGCCGCCAGGTTATGCTGAATCACTGCCCGCACGCAGCCGGCCGTGCCTTCCGGCCGCAAGGTCAATTGCTCGCCGTTCAGGCTGTCTTCGAAAGAGTACATTTCCTTTTCGACGATGTCGGTCACCTCGCCGATGGCGCGCGTAAACAGCGGCGTCGGCTCGACGAGGGGCAGGCGGATTGGCTGATAGCCATAGCTTCTCAACCACGCGCGCACGGTTTCTTCGAACTGCTCCCACGACTCGGATTCTCCGGGCAGGATGTCATTCATCCCGCGCACGGACTGGATACTCTGGCTCATGATGTCCTTCAATTTGGGAAACTTACCGGACAATCCATCAGCGTTTTACCCGGTTTGAAACTCATCATTTTAGAGGAAAACATCAACTTTCGCCTAAATAAGGCTGTCCTGAAAACAATATTTATCAAGAACTGCCACAGCATCAGACAATCGACAAGGCGCTAAATGCGCGTAACGCTCAGTCATACTGATTGACGAGCGCCCCAACAAATCCCGTACCTTGATGAGCTCATGGCGAGTAGCACCGCGACAGGTTCATCCAGCGATCAAGCAAGGTGGATTCTTTGATCACAGGGAATGTGCGACCCGCACAATTACGCCTGACTCCGCAATGTGAAAGACCGGTTTCTTCGACCAGGCAACCGAGCGCGCGCGATACGCGCGAGAACGCCGGCATCCCGAGTGACAGGGTGCGCAGAAGTAAAAATTGCAGAAACCAAAGCTGAATTGGTTAAATGGATTCTCAGTGTCGGCATACTGCAAACGGCATTGATCGGCGGTTTGCTTTTGAGACTGATTCCAGGCTGATTCACATGGCCATGTGAATCACCACCAAGAAGCCCGGTTTTCCGGGCTTTTTTGGTACTCAGGGATCAGATGCCAGGTATCAGGTATCAAAACCGAATGGCGGGTTTGGGGTTCCTGAGACCTGTATTTTGCTGCAATTCTGTTGACGCGAGCTGGGCAGCGTTGGTAGACAGGAATTTTTATACGGCCTCTGGGGTATGCGGCAAACTTCGCATATTCCCAGAGGCCGTGGTTTCTCATGGAGCACTCGAAAGAAGAGGCGCCATTACTCGAAGAGGCGGTTCATGACAGCATATTCCGCATCCCATTCCGTCCGCCACGCTTCGCCTTCAAGCATGTGCGAGCGGATATCGATCTTGTATCGTTTGGCTAGCGCCACATAGGCCGGATCTTCATAGGCTTTTTTCAGCGAATCAATGAGCTTTGCCTTGATCGCAGGGGGCGTGCCCTTTTTCACGACAAAGCCCCGCCAGGATCCCCGTGTGAAGGCGATGCCCTTTTCGGTGGAAGAAGGGCAATCCCTGAGGTAATCCACGTCGATGCGCTCATCGTGCAGCACGACGAGAGCCGTCATCTCGTTTGTTTCCAGAAGTGGCAGGAAGCGCAGCATCTTGTCCTGGTAGACGTCGATCTCGCCTTTTTTCAGCGCCTCAAGCGCCTTGTCGGACGACGCGAACGGGACGTATTTCCATTGTATGCCCGCCGCTTCGGCGAAGCCCCTGGCGATAAATTCGTCCAGGCCGCCGGGAGATATCCCGCCGATGGTGACTTTGCCGGGGTTTTCTCTTGCATGGGTGATAAGCGCCTCGATGGTTTTGAACGGGCTGTCCGCAACCACGCCGAAGAGTTGAATATCCGACTGAACCTTCAGCAGAGGGACGAATTCGTCACGGAAAAAGATGGTGTCCGTGATGATCGGCTTTCCCGCGGCCTCCCGCTTTTTGGCCGCATCGCTCGAAAGGCGGAATTCGCTCAGCAGCAGAGTGGGAGTGACTTCCAGGAGCGTATACCCGTCGGCGGGCTGCTCATAGACGTATGCCACGGCTTCCTGGGTGAAATTGCCGGAGATGTTGCTGCACTGTATCGCCTGCCCCAGGTATTTGGAGGCGATGCCCGCGTAATGCCGGGCAAAAATGTCGCTGGCGTTGCCCGCGCTGAACGGAATGACCAGTTGGACAGGCCGGGCCGGGTAATCCCGGCCGGAAGCGCTCGACGCCAGGGAAAGAAACAGACACGCGCACAACAGGAGTGGAACGAGACGTTTCATCGGCACACCTCTTAAGCGAAGAAGTTGAACAGGTTGAAGAAGCCCAGGGCCGCCAGGATCACGTTCATGCTCACGTTGGCGACCGAGAGCAGGAACAATACCTTGAACAGCCGGTTCTGCTCGGCCGTGCTGATGTCCGCCGCGGCGCTGTAAGCCGAGATGATGATCGCCCCGCCGGTGGAGAGGGGGCTGATGGCCGCCGCGAAGGAGGTGGCAACCAGCGCCGAGGTCAGGCTGATGAAGGAAACGTTGCCGCCGAAGGAGTTCACGACCTCCACGGATATGGGATACATCGTGGGCATAACCACGCCCGTGGTGGAACTGACCCAGGACAGGATGCCGGAGGTCGCCGCGATAATCGGCACGGCGGTCTGTTCGCTCATCATGCCGATCAGGAAGTTGGAAACCAGCGTGATGCCACCCAGTTTGTCGATCACGTTGACCAGCATGCCCACGCCCACGACCAGGATCAGCGTTCCCCAGGGGATGCCCTTGATGGCCTTCTTCTCATCCACGGCTCTCGCAACGATGAGAATTGAGGCGGCGATGAAGGACGAAAGGCCGACGTTGACCTTGAACGCGATACAAATAACAACCAGGGCGCTGATAACCAGCATGGTCAGTTTCTGCTTGCCGTTGAAGGCCGGAAGGTCGGACAGCTTGAGCGGGTTTTCCGCTTTCACGATGTAGCATTTATACGCGACAAAAATGATCGTGGCAAAGAGGGCGCCCGAGAACAGCGTGGATAAAAAGAGGGGCGTGCCCGACAGGGGCAGCATGGCCGCCTCCGCGAGGTTCTGCGAGATGACCCCGGTGGGGGAAATGGGAGACGCGCACCCGGCGTTGGCTCCCAGCTTGGCCATGAGCGCCGTGGCGAACGGATTGATCTTCATTTCCACGGAAAGATATATGGCGAAGGTCGTCATAAGAATGCCGATGGCGATGTGGCCGGGGCCTATGGCCGATAAAAAAGCCGCCAGCATAAACATTGTAACGGGAATCAGGTAGGTGCGCTTGCCGATCAGGGCGACGATCTTTTTGCTGATCAGCTCCAGCGTACCGTTTACCGAAGCCAGGCCGAAGAGAAAAGTGACGCCCGCCAGGGTTACGAACATGGAACTGCTGAACCCGGCGATGATTTGTTTTTCCGACATGCCGGCCATGGCTCCGATGACGAACGCCACGCCGATGGCCAGAAAACCGATGTTGACTTTTCTGACGAAACCGATCGCCACGACAACGATCAAGGCAAACAAGGAAATGATGGCGAATGAAGGCATGTGTTTCTCCTGTTGTGCGAAAAGTTCGCGAACCGTTCATAAGAATCCGCGCAAGTTCTTTTTTATTCCGGATGCAGGCGCTCCCGCCCGGGGAGCGCCCATGCCTCTAAGCCTGCGCTCCCTGCAACGCATAGAATTAAGTGTCCGGCTTTGAAGTTTTGTTTTGGACGCCGGAGTAATGATCTTGCCGGGTATACACAAAGCCGTCCGCCAATCTTCGGGCCGTCCTCAAAGCGCCGGCCTTGATGCTCCCGTCCGCGTCTTTTTCCACCGGGATGGACATAACGCCGCCCGGGTGGCCGATACGCAGAATGCCGTCAATGGGCGCGGGAAGCGTCTCCGCCACAAGCGTGCCTTTTGTCATGGCCGCTACGGCCGTGCATATCGCACCGGTGAGCGCCATGGCTTTATGCGGCTTCTGCATGGACATCATGCGGATGCACAAATCCATATCCACGGCGCGGACGTTGTCGCCGTTAATGGTTGTGTAATCCTGCGGAGGGCTGATCATGGTTGTTTTCGGAACGCCGGGAGAAATGGCCGTGGCTTCCGCGCGCGATGCGAACCCGCAAAGCTCGGCGGCGGCGGAACGAATATCTTCAAGGTGCGCGAGGTCTTCGGCGGAAAATTCGTCCGGCAGTTCTTTCCCGGTGAAACCGGCTTCTTCCGCCGTGAAAAAAACCAGCGGATTGGCTGCGTCAACGATACTGATGCGGACAGGGCCGCGTTTCGTTTCCACCACGTCCACGGCGTTGCCTGTGGGTAACAGCTTTCCGGTAACCGCTCCTTCCGGGTTCATAAAGAACATGCGGATTGCCGAGCCGGTGGAGGGTACACCCGGAATGGCGCAATCGCCTTCAGGGTCGAACATGCCATCGGCAACGGCGATGGCCGATTCGAGAATTTTATCCGTGTTGGTGTTGCGGAAGCGCACGGTCGCAGAGGGTGCGTCGCCGGGCACAAGCCCTTCATCCAGTGCAAAGGGCGCGACCGCCGAGGAAATATTCCCACAGTTGCCCTTGTAATGAACACTCGCTTCGGCCAGCGAAACCTGAGCAAAGGTGTAATCGACGGCGTATCCGGGGACGTTTGAGGGGGAAATGATGGCGACCTTGCTCGTCAGGGAGTTTGCCCCGCCCATTCCGTCGATCTGGTTGGCATCGGGGCTGCCCATGACATCCAGAAGGAAGGCGTCCCAGTTTTTCCTGGGGGGCATGTCTTTTTCATGGAAAAAGACCGCTTTGCTCGTTCCTCCCCGCATTAAAACATATGGCACTTTTTTCATGATACTTCTCCCTGACTCGTTCCAGAGACATGGACCTCGTTGCCCAGGGCAATAAAAAGCCCGATGGCGTTACACGCGATCGGGCGGAAAGAAGACGGAGGAGAAAATTTCGCCGCTAAAGGGCGATTAGAAACTAGAGAGAGAGATGTGTGTGTGTGTGTGTGCAAGAATCGCGCTAGGTTGAGGCGCTTTCTCTACCGCTCGCCAGATCATGCTTTTCTTCATGCTTCTTTCTCTCTTTTTTTGGGTGATGTAAAAAAATAGACTTCTACAATACCCGTTTGGGCTTGTCAAGTATCAGGGATCAGATGTCAGCGAAGTAATCGGGCCTGAGCCGAAAATCGTCCCGAAGAAACACGAGGAGCATGAACAGGCGTTTGCTTTCCCTCTCCCCTTGTGGGAGAGGGTGCCCCGGCAGGGGCAGGTGAGGGGGAGGATTGGGCTTATTCCGGCCCTGTTTCGCGCTGAACCGCCGCCCCCTCTCCTGCGCTTTTACCAAAATTCGGGGCATCCTCCCCCACGAGGGGGGAGGACGATGGATCGTCCTACTCCGCGAAATTTTCATATCAATAAAATCAATAGCTTAAATGGTGTTTCTTGAGAGGGATCAGGGATCAAAACCGGATGACGGGTTTTGAAATTCCTGAGAGCGCGGGCGTCCCTCGTCATTCCCGCGAAGGCGGGAATCCAGAAGCGTACCTTTCGGCGCGAAGCGCCGCCATTCTTTGATTGGCAGCCATTCTGGCTGGAAAAAACGAACTGGATTCCCGCTTATCAAGGGAATGACGGGGTTAAAAATAGCGCATAGGGCGAAATCTGCGTCTTATCCGCCGAATGTAAGTCTCAAAAAAGGCGACACCCATTCCGCTTTACCCGTTGTCCGGTTGGCAAAAGGTGAGTTTGTGGATTAGTCATGGGGATCCTTCATTTCCTGCCAGCATTGCCGCGATTACAGAGGGTCCAAGGTAATAGCCTTGATGCGCCAACTGCTCCAGTAGCGGCTTGGCAGCCGGTATCAGCCCTTCGGTCTTGGCCAGACCAATCACCGCCGCTGTACCGATTAACTTGAGGCCGCAGCTACGCGCCTCCAAGCGCCCTGCGCGGTCGTCTATCACCAACAGTACGGCATTACCCGCATCGCGCCAACGGCAAGCCGCGTGGATGGCGCTGGCCTCGCCCGCGTCTACGCCAGGGTTTATAGGCCGCCAGTCATCAATCGGAAAATCGACGATCTCGATCCAGCCTTCGGCCAGCGTGCGCAACAACACTTCAGCATCAGGAAACCGCCCCATGGCGGCGGCAGGGAGGATTTCGTCGCGCACCGTGCGCGTGATGTATACCTGCCCAAACAAGCCTTTGAGCAGGACCAATGCATCGATGCGGGCCAGGGCAATCAGCGGCCCGGCATCGGCGATGACGATCCGGCGAGGCATGGTTGAAATCACGCAACCGGTTTCGCCAACCAGTCATGCGCTTGACGCATCTCGTCACGAACTTCGTTTGCCGCTACACCACCGGTGAGCGGTAGCCCCAGGCTGGACAGTAGCGTCAGCATCTCGGGGAGTGGCTTGCCCGTCATGCGGGCGGCAAAGCCCGCCGACACGGAACCGCCGCGAAACAGCGAGATGGCCAAGGCTACCCGCACGGCGGGCAGGTCAGGCAGGTTCAGTTGCTCCAGATCGACCAATAACGCCTGCGGCTGGTCGCGGTTCATCACCACCACCATGTCGTCCTCGCGCGCCGCCGCGAGGACGGTACTCGGATTGGTTTTGAGCTGACGGATATTGACGGTCTGCATGATGTGCTTCCTGACAGGCCTACATGCTGTAGGAACTTTATCAGTTTAACAGATGGTGACGGAGCAGTGTCATGAGCTTGAATCTGGCAAGACAATTGGTAACATTCGGCGGAAGGCGCTACGCTTTTCCGCCCTACGCGGGCTGACAGTCAGATCAGGGATCAAAACCGAAAGGCGGGTTTGGGGGTTCCTGGGAGCGCGGGCGTCCCGCCCGCTGGTTTAGAAGAGCGGGCGAGACGCCCGCGCTTCCAGGGGGCCATCCGGTTTTGATACCTGATCCCTGACATCTGTTCCCTGATTCCTCTGGAATGTCCGCGCCACGTAGCGATCCACGAGGGCGATGAATTCCCCGGCGATGTTTTCGCCGCGCAGGGTCACGGTTTTCACGCCGTCTTCGAACACCGGGGCGGCGGGCGTCTCGCCGGTTCCCGGAAGACTGATGCCGATGTTGGCGTGGCTGCTCTCGCCGGGGCCGTTGACCACGCAGCCCATCACCGCCAGGGTCATGTTTTCGACACCGTCATATTCGGCGCGCCATCGGGGCATGAAATCACGCACATGGTTCTGAACGGTCTGCGCGAGTTCCTGAAAGAAGCTGCTGGTCGTCCGGCCACAGCCGGGACAGGCCGTAACCATCGGCGTAAAGGCGCGCAGTCCCATGGTCTGCAACATTTCCTGCGCGACGACAACCTCCTGCGTGCGCTTGCCGCCCGGTTCCGGAGTCAGCGAAACGCGGATCGTATCACCGATCCCTTCCTGCAGCAGGACAGCCATCGCGGCCGTGGAAGCGACGATCCCCTTGGAACCCATTCCGGCCTCCGTCAGACCGAGATGCAAGGCATAGTCGGACTGCCGGGAAAGTTCCCGGTAAATGCCGATCAAATCCTGCACGCCGGACACCTTGCACGACAGGATGATGCGGTCGGCAGCGAGCCCGAGCTCCTCCGCCCTCACCGCGGACTCCAGCGCCGAAGCGACCATCGCCTCGCGCATCACGCCGACCGCGTCGAGCGGCTGTGAACGCCGAGCATTATCGTCCATGACGCGCGCCAGCAAATCCTGATCGAGGCTGCCCCAATTCACCCCGATGCGCACGGCCTTGTCATATTTACAAGCAATCTCGATCATCCGGGCGAACTGTTCGTCGCGTTTCTTGCCATGACCGACGTTACCCGGATTGATGCGGTACTTGGCCAGCCGCCCGGCGCATTCCGGGTAATCGGCCAGCAGGCGATGGCCGTTGTAGTGGAAATCGCCGATCAGCGGCACATCGACGCCCATGCGTTCGAGCTGTTCGCAGATACCGGAAACCGCCGCCGCCGCCTCGGGCGTGTTGACGGTAACGCGGACAAGCTCCGACCCCGTGCGCGCAAGCTCGGCGCACTGGGAAGCCGTTCCGGCGACATCCGCGGTATCGGTATTGGTCATCGACTGGATGACAACTGGCGCGCCGCCGCCAATGACCGTCCGGCCGATGCGCACAGATCGCGTGAGGCGACGCTTGACGAGCGTATCCATGCTTATTCGAGGGTCAAGCGGACGACATCGTCCTTGCTGCGCCGCGACAGATCGACGGACTTGCCTTTATATTGCAGCGTGACATGAGAGGCGTTACCGATCACCACCGAAAACGGCGACTGACCAGTGACCTCGCGTTGGCTACCGGTCTGATTGAGTTGAGAAAAGACGATTCGACCGCCACGATCGCGCACTTCGACCCACGAAGGCTGGTCAAAGGAAAAAAACAGTGTTTCGCCCGACGAAGAAGACTCTGCCGGAATCTCCGTGGAACGCTCGGGTTCGGTGGGAGCCGGCGAAGTCGGGGCCAGAATCGGGGTCGGGGCCGGAACCGGGGTCGAAACCAGAGCCGAGGTCGAAGCCGGGACCGGAACCGGAACCGGAGTCGGAGTCGGAACAACATCAGGAACCGGAGTCAAAATCGGAGTCAGCGTCAAAGTCGGGGCAATGTCATGAGACGGCGCCACGGGCACGGGCGCCGCATCGGGAACCGGCGCCGGGGCGACAGGCGTTTTGTTGGCTACGGGCGTTGCGGCGACAGGCGCTTTGCTGGCGACTGGCGTTACGGAGACAGGCGCTTCTTCTGCCGGTGTGGCCTGGACAGGCACGGACACATTCCCGGACACCTCGACCGGTTTCACGATGATTTCCGGAACTGCTTTCTTTTCCGAAACAAACATCTTGATCGAGTCGATGCTTGATCGCCACGTCTCGGCGGGAACGAAAAAAAAGGCCAGGAGCGCCAGCGCCAATATAATCACTCCGGCCAGCACAGGAACATAGTCGCGCCAGTCGCCCGCTTCGTGCGGCATGCTGACCGGAGAACCGACGCCGACGACAAGCTCCGGCCCCTGCGGCATCGGCGCATGATCCAGCGCCTGCATTAAGAGAGCGGCGTCAAGTTCGAGATAACGCGCATAATTGCGCACGAATCCGCGAGTGACCGCCCTCGGCAACTGCGACCAGTCGTTCGTCTCCAGAGCTTCTACCTGGCGCGGACCCAGTTTGATCGCCAGCGACGCTTCGTCGATGGAAATGCCCCGAGCTTCACGCGCCTGACGCAAGCGCTGTCCAACGTCGATGACGGCATCCGCCACAGGTTCCTGCCCGTCTTGCTCTGGACGGGTCGCCGAATCCGGGACGGGTCTCTCTTCACTCATTCAAAGTTCCCTTTCAGCAATTCCTGATACTCGGCGGAATCGGGAAATTTGCGGCGCAGTTGGGTAGTCAGACTCTGCTCGTCCGACTGATTACCCAACCGACGCTCAACGCGCAAAAGCAGCCAAAGCAATTCCGGCCCCGGATCGACCATGTTAACCGCCTGCATCAATCGTTTCCTGGCGGCATCGAAATTGCCGCGCTTATAACTGACGTCGGCCAAGTGATACAGCGCCTGCGGATTCTCCGGCATCAGCCGAAGGCTCTTCTGCAGCGCCTCCTCCGCCAGATTGAGTTCATTGATCTTGATTTGGCAGGCGCCCGCGTTCAGGTAGGCATTGGCAGGCGTCTGGTACAACGAGTTCTTGTAAGCACGCTCGAAATACTGGAGCGATTCCTGCACCTGACCTGTCTCGCAAAGGAACCAGCCATAATTGTTATTGATCTCCGGATTCTTTTCGTCGAGACTCAAGGCCCGGCGAAAATCCTTCTCGGCCGACTCAAGTTCCTTCACGTAGTAAAGCACGAGTCCGCGCGTGCTAAACGCCAGCGCGTAATCCGGATCGATCGCGGCCGCAAGCGTCAACTCTTCAAGCGCCACGATCAGGTTGCCATCCTGAAAATAAAGCGAGCCCAGATCGGTATGCACCTTGGCGCGTGTCCGAGGGTCCTTGGGCGTAAGCGACGAGGAATTACCTATTACATTATCCTGTTGCGCCGATTGCTGCGCATCCGCCAGCGGAACAAAAACCGACAACAACATCACGGCGCAGAAACATGCGAACCAGTCGTTTACAGATTTAGTCATTGCGATCTCACCTCGTGAATACCGATTAGCGGACGTCCGGAACGCCGGGTTTTATCCATGACCTGCCCGGCGAGTTGGCCACACGCCGCGTCGATGTCCTCGCCGCGGGTCTTGCGTGTTGTGGTAATGATTCCAGCGTTCATCAGGATGTCGGCAAATCTCCGGATGCGCGGCGTCGAAGAACGCCGGAAGGGTGAACCCGGAAACGGATTGAACGGGATCAGGTTGAACTTGCATGGAATCTTACGCGTCAGACTCGACAACTGGCGCGCATGTTCATCCGAATCATTGACGCCATCGAGCATCACATATTCGAAAGTCACAAAATCGCGCGGCGCCTTCTCCAGATAACGCAGACAGGCGGTCATCAGTTCGCGCAAGGGATACTTCCGGTTGATTGGGACCAGTTCGTCGCGCAAGGCGTCATTCGGCGCATGCAGGGAAACAGCGAGGGCGATCGGGCATTCGTCACCCAGGCGATCCATCATGGGGACAAGACCGGACGTCGACACCGTCACGCGTCGCCGCGACAGGCCGTAAGCATTGTCGTCGAGCATCAGGCGCAAGGCCGTCAGCGAATTTTCAAAATTAGCCAGCGGCTCGCCCATGCCCATCAGCACCACGTTACTAATCATCCGCTCGCCAGGCAAACCCACGCCCAATACCCGATTGACCTGCCAGAGCTGGCCGATGATCTCGGCGGCCATCAGGTTGCGATTAAAACCCTGTTTCCCGGTCGAACAGAACGCGCAATCGAGCGCGCACCCCGCCTGGGTCGACACGCACAAGGTACCGCGCTCATCCTCGGGAATGAACACGCTCTCAACCGCATTTCCACCGCCAACGTCGAACAGGAATTTGCGGGCGCCGTCGTCAGAAAACTTGTCCGAAACGATGGCCGGGGGCACGATCACGGCCTCCGCCTTGAGCTTCTCGCGCAGGCTTTTGGCGATATCTGTCATCGCATCGAAGTCGCCCTGCCCGAAGCGATGTATCCAGCGCAACACCTGCCGGGCGCGGAACGGTTTCTCGCCCAGCCCGGCAAAATACGCCGTGAGGCCCGCGGCATCGAAATCGAGCAGATTGACGGCCATGCAAAGAATCCTTGGTGATCTGTCTTCAGTTGCTGGAATAAAGGTTTATCGTCGGAAAGAAGAAGGCGATTTCCACCTCGGCCGTATCGGGACCATCCGAACCGTGGACCGCGTTGGCATCAATGGATTCGGCAAAATCCGCGCGGATAGTTCCCGGAGCGGCCTTCTTCGGATCCGTGGCGCCCATCAGTTCGCGGTTCCTGGCAATGGCGTTCTCTCCTTCGAGCACCTGCACCATCACCGGCCCGGAAGTCATGAATTCGACCAGTTCGCCATAAAACGGCCGCTCCTTATGCACGGCATAGAAACGCCCGGCTTCCTGGGGCGACAACCATGCCAACTTCGCGGCGACGATCTTCAGCCCGCTGGATTCAAAGCGGGAATAGATTTCCCCGATCACGTTCTTGGCAACGGCATCGGGTTTGATGATGGAAAGCGTACGTTCGACAGCCATATGATCAAATCTCCTGATGGGAAAAGAAGGAAAACAGGTTCTGGCACAAGATCAAAATCTTAAAAACTCCTTATTTTACCAACAACCCACGGATCGGCGATGGATGTATATCGAAAACCTTGACTTGGAGGAGGCTCATCGTGCGAAAGTTCACCGCCCCCGGTCACCACACAAGTCCCCGGATAGAGAATGTGTTGTACAGGAGGCGCAGGAACGGCGCGCGGAATATCCATCACGGCAGTCAGTGATTCAGGGTGCTTGTTCAAGCTCAATCTGACAAAGAACATCAAGCGCCACATTGGCGCGCTGTTTGGGCGACCGGGCCGGGTTGATGCCGTATGGAAAGCAGGAAGGCGCTCAGGTATCTTGCACCCCGCACAAGCGGGTCCGCTCCAGAGTTTTGTCAGCAGTTTGTGGCTGGGAGACAGCTTCAATGCACCGATTTTGGCGTTTCAGGCGTGCGGCTGAACAGAAGGTCGATGTCTTTCCTGGCGAACCGGTATTCGTGCTTGGAGAGTTCGTCATGGATGACGATGACGCCGTGTTCGCTGAGATTGGCGTAAACATCCTCGCGTCCCAGGGCAAGCAGCATGTTGCCCACCTTGCGGGTGTCCGGCGCGCAGTCGTTGGTCACCGTCCGGGCGTCGAACACGCGGACGGTTTCCTCGTGGAACAGGCGGGTCAGCAGTTCCTCCTCGCTTAATCCGAGCAATTCTTCGGGCTTCACGGTGGCGGCCAGGGCTTCGACGCGCGTCCAGCCATCCGCATCGCGCTGGTCGCTGGCGGGCATTTTCTGCACGAACAGGCCGGCGGCGCCGGATGGCGAGGCGGCGAGGAAAAAGCGCGAAGTCACCTGCTCGGAAAGCCGCAGATAATTTTCAAAGACTTCGGCGATCGTTTCGCCTTCCAGCGGCACGACGCTCTGGTAGGGTTCGCGCCGCTCGGGCGTATCCAGCGAAAGCATCAACTGGCCGTGCCCGAGCAGCTTGACCGCCGACGCGGCAACGAGAGTTTCGGCATGATGGGCCATACAGCGCAGGTTGAGCTGTTCACTGCAATCGATCACCAGCAAGGACACGGGGCCGCTACCGCGCGACTGGATGGTCATCCGCCCCTCCTGCTTGAGATTATCGGCCAGGAGCACGGTCGTCGCGCTCATCTGGCCGAGCAGATCAACCACGGGCGCGGGATAGTCACGCCCGGTCATCAGTTTTCGCCAGACGGCATCAAGCCGCACCACCGCGCCGCGAATGTCCAGATCATCAAACAGGAAACGCCGCACGGTATCGCTCATGCTTTCACTTCCCTGGCATAGCGATCAGCATCGAATCCGATCAGCAGGTTTTTTCCGGTATCGAGCACCGGACGCTTGATCAGGGCCGGATATCGCGCCATCAGCGCGAGCGCCCTGGCTTCATCAACATCGGCGCGCTCGTCGTCGGACAGCTTCTTCCACATCAGCCCACGCGTGTTGAGTAGCGTCTTCCAGCCGACGCGGTGGTTCCAGTCGGGTAGATGGCTCTCGGCGACGCCCTCCTTCTTGTAGTCGATAAACTCATACGCCACACCGTTGGCTTCGAACCAGTCGAAGGCTTTTTTCATGGTGCTGCAGTTTTTGATGCCAAATAGTCTCACTGTCATTTCCCTGGCCGAATAAAGCATATGGATACGGCACTGTCCATGCGGTTTTGCAGTCGTACCGAGTCCAGCCCGAACAACACAAACAACACAAACAATCCGCCGGAAATCCGGTTATTAAAAGCAGAGCAGGAATCATACGCCCGAAGCACGTGATTTTTGGCAAAGAGATCACCGACTCCGAGCCATTGAAGTCCAACCAAGCCCTGACTGGGCTGCGTGCAATGGAATTACACGAAAACATTCTAACCACCGCAAACAAGCCGCCACAGCGACGTGATTTCCGCCGCGCGTGCAGCATGCAGAGGATCATCCGGGTCTGTTGCCCTGGCGTGTGTCGGACGCGTGTCGTGCCGATCCAGAACCTTTAGCCCCGCATTGCCGATCCATTCCTGTAACGTTTCCCGCGATCGCAGTTTCAGGTGCTCGGCCAAATCGGAGAGAATCAGCCAGCCTTCTCCTTCCGCTTCGAGATGCGCGGCAAGCCCCGCGAGAAAGCCGCGCAGCATGCGATTATCCGGATCGTAGACAGCGTATTCAAGCGCCGAGCTCGGTTTCCCCGGCACCCAGGGAGGATTGCAAACGATAAGCGGCGCGCGACCGGGCGGAAACAGATCGGCCTTAATGAGTTCGACCGAGTTGTTCAGGCCAAGCCTTTCGATGTTGTCGCGAGCGCAAACGAGCGCCCGTTCGTCCTGATCGGTCGCCACGACACGCCGGACGCCGCGCCTTGCGAGAACCGCCGTCAGAACGCCCGTTCCTGTGCCGATATCGAAAGCCAGGCCGTTGATCGCCGCGACGGGCAAGGAGGCCTCATTCACCAGATCCACGTATTCGCCGCGCACCGGGGAAAACACGCCGTAATGTGGGTAAATGCGCTCCCCCAGAGCCGGAATGGACACGCCCCGCCTGCGCCACTCGTGCGCGCCGATCAGGCCAAGCAGTTCGCGCAATGAAATCAGATGCGCTTCGTCGCAATTTCCGTATGCTTCCCCACAGGCTTGACGCACGTCGGGCGCGCGCCGTAACGGGATGACGCCACCGGCATCGAACGGAATCAGCAACATACCGAGGATGCGCACGCGTTGCGCCTGGGCCATGCGTTTGCGGTGAAAGGCTTCCGGGAAGGCTACAAAGGCTTTACCGCCAGCCTTGTCCCCGGCACGCACCTTCCGGTCGATACGCCGTCCCAGAGCCTGGAGCAGTTGCCGGGCATTCTGAAAATCGCCGCGCCAAATCAGTGCCGTCCCCTCACAGGCATGGCGATAGGCGACATCAGCCGCCAAAGTATCGTCCGCGACAAGCACGCGGCGCGGTGCCGGAGCACCGCCTGGCGAGCGCCAGCGCGCGGCGCGAACAACGCCCGCCTCCCGCCATTCAATCATTGGCGCCTGAGCCGTCGTTTCCGTCACCGTCACGGAGGCTTCTCAGATATTGACCGGCCGATGGCCTTTGGGGCCTCTTCGCCGCATGGGCAGGCGCACCCTTACACGACAGGCTCCATATCGATCAATCACGACTTGCCTTGCTTTGACGCATTCGCTTTATCGACAGAGTTCGCAACGCAGATTCTGCCCCCTCCTTGACTCTTGGCGCGGTACATGGCGTTGTCGGCGATCTTCATCAACGATTCTTCGTCCTTGCCGTGTTCCGGGTAGATGGCAATGCCGATGCAGCAGCCGATGTTAACGGTGATGGCGCTCGTCAGCTCAAAAGGAGAACAAAGCGACTGGCGTATTTTTTCCGCCACACCCAGGGCGTCCTTGGCGTCTCCATGCATCGGCAAGATCGCGACGAATTCATCCCCGCCCACGCGCGCCAGGGTATCGGACTCGCGCAAACACTTTTTCATCCTTTTTGCAACCGCGTCCAACAAAATGTCGCCGTTCGAATGTCCATACTGGTCATTGACTGGCTTGAACCGGTCGAGATCAATCATCAGCAGTCCAAGGTTCATCTTTTTCCGGCGCGCCTGAGCGATGGCCATGCGGAACCGGTCACGAAACAGGCGTCGGTTGGGCAACTGGGTCAACGCGTCGTAATTGGCCAGGCGCAATATCCTCGTCGCAAGCCGCGAACGTTCGGTGATATCTATCGCCACCCCGCAGATCAGGTTGTTGCCCTGACCGTCATCGAAGATCGCGAGCGACAACAGCACGACCAGACGGACACCGTCCTTTCGTATATATGTCCATTCACGCTCATCCGCCTGACCGCTGATCCGCGCCCTGGCGGTGAGTGCCGAAAATCCCGTCTTCACCGGAACACCCAGTTCCTCGGTTAATTTTTCCGCTCGTCTGCTTAATTCGTCGGGATCGTGGAAAAGTTCCGGCATATGTTTTCCAATCACCTCGTCGGCGGAGTATCCGAGCATCTTTTCCGCCCCCTGGCTAAACTGGATGATGAAGCCCTGGTTGTTGGTGACGATAACGGCCTGGTGCAAGGCATTCAGAATGGAGGCGCTGATCCGCTGATGCTGACGCAGGCTGCGCTCGCTGCGCTCGCGCGCGTCCATGTTCTCCTCAAGCAACTGCAGGGCAAAATCAATCTGCGCGCATTCGTCATTGAGCAGAATCGGACATTCTTTCGACTTATCGCGAAAATTTTTCTCCAGGAGAGAATCGAGACGCCGCAAGATGGCCTGTAATGCGGAGAGACGGATGAAGAACACGATCGAAGCCAGCACCGTCAGAATCAGTATCAGACAACAAGCCAGATAAGCGTAATAATCCTGGGCATTGGCACGATCGAGGCGGCCGGCGAAAGCCAGCGCGACCACAATCAGGGTTCCCACCATCACCACCACGAGAACCCGCAGGGATAGCCCGGATAAAACAGTTTTTTTCATAGAAACAAACGATACTTCACGCCTTGCTCCATTTCCAGATAGCCGGCGACTATACCAGATTCGCACGACCACTATTCGCGCATTCGTTCATTATCACTGTGTTTTGCAAAAAACTAAGTGTATTTATACCTGCCACTCAAAATAAACCAGGAAAGCACGCGAACAAAAGGAAATACTCTCCCTGTTACTGGAAGAAGTGTCAAGGCTGAGCCTTATCCAACGTGGTATGAGCCTTTGCCTGGGGCGGCGTGATAGCTGTCGATGATTTTTTCCAGGAGCGCCATGATGCGCGGGTCGGGGATGCTGCGTCGCAAGCGAGCCAGCGGAAAACCGGGACAGCCCCAATACCGTTCACTTTGACAGTGCGGGTCATTGATGACCGTCTGCCGGGGCTGCCGCAAGCCCTACTGTCTTCTGTCTTCTGTCTTCTGTCTTCTGTCTTCTGTCTTCTGTCTTCTGTCTTCTGTCTTCTGAACCCTGATCCCTGAACCCTAAAACCTGTACTCCGCCCCGACTCCGCCGGTGAAGCCTTCGCGTTTCCCGGCGTAGCCCTTGATGTTGAAATCGATCGTCAAAGGTTTGCTTGCCGAGGGTTTGACGGTAAAGCCGAGTTCGAGAATGCCGGTGCCGCCTTTCAACTCCGGCGCGTCGATTTCGTAGCGCTGGCCGCCCACGTCGACCCGGGCCTTCGCCTTGC
>BNUC01000005.1 GCA_025997075.1 Betaproteobacteria bacterium | reverse complement strand
GGCAGGAGCAAGCCGGGGCTTTCGATGTCGATACGGTCGTCGAAAAAGGCGATGCGGACAGGCGTTCCGCGTTGGGAATAGTCGCTGTGCACCAGCGCATTGATGATGGCTTCACGCAACATGGTGAGTGGAATGCTCCACACATCCTTGCGCCGCATACCGGAAAATTCCGCGCTTTTGAAAGCGTGCTTTTTCAGGAAAAGTTCGATGGCATTTACTGTATCCGGCAGATGCGCGTGGATTTCGGTCTGGTCAAAAATGTCCACCTTGTCCGTACCGCGAAAGCGGGCGCACTGCACCCAGGCTTCGGGGAAATAGTGTTCGCGCTCCCGCCCCAACAGCAATACAGCGCCTTGCGTAGGCACAAGGCGTCCTTGTTCACGGCGCAACAGCTTGAGTGTGGGTCAGGCTTTTCTCGTCCAGCGCGCGCTCTCTCCCAAACAATCTTTGCGCGGCGGGAATATCCAGGTCATGCACACTCAGCTCAGGCATGGGGAGTTCATCGAAAATAGTGCCTGCCGCCAGACGGCGCAGTTCAGCCAGCAAATCGGCGCCCGCCTGCCGGTTGGTGGAGCCCAGACGCACATAAACGCCTTGTTCCGGCCCCTGGCTTTTCAGGTAATGCGGGCGGGCGCTACTGGGAAAAACCTCTATCGTCAGCAGGGTATGCCGACCCAGCGACCCAGTTCCACGTTGGGAATCAGGCGCGGCGCAATGTGGTCGGCAATCAGGTTGCAGATACGCTCTTCTTCCGCCAGCGGGTCGGCCACGCCAACGACTTGCCGTGTATCGGTAACGCCGACAATCAGGCGTCCGCCCGCGGAGTTGGCAAAGGCAACCAGCGTTTTCAGCAGAGGTTTGGGCGAAGACAGGTCACGCTTGAATTCCAGTGTTTTGCCTTCGGCTTGCTCCAGCAGGGTGGCAAGAGTCGTTGTCATGATGGTTTTGTAAGATTCCAAGCGGCTGATTTTAGACGATTGTTGAACCGGCGGGAATGCTCGGATGTTGTATACTATGAATGAACGCCGAACTCTGAAAGCTCGGTGGCAATTACCGAAAGGAGGCTTAATCATGGAAGCAGTAGGCGCATATTACAATGGTCATGCCTTTGTGCCGACACAACCCATAAAGGTGCAGAAAAACCAAAAAGCAATAGTGACGATTCTTGATGAAGTACAAAGCCAAACACCGAGAGAACGCGCAATCAGGGCAATAGAAGAAATGCAGGGCATGTTCAAGGGTACGGGCTTGTCGAGTGAGGACTATATGGCTCGCAAAGCCTATGAGAAATCATTAGAACTATGAGCATCAAATATGTTTTGGACGCTTGCTCGTTAATTGCTTATTACAACGAAGAAACAGGCTTTGACAACATAAAGTCCGTTATCATGGAAGCGATTGATGGTGGGGCAGATTTGTTAATGCACAAGGTCAATCTCTTTGAGGTTTACTATGATTTGTTGCGCTCACGAGGAGCTGGCTTGATAGATAAAGCAATGGCTTCATTTGCCGATTCGCCAATTGAGGTGATTGACGACATCAGCGATGAGTTGATGAGGGAAGCTGCACGGTTCAAACTCTCATACAAGATTTCCGTAGCGGACGCATTTGCGCTTGCGACTGCCAAGTTAGAAGGTGCTTCACTCGTGACGGCAGACCACCATGAATTCGACACAATAGAAAAAGCGGGCGAGTTATCTTTTTATTGGTTTCGTTAATCCATACACATAGTTTGCAATACCGACAACCACACATCATTTTTGTAAAATATGATGTGTGGTTGTATTAGACATATCTCCGCTATTCGTCATTTCCGCTGACAAAACACCGGCGTCAACAACCACGAAAACGTCACCCCCAGCGTGGCGGTCAAGCCCAGGGCGTGCAGCGCCGGCGTGCTGCTTAAGGCCAGCAGACCGAAAGACAGCAAAGTGAGCGAGGCGGCCAGCGTTGTGGCGAGCAGGGTGTGGGCGTGGGTTTGGCGCTCTTGCAGGAAAATGGCGTAATCGATGCCCATGCCCAGGGTGAGCAGCAGGGCGAGAATACTCAAAAGCTGCACGGGGATGCCCAGATAGCCCATGATGGCGAGGGTTGCAATGCCAGCGATAAGCACCGGCGTGATGATGCGCCAGACGGCGTGGCGGAAAAAGGCGTACAGCAGGAGCGGCGCAATCAGGCAGGCGGCGAGCAGGGTTTGGGTGAGCAGGAGCCGGTATCTTTGCATCAGGCTGGAAATTTCTTTGGTCTGGTCTACCCATTCGGCTTCGGGAATGATGGGGTCCTCTGCCGCCAGTTGCGCCAGCGTTGCGGCGCTTTCTTTGTCCGCCAGACCTTTCAGCAGCACCATGCTGGCGTATTTTCCGCTTTCCGTTTCGCCCAACCACAGGGCGCGGAAGGGCTGGCTGCTGGCGTTGTAAAGCCATGCTTCCGGCGTGAGCGGTATGGGGCGCGGATTGCTGGCGGAATGCTCGCCTGCCCACTCTGCGGGGAGTTCCAGTTCTTTTGCGAGTTGTTGCAGGGCAGGTTGCAAAATCTCTTGCGCCGCCCGCGCTCCCGTTTGCCGCGCCGCGGACGGCAGCCAGCGGCTGACGGCTTCAAAGCCGCTGATTTTTCCGGCTGCCATCAGCGCGCGCAGGCGCGTTATCAAGGCTTCTTCCCGTTGCAGCAGCGTTTCCTCATCGTTAGCGCTGACGAGGAAAATTTGCGCGGGGCTGGGGAGTTGCATGATTTCGGAGACGGCGCGTTGTTCGGCGATGAGTTGCGGGTCGCCGGTAAACAGGCTGCGAACGTCATCATTGCTTTGCAGTTGCGCCAGTCCGCCACCCAACACCAACACTGCTATCAGGGTGATGCCCCATTGTTTGCGCCCGCCTTGCCAGCGCGGCCAGGATTGCAGCAAGCGCGTTACTGCTCCGGCGCGTTTGGGCAGCGGCAAGGTTGCGGGCAGCAGGTAGGGATAAAACAGCACGACGCTCGCCCAGGCGCCAAAGATGCCGAAAATGGCGAAGGTGCCCATTTGTATCAGACCGGGAAAAGGCGTCATCAACAAGCCGACGTGCGCCAGCACAGGCGCCAGCAGCAACAGGCAGAGCGTGGGCAGGAGCCGCCGGTGACGTTCCCAGACCGGTTCGCTATTGCCGAGATGTTGGGCAAAAACGAGGATGGCGTAATCGACCGTGACGCCAATCAGACTGGCGCCGAATACCAGCGTGATCAGGTGCACGCGCTCAAAAATCATGAGGGTCGCCATGAGCGCGGCGATTGCGCCGGAGGCAAGCGAGATGACAATCAGGCGCAGGGCGCGGGCGCTTTGGAAGACGAAGCCAATCAGGATGAAGGCGCCCAACAGCGAGCCCAGCCCGATGAGGCGCATTTCGGATTCTGCCTGCTGCGTCGCGGCGGCGGCGTGCAGCACCACACCGGCGCGCAGCAGTTGCGCTGCCGGAAATTCGGCGCGCAGTTTGTCTTCCGCCGCGGCCAGCGCCGCCATCAGTTTTTGCTGAAAGCCGGATGCGAAGGCGCTTTCGGGCAGGGCGTAGATGAGCGCGGCGTATTGCGCCCCGTCGCGCTCGGCCATCAATTCACCGCCGGAGGGTCGCAGCGGGCTGGCTTCGCCCAGACTTTGCAGCCAGTTGCCAAAGAAGCCGAACGGGTCGGAGGTCCAGGGCACGCTGCTGCCTGGAAATGGCGCGTAAAGCAGATTCATGGCGCGGGCGTGCGCTGCTTCCGGCGTGGCGCTCTTGAGCCAGTCGAGGTCGGCGTCGGTCAGCAAGCCCCGCGCGTAGTCCGCATAAAAATCTCCGGGAAATGCGGTGAAATCGTTTTGCGCCTGCAGGCCGGGAACGAGTTCGCGCAGGCTTGCGCGCAGCAATGCCGCCGCTTTTGGGGTGTCGGCCTCGTTCTTTCCTGCCGAAACCAGCAGCGCCAGTTGCCGTTCGCCCTGGGCGGAGAGGGCCTTGCGCGCTGTTTCCAGCGCCGGACGGCGCTCGTCGGTGGGCAGCAGGGTTAGTAAATCGGTATCGATGCGCCCCTGCCATGTCGTTCGCGTAAAAAACAGGAAACCCGCCATCAGCAGAAGAGTGAGCAACCAGAGCCATGCCTGCAGGCGATGGCCGCGAACATAGCGTTCATTACTCAAACTGTTTTTTCTCCGCCTCGGAAAGCGTCCCAGAGTGCGTCGTCGCCTTGAATTCGATGCGCGTCACGTCACCCGCCGCGCTTTCCATCTCGACGCTGGACACATCGCGCCCGCCTTCCAGCCGCAATTCCTGAATCAGCCGCGCCAGGCTATTATCCTTGGGCGTGAAATTGAGCCGCCAGGTTTTACTGTCTGCTTTGCCCTCCACCTGGCCGCTGTAATCGAACACCTGCGCCAGCGCCGCCACGTCGCCGGAAAAGACCGAAAAGAGAATGCCGTTGATGATGCGCACCACGGGTTCCTTTTCCGCGCTGAGTTTCATCAGCGTGGTGTTGCCATCGGTCTGCACGATTTCGTCGCGGGTCAGGCGCGTGATTTGCGTGATGGGGCTGAGGTTCTCCCAAATCACGCCGTAATTTTGCGCGACGAGAAAGCGGCCATTGGAGACGAGTGGTTTCCTGATTTGCGCGAGCTTCCTCGTCTGTACAAATTCGCCGCGCGCCACCGGCTCCAGAATGAGTTGCTTCTCAACCGCCTGCAGCACGTCTTCGGCGCGCGCCGCGCCGCAAGTCAAACAAAGAACAAGCGCCAGGAAAATCGTCTTCATTTCAGCCCCAGTTTTTCAAGTAATACGTCGGGTGTGAGCAGAAGCATTTCCCGCATTTTCATATCAAACGCAACCTGCACGCTATGCCCGCGCGTCAGACGGCGGCCGCTTTCGACGTCACGAATCAGGTAATCAATCTTTAGCCGGCTTTCCCATTCCACCAGATACGCCTCAATCTCGATATGCTGTTGGTAAAGTAGCGGCTGCGCGTAGCGGATGAAGAGTTCAATCACCGGCCAGGCGTAACCGGATTCCCGCATCTGCGGGTAGTCGTAGTCGATGCTCTGCAACAACGCGGTACGCGCCAGTTCGAAATAGCGCACGTAATGCCCGTGCCAGCAGATTTCCAGCGGGTCGAGGTCATGGAACGGCACGCGCAATTCCACGCTTTTACGCCATTGGCTTTGAGGATTTCTCATACGGGAAATTCTGGCGCTTGCCAGAAGGGGAAAAAATTAAACCATTGCAGGGGATTCTTCCGGCATTCCTCGGTCAGCGCGGCGACGTAGGCGGAAAGATAAGGGACGATGGCTTCCCGGCGCGCCCGGCGCGGTAGAACGATGCGTTCGGCGAGAAAACGCAGCCCCACAAAAAAATCCCCGTCGCGCCGCGCGCTGAACAGCATGAAGACCGGACAGCCGAGCGCGGCGGCGAGGACGTAAGGGCCGATGGGAAAATGCGCCGGCGCGCCCAGAAAGGGATGCTCCAGAGTCGCAAAAGTCGCATTACCCGGCGCAACCGGCACGCGGTCGCCCGCGATCGCCACCAGACCACCCGCCGCAATGCGCTCCGAGAGCAGCATGGCGGTCGCCGGCGTGAAACTCGTCACCTGTACGAGGTCGAAAGTATGGGACGGGTCGAGCCGCCGCAACATCCGGTTGAAACTCTCGGCATGACGCGTATGCACCAGCACGGTCAGGCGGGGCGGCGGGCAATCCGAAGGCAGACTGTAATGCAGGCGGCGGCAGAGTTCGAGATTGCCGAGATGCGCCGTCACCAGCAAAGCGCCGCGCTTTTCCCGCGCGAGCGACAACAGGGTTTCCCGGCCTTCGATATGACAAGGGATATTTTCCAGCTCACCCGAAAACGCCAGAAATTTATCCAGAATGACGTCGGCAAAATTCATGAAATGCCGAAAACTGTTACGATGGGTCGGCGCGGGCGTCGCGCCGCCGCTCTCCCGATGCAGCCGGCGCAGGTATTCGAGCGAAGCGCGGCGGGCGAGACGGCGCGTGGCGAAGAACCAGAGCATGACAACAAACAGGAAAGCGCGAAACAGCCACGCGCCGCCGCGCCGATACACCCAGAACAAAAAACGCATCCCGCCGACAAATCCGGCTTCCCTGATTTCAGTCCAATGCGTTTTTTCCTTCCCTTGCCAATGGCGGGCAAGCAGTTGGGGGAAACGGCGCAACATGCCGAAAAAAAGACGGGTGTGCATCGCGGAAATGCGAAGATTGTCGCGCAGGGGTTGGAAGTGGGACAGCCCGCCGACAGGGTAGCGCACGGCGACCGGGAGATTGACGATGGGCGTCGCCGCCCAATCCAGCCGCACCAGAATCTCCGTATCGAAATCCATGCGACTGGCGCTGGCGAGAACAGGCAGGAGCGGCATCACCGCCGCCAGCGGATAGATGCGAAAGCCGCACATGGAATCAGGAATGCGCAGCGACAGGGTGTTAATCCACACCCAGACATGGGTCAGGTAGCGCCCGTAAAGACGGCCTTTGGGCACGCTGTCGTCATAGCGCGGGCAAGCGTTGATGACGGCTTCCGGCTGCCCATCGGCGGCGGCGAGAAAGGCAGGCACGGCGTCGAGGTCATGCTGTCCGTCGGCATCCACCTGCAAGGCATGGCTGTAACCCTGTTCATGCGCGCAGGCCAGACCCGTCATCACCGCCGCGCCCTTGCCGCGATTTTCGGGATGGGTGAGGAGATGGACAGGCGGTAAGTCTGCCGCCGCGGTATCAGTATTCGCCAGTGTTTGCAGGATTTGGGCGCAAGCGGCGTTGCAGCCGTCATTGACGAGAATCACCGGCAGACCCTGGCCGCGCAGTCTGGCGACGACCGCGCCGACGGCGTCGCCGTGGTTGAAAACCGGAATGACGGCAACGGTGTTCACGCCCCCGTATCCGTACGCAAATGCAGCACGCCTCTGGAGCAGGGCGCGTCGCCCAGAAGGTAGGAAAACTCCAGCGTCTGGCGGTCTTTGTTAAAGCAAAGTTCAAGACAGGGCGTGTCGCCGGGACGCAGCAAATGCTGGAATTTGAGGGCGCTGACGTTGCCCACAGGCGCGGTGAAGCCAAAATGCAGCCGCCCGAAATGCGCTGCCCAATCGACCTGCACCACGCCGGGCAGTACGGGCAGATGCGGGAAATGTCCCTCAAACCAGATGAGTTCCGGGTCGAGATAGAGCCTGAGTCGCGCCCTGCCCTGAGTTTCGTTTTCCTCCTGCATCTGGCAGACAGCTTCCGGCACTTGCGGCGCAAAAAGGCGTTCCAGATCGCGGCGGGTCGTTTTGCCCATGGCATTAACCGGCATGGCGTTCACATAACGCCAGCGGCGCGGCAGGGCGAGGGGATCCAGAGCGTCAGCGAGGCTATGGCGCAAAAACCGGTCGAATCGCGCCTTGCCCAGCTTCTCTTTTTGCGCCGCGCCTGATGAGGAGAGGATGACGACAGCGCCGATGGCGTGCCGGGTTCCAGACAGCAGGACAGTCGACGCCTGTTCGACTTCCGGCAGCGCTTTTAACGCTTGCTCGACGCGAGTGAGCGAAAAGCGTTTTTCGCCGATTTTCACCATGCGGTCGGCTCGCCCAAGGAGCTTGAAGGTCGCGGCTTCCATCTGCGCGAGGTCACCGGACAAAAAACCCTCGCCGAGTATCTCCGGGGCGAGAAAAGGGGAGTAAATCCGCAGGCGGGAACTGTCCGCGTCGACACTGACGCGCACGCCGGAGAAAAGTTTCCAGGGGACGTTCTCGCTCTGCCGGTAAGCGATCGAGCTGGTTTCCGTGCAGCCATAGCAATCGTAAAAGGGCGCGCGCAAAAAATCATGACACGCCTGTTGAATATCGGCGGGAAGCGGGCTGCCGGCGGAAATCGCAAACATCAGACGGGCTTTGGGCGGCGCGGCGAAAAGTTCCTTCGATGCCGCCAGATGCTTCAAAAAAGTGGGCGCGCTGATCAGCGCGTAGTCGGCGGCGGGCAAACGTAGAAAATCTTCGGGATAGACGAGTTTTTCCGTAACGAAGGGGTACCCGAAACTGAGCGGCCAGAGCACGCTGAAAGACAAGCCGAACATGTGCTGGTGCGGCACGGAGCGAAGAAAGCGGACGCCGGGAGGGACGGGGTCGCAAAACGCTTGTTGCAGCGCGTCGACTTCCTTCCTTATCTGGGTCAGGGTTTTTTCAATCAGACAGGGTTCGCCGCTGGAGCCGGAAGTGAATAAGGCCAGAGCGGGCGTTGCGCCGTCAAAAACATGAGCGGCATTTGCCATATCCGCGCCGTTCCAGTCTCGCAGCGCATAGTGTCCGCTATGTCCGTAGTATCCGCTGCCCCTGCCGACCCAGGGAAGGCCAAGATATTCCCGCGTCGACGCCAGATCCTCACCGGGCAGAATCACCTTCATGCACAGTGACCACGCGGCCAGCAGCCAGACGGAAAATACATAGGCATCCGCCTCGAAAAGAGCGATGTCCGGCTGTTGCAAGGCGAAAAGCGCCTGCCGCGCCTGCGACAGATCTTCCCGGAATTGTTCGCGGCGGATGGCGACGCCGTCACGGTAAGCAATGGGAAAGGCGTTTTCTGTCGGTAAAGGCCAGTGCGCTTGCAGCGGCTCAAACAGGATGTCAGACATGGGCGGCATTCCCGGTATTTTTCTTTATGAAGCGACGGCGAATCAGCCATTCGCCCGCGAACATCAGTCCCATCAACACATAGGCAATGCCGCCGTTATAGAGCGCCCAGACGGCTTCGCCCGCGCCGATGCTCAAGCAGGCAAGCGCGCCGTTGGCGATGAAAAACAGGCACCAGGCTTTGGTCACTTGCCGCGTGTAGCGCACGCCGGATTCCGGCAGATTGGGGTCGAGGCGACGCGCCAGACGTTCAATCAGGGTTTGCTTTTGTTTCAGGCTTGCGGCAAAGAGGAGCAGGAAAAAGACATTGACCAGCACCGGGTAATACAGCAAGGGCAGGCTGTTGCGCCAGACGAGCGCCGCGCCGCCCAACAGAACCGCCAGCAGGGCCGGCAGATGTTTGATGAAACGGGCGGCAGCATGAGCGCTGCCCTGAGTATCCGCCAGCTTGCCGCCACGCGTCAGCGCCACCGGCAACAGCAACAGACCGCACCACCAGAACGGCAATTCCAGCCAGCGGCACACCCAGAAACCCAGCGGCAGGGCGATGCCGAGCGCGAAGGCGAGCAAACCCGACATCAGTTTTCCTGCGGCGGCGCGGGTTGTGGAGCATGCACTATATTCACGATGTCGCCCACGGTGCGAATCTGCTTGAATTCGTCCGGCGTAAGCTGCCTGCCGGTCTGCTTTTTGAACTCAATCGCCAAATCCACTGCGTCGATGCTGTCGATGTCGAGATCCTGGTAGAGGTTCGCGTCCGGGGTGATTTTTTCCGGCTCGACCGCAAACATTTCCACCAGCAGTTTGACAATCAGGGCGTAGGTGGCTTTCCGGCCGGGCAGGTTTTTTTCTGTCATGGCCCTCATCTCTGCCCGCTTGCCAGATTAGCGCGGTGCGCCACGATATATTCCGTCAGCGCCCGCACCGAGGCGAAAATCTGGCGCGTTTCTTCCGTTTCCGCCGAAAGCTTGAGACCGTAGCGTTTTTGCAGCCCCACGCCCAGTTCCAGCGAATCGATGGAATCCAGCCCCAGTCCGTCGCCGAATAAGGGCGCGTCGTCGTCGATATCGGCGGGCATCACGTCTTCCAAATCGAGTGTTTCGATAATAAACGCCTTAACTTCCTGAATTAATTCGAGCATTGTTGTTGAATTCCCCTGGTAAAAAATGTGTTCAAATCGTCCGAAAGCGCCCGTGTCGCCAGCGTTGGCATGGTATCACCCGCGGCGGTTTCCCCGCTTGCCGCATACGGCGCGCTGGCAATGTCATCCTCCACGCTCAAGACAAAATGCGGCCTCTTTTTCGGCGCATGATACCAGCCCTGTCCCTTGCCCAACATGGGTTCCGAAACCGTAATGATAACCGGCGTGATCGCCAGGCCCCCGCGCAGGGCAATATGGGCCGCGCCGCGCTTGAGCGGATTCAGCTTGCCATTGTGTTCCACGCTGCGCGTGCCCTCCGGGAAAATCACCAGATGGTCGCCCGAACGCACGGAAGCGATGCAGTCCTCGACCAGTTGCGGGCCATCCGTATTGACCACGAATCCGGCGGAAAGCACCGGCCCGCGCGTAAAAACATTGTCCCGCAAGCTCGCCTTGACCACGCAATTCGGCTGCCGCAGCAGCGCAATCAGCAACACCACATCAATCAGCGAAGGGTGATTGGCGATAATCAGCAGCGCGCTGCGATTGAGTTTTTCCACATGCCGCACTTCGTAACTGATCGTGCCGCAAACCACCATCAGCCACACGAAGAAGCGAAAACCATGATGGATGATCTTGCGGGCATGGCGTTGGGATTCCTGGCGGTCAGGATAAAAAAGACGCAGCAGGGGAAACACGCCGCAAAGAATCACCAGGCCGCCCAAGCCGAAAACGGCAAAGCAGAAGCCGGTGGAGGCGATACGCAAGAGACGGAAAAGTCTGTCCCACATGACTTGTCTACGCGCCAGCGGCCTTGCGTTGCAGACTCAAATGGCTGCGCGACGAAAGCGGAAGGCTTGATGCTTCGGGAGAGAGGAAAAAGCGCAGCAGTTCAAGGGGCGAGGCGGGAAGAGTGGCTTTGGCGGCTTCGGCCGAGGCGTCCGGTACAAGCGTAAATTCATCCCCCGGCCCCAGTTCAAACAGCAGGGCGAAATAATCGGTCTGTTCATCGGACGAAGCGGCCAGTTCCCACCAGGCTTCCGGCAAAGGTTCTTCGCCATACACCAGCCAGATTTTTTCCGCTCCGTCGGCAAGCTGAATGGCGGCTTCAGTCAGCCCCGCCGACACCGCTTCCGCGCCAGCGGACAAAGCCGTCAGCGGCGCGTTCGCCTTCTGCGCCATCATGAACAAACCGCCCGCCGCGTTGTGCACGGACATGCTGAATAGCTGCGGCGAAAGGGTATCGCTCTGCGCCAATTCCTTTTGCAGCGCCAGCACGCGGGAAAACTCACCCAGGCGGCTGCAAAAAATCAGCGGCTCCCCCGCATAAGCCATTTCCGGACGGGAAAGCACCTGCAGCATGGCGCGTCCCAACAAGCCGGCGCGACGGCGCAAGAGAGGCGGAATCGCCTTGACCGGCGGCGGCTCCCGTTCCGTCCCGCGGCCTGTACCGGCATTTACGGAAGCACCTCGCGCCCAGTCGCGCCATGTTTCGGGCGTTTCACGATCCGGCGTCCAGGCACTCCAGCGATGTAGATTTATTCCTGACATCATGGGGCCGGATTATCCTACGTTTTGCAGCGGGGAGAACCCTGAAGTGTGATAATCCCGGTTTTCCATTCCTTGACAAGGGGTCTGTGATGCAACAATACCGGATGATTATTTTGGCGGCCGCCGCCACTTTGCTCTTCCCCTTCTCCAGCCAGGCGCAGGACTCGGTTCTCCATCTGAATTTCCAGAACGTCGTCGATGCCGCCATCGCCGATGGGCAACTCGACGGCACCGTCAAGTTTTACCTGCGCGGCCAGAAGACCAGAGCGATCAAAAAAACCTTCCCGGAAGCCGTGTCCAACAAGAAAACCAATGCCTTCAACAAGACCGACGAAGAAGCCTGCGCATGGACTTTGCGCTCCGTGTTGATCTCTTTTCAGGAGAACGCAAAAAAGAACGGGGCCAACGCCGTGGTCGATCTGGTGAGCTATTACAAGAAAAACGAGTACAAAAGCTCGACCCAATTCGAATGTCACGCGGGAGCCATGATGTCCGGCGTAGCCATGAAAGGGAAAGCGGCGATTGTGCAATGAAATACGATAATCGACAAACAAAGAGATGGTCATGAAGCTTGGAATCGCCCTGCCCCTTAGCCTGTCCTGTCTTTTGTTGCTTGGAGGCTGCGCCACCAGCCGAAGCGTTCTGGACATACCGCCGCCGGCCTCGAAAGCGGTATCGGCCTCTGCCGGAAAGGAAGTTCTGGTCACCTCGGTCAGCGACCGCAGACGCTTTGAAGCCAATCCATCCTCCCCGAGCATTCCTTCGCTTGACCCCGGCGAGAATCAAAGCGCGGACATCAAGGCCCGCGCCGTCGGGCGAAAGAGAAACACCTTCGGCAAGGCGCTCGGCGACATCCTTCTCAAGGAAGGGCAAACCGTGGAAACGCTCACCGCTACGTCGATCCGGCAGGCTTTTGCGGAGAAGGGCTACAAGCTCATTGACCGCAAGGAGCAAGCCACCAAAAACACGGTGTTCGTTGAAGCGGCGGTGGACAAATTCTGGTCCTGGTTGAATATTTCATTTTCCGCCCTCACCCTGAACACGGAAATTGCAAGCGAGCTTTCACTCAAATCAGCCGAAAAAACCACGACAACGACCGTCTCCGTCAAGGCGTCCGATAACTACCAAACGGGGATGGAAGAAAACTGGATCGAAGTCATCAACAAAGCTCTGCGCGCTTATGTGGATGAATTGAAAACGAAGCTGGAATGAGCTGTATGCCTCGATACTCCGGACTCCACTGACCACGGGATTTCCAGGAACTCCTGTCAGGGAAAGCCTGTTTAGAGCATTTCCCGTTTCAGTGCGGACAGCGCTTATTTCGACCTCGTCAATTTGTAGCCCTTCGGGCTGAAAATAACGCACTGGATTCCGGCTTTCGCCGGAATGATGAATAAGGGCGGGCGATTGCATGAATGCCATTGAAACGATGGACAATGTTTCCTGCGTAGCACGGCGGTCAGTCCTTTCGCCCCGCTTGCGGAGCGTGCGAGGCCAAGGTGGCCGAAAGCCGGATGAAGGGGCAGCGATTGTGCACGAAACAATGCTGGAACATGCCCAGGCATCCCCTCACCCGCCCCTGCCGGGGCACCCTCTCCCACAAGGGGAGAGGGAAAGCAAGCGCTGCTCATGTTTTGCCATGACAAACATATTCATGCGATTACCCTGATCAATCGTCCGTTTGTCGGACAAGGCGTCACGTTTCCCGGATAATGGAGGACTTTTCCGCTTCGTCCGATTCTCGCCGTGTCATCCGTCAGTTCAAAACCGCCTTCCTCCGCCAATCCGCCCGCAGTTTCGCCCCTCGCGCTCCCCGCCTGGAAAGCCGGCGAGCGCGTCCAGTTGCCGCCTTTTGCGGGTTCTTCCGATGCTCTGCTCATCACGCAACTGGCCGCCAGAGAAAAAGGATTGCTTGCCGTGGTGGCCGCCAGCGCCGACGACGCCCAGCGTTTGCTGGACGAAATTCCCTGGTTCGCTCCCGGGCTGCGCGTGCGCCTGCTGCCGGACTGGGAAACGCTGCCTTACGACAGTTTTTCGCCGCACCACGATCTCGTTTCCGAACGGCTGGCCACGCTGTACACCGTCATGCGCGGCGAATGCGACGTGTTGCTGGTTCCCGCGTCGACGGCTGCCTACCGCTTCACTCCGCCGGCCTACCTCGCGGCCTACACCTTTTTCCTGAAAAATGGCGAAAAGCTGGACATCGAATCTTTCCGCCAGCAGTTGACGCTGGCCGGGTACTCGCATGTTTCCAATGTCGTCTCGCCCGGCGAATACTCGATTCGCGGCGGCCTCATCGACCTTTACCCGATGGGCTCGCCCCTGCCCTACCGCATCGACCTGTTCGACGATGAGATCGAGAGCATCAAGACCTTTGATGTCGACACGCAGCGCACGCTTTATCCGGTGCCGGAAGTCCGCCTGCTGCCGGCACGCGAATTCCCGATGGATGAGAAAGGGCGCACGCATTTCCGCCAGCGTTTCCGTGAAGTCTTCGAGGGTGACCCGGCGAAATCTTCCATCTACAAGGATGTCTCGAACGGCATTCCGTCCGCCGGCATCGAATACTGGCTGCCGCTCTTTTTCGACGCGACGACGACGCTGTTCGGCTATCTGCCCAAAGAGGCCTCGCTGTGCCTGCTCGGCGACGTTCCGGCGGCGCTGCGCGATTTCTGGCGCGACGCCCGCTTGCGTTACGACATGCTCTCCGGCGAAAAGAGCCGTCCCTTGCTGCCTCCGGGAGAACTCTTTCTCGATGAAGAAAGCTTCTTCGTCGCCGCCAAAAATTACACGCGGATCTCGCTGACCAGAAGTAAAGGTGATGGCGACGGCGGCCCGACCGCCGCCGTCCCGCCGGTCGCCGTCGATCGCCGCGCCACGGACCCGCTGACCCAACTCAAATCGTTCATCGACGCTTTCCCCGGTCGCATCCTGCTGCTCGCCGAATCGGCCGGCCGCCGTGAAACGCTCGCCGGTCTCCTGGCCGAATACGGCGTCAAGCCCGAGGCCAGCGCCGACCTGGCGGGTTTTCTTTCCAGTCACAGCCGGCTCTCGCTCGGCGTCTCCCCCTTGCATGCCGGTTTCGTCTTCGGGCAGATTGCCCTGGTCACCGAAACCGAGCTTTACGCCGGCAGCCCCTCGCGCCGCAGCCGTCATGCCGCGCAGAAGAAAGCCTCGCTCGACAACTGGCTGCGCGATTTAACCGAACTCAAGATTGGCGACCCGGTGGTGCATGAGCAGCACGGCATCGGTCGTTATCAGGGCTTGATCCACATGGATCTCGGCGAAGGCGACACGGAATTTCTCGAACTGCACTACGCCGACGAGGCCAGGTTGTACGTGCCGGTTTCGCAGTTGCACCTCATATCGCGTTATTCCGGCGCCGACCCGGACGCCGCGCCACTGCATACCCTGGGTTCGCAGCAATGGGAAAAGTCCAAGAAGAAAGCGGCGCTGCAAGCGCGCGATACCGCCGCCGAACTGCTCGCGCTCTATGCCCGCCGCGCCGCGCGGCAGGGTCACGCCTTCGAGTTTACGATGCGCGACTACGACGCCTTCGCCGACGGTTTCACTTTCGAGGAAACTCCGGATCAGGCCGCCGCCATTGCCGCGGTCATCGACGACATGAAGTCCGGCAAACCGATGGATCGTCTGGTCTGCGGCGATGTGGGCTTCGGCAAGACCGAGGTCGCGCTGCGCGCCGCTTTCTGCGCCGTCGCCGGCGGCAGGCAGGTGGCCGTGCTGTGTCCGACCACCCTGCTTTGCGAACAGCATTTTCAGAGCTTCAGCGACCGCTTTGCCGACTGGCCGGTGAAAATCGCCGAACTGTCGCGCTTTCGCACCGAAAAGGAAGCGGCACAGACCTTGAAAGAAGTCGCGCAAGGCAAGGTCGATATCGTCATCGGCACGCACCGCCTGCTGCAAAAAGATGTCGCCTTCGACCGCCTGGGCCTGACCATCATTGACGAGGAACACCGTTTCGGCGTGCGCCAGAAGGAGACGCTCAAAGCCCTGCGCGCCGAGGTCGACGTGCTGACGCTCACCGCCACGCCGATCCCGCGCACGCTTGGCATGTCACTCGAAGGCTTGCGCGACTTTTCGGTAATCGCCACCGCGCCGCAGAAACGTCTCGCCATCAAGACCTTCGTCTCGCGCTTCTCCGACGGCATCATCCGCGAAGCCTTGTTGCGCGAGTTCAAACGCGGCGGGCAAGTCTATTTCCTGCATAACGAAGTCTCGACCATCGAGAACATGCGCGAAAAACTCACCCGCTTGCTGCCCGAGGCGCGCATCGTCGTCGGTCACGGCCAGATGAACGAACGGGAACTCGAACGCGTGATGCGCGACTTCACCCAGCAGCGCGCCAATCTGCTGCTATGCACCACGATTATCGAGACCGGCATCGACAACCCGCATGCCAACACCATTGTCATCGATCGCGCCGACAAGTTCGGCCTCGCCCAGTTGCACCAGTTGCGCGGCCGCGTCGGGCGCTCGCACCACCAGGCCTACGCCTACCTGCTCACCCAGAGCGATGTGGACGGCGCTTCCGGATTGACCCGGCAGGCCCGCAAACGGCTCGAAGCCATCCAGATGATGGATGAACTCGGCGCCGGCTTCTACCTCGCCATGCACGACCTGGAAATTCGCGGCGCGGGCGAAATCCTGGGCGAAAACCAGTCGGGCTCGATGCAGGAAATCGGCTTCAACCTCTACACCGAGATGCTCGACCGCGCCGTCAGCGCGCTGCGGCAGGGCAAGGAACCCGACCTGCTGCAACCGCTCGGCATCGCCACCGAAATCAATCTGCACGCGCCCGCGCTGCTGCCCGACGAATACGCGCCCGACGTGCACGAGCGTCTGACGCTGTACAAGCGGCTCGCCAACTGCGCTACGCAGGATGACATCAGCGCCATCCACGAAGAACTCGTCGACCGCTTCGGCGAATTGCCCCCACAGGCCCAAGCCCTGCTCGAATGCCACCGTCTGCGCCTGCTCTGCAAGCCGCTGGGCATCGTCAAGCTGGAGGCCACGCCGGCGCGAATCACCGCGCAGTTCGAGCCAAATCCGCCGATCGAACCCATCGTCATCATCGGCCTGATTCAAAAAAACCGGAACTACCGGCTCGCCGGACAGGATAAACTGTCGCTTACGCGCAACTGCCCGACACTGGCCGAACGTATCGCCGCTGTCAAGGAAATGATTAAACAACTGAAACCATGAAACCATGATGAGGAGCTTCAATTGACCGCCACCCACCCGCTGATCCACCCCTTTGCCGCCCTGCGTCCGCGGCCCGAACACGCCGCCGCCGTCGCCGCGCCGCCCTACGACGTGCTGTCCAGCGATGAAGCCCGCGCGCGCGCCGCCGGCAAGCCCTATTCCTTTTTGCATATTTCCAAGGCCGAAATCGATCTGCCGCCGGAAATCGATCACTACGCGCCCGAGGTCTACGCCAGGTCCGCCGAAAACCTTAAAAAGCTCATCGACGGCGGCATTCTGCTGCGCGAGACCCAACCCTGTTACTACGCTTATCGGCTGGTCATGGGAACGCACACCCAGACCGGGCTGATCGCCAGCGCCTCGGTCGACGCCTACGACGCCAGCCGCATTCGCAAGCATGAATTCACCCGTCCGGACAAGGAAGACGACCGCGTGCGCCAGATCGAGGCGCTCAGCGCGCAGACCGGCCCGGTCCTGCTGGCCCACCCGGACAGCGACGAAGCCGAACGCCTGGTCGCTGCCGCGACCGCCGGGAAACCAATCGCCGACCTCACCGCCGACGACGGCATCAGGCACACCGTCTGGCGCATCGACGACGACGCGGCGATTGCCCGCATCAGCGCCATTGTCGAAGCCATGCCCGCTCTCTACATCGCCGACGGCCATCACCGTTCCGCCGCCGCCTCGCGCGTCGCCGCCGCCCGTCGCAATGCCAGCGGCAAGGGTACGCCTGACTCCGCCGAATATTTCCTCGCCGTCATCTTCCCGGCCAGGCAAATGCGCATCCTCGACTACAACCGTGTCGTCCGCGATCTCAACGGCCTGACCGCCGACGCCCTGCTCAAGGCTATCGGCGAGCGTTGCGCCGTCACGCCGTCCGCAACACCGGTTCATCCCGAACGCACGGGAACATTCGGCTTATACCTCGACAGGCGCTGGTACCATCTGGCCATTCGCCCCGAACTCGTCCCGGCGCAAGACCCCGTGCGCCGGCTCGATGTTTCGGTGCTCACGGAACAAATCCTCGGACCGATTCTGGGCATCACCGATTTGCGGCGCGACACGCGGATCGAGTTCGTTGGCGGCATTCGTGGCCTGCCCGAACTCGAACGGCGCGTGAACAGCGGCGAAATGGCGGCGGCCTTCGCCATGCACCCGACACAACTCTCCGAACTGATGTCGGTCGCCGACGCCGGCGAAATCATGCCGCCGAAATCCACCTGGTTCGAACCCAAGCTCGCCGACGGTCTCGCTTCGCACGTGCTCGACTGATTCCCGGCACCGCTCCGAGTCCTTGACGCCGTGACCCCGTGCGATTTCATTGCCCGCTGGAAGGACAATGAGCTGAGCGAACGCGACGGGGCGCAGGCGCATTTCGACGACCTCTGCGATCTGCTCGGCGTCGACAAGCCGCGAGACCCGGAAAACTACTGCTTCGAGCGCGGCGCCGGCAAGTCCGGCGGCGGTGAAGGCTGGGCGGACGTGTGGAAGCGCGGCTGTTTCGGCTGGGAAAACAAGAAACCGGGACGTGATCTCAAGGCGGCCCTGAAGCAGCTCACCGACTACGCCCTCAATCTGGACAATCCGCCGCTGCTCGTCGTTTCTGGAAATCAACGAATACGCGGCGGAACTGGCGCGAGTGACGGTGTGGATTGGCGATATTCAATGGAGCCGGCAGAACGGGTATCCACATGCGGTAAATCCGATTTTGAGGCCGCTCGACAGGATTGAACATCGGGATGCATTGTTGAATGCGGACGATAGCGAGGCCGACTGGCCCAAAGCGGATGTCATCGTCGGCAATCCGCCCGGCGAAAGCCGGAATCCAGGAGCCAAGCCTCCGGCGCACAGCGCCACAAATCTTGAAATGCGGCCTTTAGCCGAAGAAAACGAACTGGATTCCGGCGATCAAAGGAATGACGGTGGAGAGGCCATCGCCGCTGCCGCCGTCCATCTGAACACCTTGCGCGAAAACTGGCTCAACCCGCCCGAATGGGTCGATTGGGTCATCACGCCGGAAGAAGAAAAAGCCGGTTTCCCCAAACACCCGGTCGCCAAACCCGGCTTTGGGGCCGAACTGAAAAAACGTACCCTGACCAATCTCTACAACGCCCGTCCCGCCTGGCTCGACATGGCGCATAAAGCCCTCGACCGCGCCGTCGCTGCCGCCTACGGCTGGACAGACTACACGCCCGAAATGCCCAACGAAGAAATCCTGCGGCGCTTGCTGGAATTGAACCGCGAACGCACCAAAACTCGCGCCAAAACCTTGACTTGCCCTGGAGGCAACGTATAATGCGTGCCTTCTTCGTTGTCGCAAGCGGCTCGGCGGCACACTGAAGGCGCGTAGCTCAGCTGGTTAGAGCACCACCTTGACATGGTGGGGGTCGTTGGTTCGAGTCCAATCGCGCCTACCACAACACAAACCGTAGTAAAGTATTCATAAACAAATACTTACTGCGGTTTTTTATTGCCCGTAATTTTCAATTGGAACGAATTCATGACCCGGTCGAGAATGTTTTATGAAATACAGGTCAGGCCGCGCATTTCGCTGGTTCAAAGCGGTGGATTTTGGAAAGCTCCGCCTTGAGGGTGTCTTTTGCTTTGGCCGTGTCGTAATCGGTTTGCAGTCCTACAAAAAAACCCTCGCTCATGCCAAAAAACTTAGACAGTCTGAGACCAGTGTCCGCAGTGATCGAGCGATCCCCCGCGATGATTTCGCTGATGCGCCCTTGTGGAACGCCGATTTCTTTTGCCAGTCGATATTTTGTAATCTGCATCGGCTTCAAAAATTCTTCCAGCAGTATTTCTCCTGGCTTCGGCCAGGGTATTTTGCGCGTCATGGCAAACCCCATTCAGTGATAATTCGTAATCTCAACCTGGCTGGCGTTCCCGTTATCGAACAGAAAACACACGCGCCATTGGTCATTGATGCGGATACTCCACTGTCCTTGCCGGTCGCCCGAAAGTTTTTCCAGGCGGTTACCTGGCGGGATGCGTAAATCTTCCAGGGTTGCCGCTCGGTTAAGCATCGCCAGCTTTCTCATCGCCACCGTCGATATATTGGCAAATCGCGCGATGCGCTGGCCTTGAAACAATGTTTCGGTCTCGGAACAAAGGAAATCCGTAATCATGGATAAATACTAACGCGGTTCGTTAGTATCGCCAAGCGTTTCCATGAGGATTACAACACACAAACCGTAGTAAAGTATTAAAAAACAGATACTTACTGCGGTTTTTTATCGCCCGCAATTCGCCACCCGCTGCTATTTTCTTTCCAATTTCAATGTCGTCAGACAGGTCTGGCTATCGGATTTTGTAGCAAATGACGCGGAAGCTGAGCGGCCGTTATATTTCACGTCGATAGTGCCGCTGACATTACGCGGCAACCAGATGCCGACGAAGCCATTTCGGTAGCTGGTCAGTTTTTCCTCTCGCAGTACCTTTCCGGCGGTATCTTTAACCGTAACTTCAAACGATTTGCCAGCCAATTCAGCGCGACATGACGCCAGGCTGTGATTGAAACATGGATGAGTTGTGGAAATGTAGGGTGCTATCGAGAGGTAAAACTGGTCACCCAAGGGATAAGCATAAGTGTTTTGGCCATCCCCAAGTTTGAGTTCGTTGCTGGTGACCGAGGCCGTAAAAGAAAGAGGTCGGTTCTGATCGAGTTTATCCAGATAGTCAATTATCTGTGGAGCGGTTTTATCCGCGAGTCCGTGTTGGGCCAGAAACGCCTGTTCCTGAGCATTAGCCGGGACGATTGCGTGAGGGTTCGACGGATTGGCGAAAACGGCGCACGCGAATGTCAATAGCACAAAGCCAAGAGTGGCGACTGGAGCGCGCAACAGGGGGAATAGCGGGAATAGCGGCATAGGAAAAGCGCTGGCGGCTTGTTTGGCATTCATTGAGTACGTCCTTCAGGAGTGTGCGTCAAATCGATTATCCCAGATATAGTAATAAAGTTGGCGATGGTTTGCCGACCAACAGCAACTTAATTGGCGTTCCGCGCCAAGCTACGCGTATTTTGGACGATGATGGTCACGGCAAAGCTCGTGACACTTTTGCAGACAAGCAAAATTGTTTGCAAAGAAGACGAAGTAAACGCAGGAATGCAAATGCTTGAAAGAAGCGGTGACTTTGCGGACGGCGTGAACGAATACAGCGGGCGCATGATGGCGCATGGCGCTTCTGTCTTCGCCACCTTCGATAAGGACGCAGTAAAACTACTCACGGAGCGCGGTATTGCCGCGATGATTCCCCGACTTTGAGGGCAATCGCCATAAAAGCCGCGAATTCACAGGGCAATCGCATGAATATATTGGTCATGGTAAAGCATGAACAGGCATTTGCTTTCCCTCTCCCCCTTGTGGGAGAGGGTGCCCCGGCAGGGGCAGGAGAGGGGGAGGATTCGGGCCTGTTCCAGCCCTGTTTCGCGCTGAACCGCCGCCCCCTCTCCTGCCCTTCGGGCATCCTCCCCCACGAGGGGGGAGGACGATGGATCGCCATACTCTGCGGGAAGTGTCGTCCTTCATTTCAATGGCATTCATGCAATTGCCCTGCGCGAATTCACATTTGGGACGAATTTTGGGACGAATGAGGGTAAAATAGTGGGCTTTACGGGTATTGGCATGCGTTGCAATGCCCGTGTTTGTTCATATAAGCCCATTTGCTCTGCTTTCGGCTTGGTTCGAGTCCAATCGCGCCTGCCATATTCTCTGAAAGCCAGAGCGAGTCTCTGGCTTTTTTTGTTTCTGGGGTTGCAAGATGCCGGTTATTACACTGCCTGATGGTTCACAACGGAAATTCGATCATCCCGTCACGGTTGCTGAAGTCGCTCAAAATATCGGTTCCGGCCTGGCCAAGGTGGCGCTGGCCGGCAAGCTCGACGGCAAGCTCGTCGATTTGAGCCACCTCATCAAGACCGATGCCTCGCTGGGCATCGTCACGGACAAAGACCCCGAAGGCGTCGACATCATCCGTCACTCGACATCCCACCTGATGGCCTACGCGGTCAAGGAACTGTTCCCCGAGGCGCAGGTGACCATCGGTCCGGTCGTCGAAAACGGCTTCTATTACGACTTCGCTTATCAGCGTCCGTTTACCCCCGAGGATCTCGTCGCCATCGAGAAACGCATGGCGGAACTTGCGAAAAAAGATATTCCGGTCACGCGCGAAGTCTGGCAGCGGGATGAGGCGACGGCCTTTTTCAAGTCGATTGGCGAACATTACAAGGCGGAACTCATCGCCGCGATTCCGGCGGGTGAAATGGTGTCGCTGTACCGCGAGGGCGACTTTGTCGACCTGTGCCGCGGCCCGCACGTCCCCGCCACCGGCAAGCTCAAGATCTTCAAGCTGATGAAAGTCGCCGGCGCTTACTGGCGCGGCGATCACCACAACGAACAGTTGCAGCGCATCTACGGCACGGCCTGGGCCAAAAATGACGAACAGGAAGCCTATCTGACGATGCTCGAAGAGGCGGAAAAGCGCGACCATCGCCGCCTGGGCCGCCATCTCGACCTCTTCCATGTGCAGGATGAAGCGCCCGGCATGGTGTTCTGGCATCCCAAGGGCTGGTCCATCTGGCAGCAGGTGGAGCAATACATGCGCCGCGTTTATCGGGATAACGGCTACCTGGAAGTGAAATGCCCGCAGATCCTCGACCGGACGCTGTGGGAAAAAACCGGGCACTGGCAGAACTACCGGGACAACATGTTCACCACCGAATCGGAGAAACGCGACTACGCCATCAAGCCGATGAACTGTCCGGGCCATGTGCAGCTTTTCAATGCCGGCTTGCGCAGCTATCGTGACCTGCCGCTGCGCTACGGCGAGTTCGGTTCCTGCCATCGCAACGAACCCTCGGGCGCGCTGCACGGCATCATGCGCGTGCGCGGCTTCACGCAGGATGACGGTCACATTTTCTGCACCGAAGATCAGATCCAGTCCGAGGTCACGGCTTTCAATGCGCTCCTGAAGCGGGTTTACGCCGATTTCGATTTCACCGACATCATGGTCAAGCTGGCGCTGCGTCCGGCGGCGGACAAGCGGATCGGCTCCGACGAAGCCTGGGACAAAGCCGAAAATGCCCTGCGCGAGGCGCTCAAGGCTTCCGGGCTGGAGTGGGAGGAACTGCCGGGCGAAGGCGCGTTCTACGGCCCGAAAATCGAATTTCACATCAAGGACTCGATCGGCCGTTCCTGGCAGTGCGGGACGATACAGGTCGACTACTCGATGCCCGGCCGGCTCGGCGCCGAGTATGTCGGCGAGGACAACGCCCGCCATACGCCGGTCATGCTGCACCGGGCGATTCTGGGTTCGCTCGAACGCTTCATTGGCATCCTCATCGAAAACTATGCCGGCGCCCTGCCGCTGTGGCTGTCGCCTGTCCAGGCCGTCGTATTGAACATTTCCGAAAAGCAGGCCGAATACGCCGAGGGTGTTGCAAAAACACTACGCGAGGCCGGCATCCGCGCCGAAAGCGATTTGCGGAACGAGAAAATAAGCTATAAAATACGGGAACATAGCTTGAACAGGCTGCCTTATCAGATTGTCGTCGGTGATAAGGAAGTTGCAGCCAATCTGGTTGCCGTGCGTACACGCGGCGGTCAGGATCTCGGACAAATACCTCTTGAGATGCTGATCGAGCGACTTCAGAAAGAAGTCGCGGCGCGAAGTGGCACGGCTTAATTTTTGTCGGAATAAGGAGCCAAACCATCGCACTGCAAAAGTCGCATCGCATCAACGAGGAAATCAACGCCCCTGAAATTCGCCTGATCGGCGCCGAAGGGGAAGCACTGGGAATCGTCAGCGTTCGTCAGGCATTGCATCTGTCGGAAGAAGCTGGTGTCGATCTGGTCGAAATAGCCCCGTTGGCGCAACCGCCGGTCTGCCGGATCATGGATTACGGCAAGTTCAAGTATCAGGAACAAAAGCGTCAGCACGAGCAAAAGCTCAAGCAGAAGCAGGTTCAGGTCAAGGAAGTCAAGCTGCGACCGGGTACGGATGAGAACGACTACCAGATCAAGTTGCGCAACATGACGCGCTTCCTGCAGGAAGAAGACAAGGTGAAAGTGACCTTGCGTTTCCGGGGCCGTGAAATGGCCCATCAGGATATCGGCATGCTTCAGATTGAGCGCATCAAGACCGATTTGCAGGATGTCGCGGTGGTCGAGCAGATGCCCAAGATGGAAGGCCGTCAGATGGTGATGATTCTGGCGCCGGGCCGCAAGAAATAGGCAAGATGGTTTTTTGTTGTTGGTTTTTTTGTAATTGCAGCACCCATAAGTGGTATCGGGTCGACAAGCGCTCCCGCCGGGAGACACCTGAGTCCATGTTGATAAATAAGGAGCATTCAATGCCCAAGATGAAGACCAAGAGCGGCGCCAAAAAGCGCTTCAAGGTCAGCGCCAGTGGCCGCATCAAACGCAGCCAGGCATTCAAGAGTCATATCCTGACCAAGAAGACGACCAAGAGCAAGCGCCAGTTGCGCGGCATGATCGGAGTGCATGACTCCGACAAGGCCATGGTTCACGCCATGATGCCTTACGCATAAGGAGACGATAAATGCCCCGAGTAAAACGTGGTGTAACGGCGCGCGCGCGCCACAAGAAGGTTTTTGCCCAGGCCAAGGGTTTCCGTGGTCGCCGCAAGAATGTATATCGCATCGCCAAAGAGGCGGTGATGAAGGCCGGTCAATATGCCTACCGTGACCGCCGTCAGAGAAAGCGTCAGTTCCGCGCCCTGTGGATTGCCCGTATCAACGCGGCGGCCCGCGAACTTGGCCTGAAGTACAGCACTTTCATGAATGGCTTGAAAAAAGCCCGGATTGAGGTTGACCGCAAGGTGCTGGCCGACCTGGCTGTTTTTGACAAGCCGGCCTTTGCCGTACTGGCCTCGCAAGCCAAAGCGCAACTCGGTCTGTAACCGTACAGATGTAGAAAAAAGGAGGCGTGCGCCTCTTTTTTTTCTAAATAGGTGTTGAATTTCATGCTGAACCCCGAGCAAATTGCACAAGACGCGGCGGCGGCATTCGCGGCCACCGACGACCCCGATGCCCTGGAGCAGGTCAAGGCGCGTTTCCTTGGCAAAAGCGGGCAAATCACCGAACTGTTGAAGGGGATGGCCGCTCTTTCTCCCGAGGAGAAAAAATCGACCGGCGCGGCGATCAATCGCGCCAAGACGGCGATCGAAGAGGCGCTCAACAGCCGCCGTGAAGCCATCCGTCAGGTGGCTCTGGAAGCGCGGCTGGCCGGCGAATCGCTGGACGTGACCCTGCCGGGACGCGGTGAAATCCGCGGCGGACTCCATCCGGTCACCCGTACCCTGGAACGTATCGAAACCTTGTTCCGCTCGATCGGTTTCGAGGTCGCCGACGGCCCGGAAATCGAGGCCGATTTCCAGAATTTCACGGCGCTCAATACGCCGGAAGATCACCCGGCGCGTTCGATGCACGATACCTTTTATCTGCTTGACGAGCACGGCAAGCTCGCCGAGGACATCCTGCTGCGCACGCACACCAGTCCGATTCAGGTGCGTTACATGCAGGCGCATGTCGCCAGGTATGCTCATCTGGAAACAATGCCCGAGATTCGCATCATCGCGCCGGGACGGGTCTACCGCGTCGATTCGGACGCCACCCATTCGCCGATGTTCCATCAGGTCGAAGGTCTGTGGATTGGCAAGGACGTGAGTTTCGCCGACCTGAAAGGCGTAATCGCCGATTTCCTGCGCCGCTTTTTTGAAAGCGACGACCTGGAAGTGCGTTTCCGCCCCTCGTTTTTCCCATTCACCGAGCCCTCGGCCGAAATCGACGTCGCCTTCATGAGCGGCGCGTTGAAAGGGCGATGGCTTGAAATCGCGGGCTGCGGCATGGTGCACCCGAACGTTCTGCGGCACGCCGGCATCGACCCGGAAAAATACATTGGCTTTGCCTTCGGTATGGGTCCCGACCGCCTGACCATGCTGCGTTATGGCGTCAATGACCTGCGTCTGTTCTTCGACGGCGACTTGCGCTTTTTGCGCCAGTTCGTCTAACTCGTCTAAGCGTCTAACGGCTTTTTTACACGGAACACCCATGAAATTCTCAGAATCCTGGCTGCGGAGCTTTGTCGACCCGGCGGTATCGGGCGACGATCTGACTCACCTGCTGACGATGGCCGGCCTCGAAGTCGAAGAAGAGGAAGCGGTTGCTCCCGCTTTCGACGGCGTTGTTGTCGCTAAAGTTCTGGAAGTCGCCAAACATCCGGACGCCGACCGGCTCAATGTCTGCCGCGTCGATACCGGCGACGGGCAGGAAGCGCGGCAAATCGTCTGCGGCGCGCCCAACGTCGCCGCCGGACTGAAAGTCCCCTGCGCCCTGCCGGACGCGAATCTGCCGGGGAACTTCAAAATCAAGGTAGCCAAGGTTCGCGGCATCGAATCCTCGGGCATGCTGTGCTCGGCCAAAGAGTTGGGCATTTCCGAGGACGCTTCCGGTCTGCTCGTGCTGCCCGCCGATGCGCCCGTGGGCTGGAATATCCGCGCTTATCTGGACCTCGACGACCGCCTGCTGACCCTGAAACTCACGCCGAACCGCGCCGACTGTCTGTCGCTGACCGGTATCGCGCGTGAAGTCTCGGCGCTGACCAACACCCCGGCGAGCTATCCCGCCATCACCGGGACCCCGGTGACCTCCGATGCGCACCGCCAGATCATCCTCGACGCGCCGCAAGCCTGTCCGCTCTATTGCGGGCGCGTCATCAGCGGCGTCAACGCCAAGGCCCCGACGCCGGACTGGATGAAGCGTCGCCTGGAGCGTAGCGGCATCCGTTCCATCTCGGCGCTGGTCGACATCACCAATTACGTGATGCTCGAACTTGGACAACCCTTGCACGCCTTCGACAACGAGAAACTGGAAGGCGCAATCCACGCCCGTCTGGCCCGGCCCGGTGAAAAAATCCTGCTGCTCAACGAGCAGACGCTCGAATTGCAGGGCGACGACCTGTTAATCGCCGACGACCGGCGGCCGCTGGCGATGGCCGGCATCATGGGCGGCGAAGACACCGGCATCACCCTCGATACCACACAGATGTTCCTCGAATCCGCCTTTTTCGCTCCCCAGGCGGTGGCCGGACGCGCCCGGCGCTATGGCTTCGGTTCCGACGCCTCGCATCGTTACGAGCGCGGCGTCGACTTTGGCGCGACCCGGCAGGCGCTCGAACGCGCTAGCGCCCTGATTCTCGAAATCTGCGGCGGCCAGGCCGGTCCGCAATGCGAAGCGCAGGCCACCCTCCCCGCCCGTTCGCCCGTGTGTCTGCGCCCGCAACGCGTCGCCAAGGTATTGGGCATCGAACTGGACGCCTCCCGAATCGCCGAAATCCTTGCCCGCCTGGGATTAGCGTTCTCGCGCGACGGCGACGATTTCATCGTCACCCCGCCGACTTACCGCTTCGACATCGAAATCGAAGAAGACCTCATCGAAGAACTCGCCCGCCTGCACGGCTACGACAAAATTCCCGCTGTGTCGCCCCGCGCGAGCCTGGTAATGCTGCCGCAAACGGAGCAGGCGCGCCCCTTGTCGCGGGTGCGCCAGATTCTGGCCGATCGGGGTTTCCAGGAAGTCGTTAACTTCGCCTTCATCGACGAAGCCTGGGAAAGCGATTTTGCCGCCAACACTTCACCTATCCGCCTCGCCAACCCCATCGCCAGCCAGATGAGCGTCATGCGTTCGACCTTGATTGGCGGACTGGTCGCCAACGTAGCCACGAACCTCAAACGCAAACAAAACCATATCCGCCTGTTCGAAACCGGACGCTGCTTTTTCCGCGACGCTACGGGCCAGCCCGTCAAAGGCTTCCGCCAACCGTGGAGACTCGCCGCGCTGGCCTATGGCGGCGCGCTGCCGGAACAATGGGGAACGTCCGCCCGCGCGGTCGATTTTTACGACATCAAGGGCGAACTTGAGCTTTTACTGGCCCCTGCCGTGGCGCGTTTCGAGAAAGCGACGCACCCCGCCCTGCATCCTGGCCGTAGCGCGCGCATCCTGATTGACGGCCGCGACGTGGGCTTTATCGGCGAGCTGCATCCCCGCTGGGCGCAGAAATACGAGCTGCCATTGGCCCCTGCCCTCTTTGAACTCGACCTCGACGCCCTGCAAAAAGCCTGCCTCCCGGCTTATGCCGAAGTCTCCCGCCTGCCGGCTGCTTACCGTGATTTAGCCATCGTCGTCGACCAGAAACTGGAGCTTCAGACGATTCTGGATGGCCTCGCCAGCCATCGTCCCGCCATTGTCCAGGATATCCAGTTGTTCGACATTTACACAGGAAAAGGTATCGACCAGGGAAAGAAAAGTCTTGCTTTTCGGATAGTTATGCAAGATACTCAAAGGACTTTGCAAGATACGGAAGTCGATGCTGCAGTCCAACAACTCGTCGAATATTTGCGTCAAGCCTACACTGCCCAACTCCGTGTTTAACAGGAATCGACATGACGCTCACCAAAGCAGAACTCGCAGATTTATTGTTTGAAAAAGTCGGCCTCAACAAGCGCGAGGCCAAGGATATGGTCGAAGCTTTCTTCGAGGAAATTCGAGACACCCTGGAGCGAGGAGATGGAGTCAAACTTTCTGGATTCGGCAATTTCCAGTTGCGGGACAAACCGCAACGGCCGGGGCGCAATCCAAAAACCGGAGAAGAAATCCCCATCATCGCGCGTCGTGTCGTCACCTTCCATGTCAGCCAAAAGCTGAAGGGTGAAGTGGAAATCTCCTACAATGGAACACCATCCTAAAGACACTCCGCCGGAACCCTTGCCCCCCATTCCGGCCAAGCGTTATTTCACCATTGGAGAAGTCAGCGAACTGTGTGGCGTGAAATCCCACGTACTCCGTTACTGGGAACAGGAATTCGCTCAACTCAAGCCGGTCAAACGACGCGGCAACCGTCGTTACTACCAGCACCATGAAGTCCTACTGGTCCGACGCATCCGTGAGCTGCTCTATAACCAGGGCTTCACCATCAGCGGCGCGCGCAATCGTCTGAAAGAGGCTTCGGAAGAAAACCCCGAAAAAACGGAAGCCCTAGCGCCCGAATCCATCCGCGCCGAACTGCTCGGTATCGCGGAGATACTCAAACTCGGAGCAACAAAGTCTGAGGCGTAGAGCGGAAAAGGCCGAAGGCGGACTGAAGCCGGATGTAAATGCCCATGCTGTCGCGGCCAAGCCGATAAGGAGCCAATAGCCCCATTTAACAGGATTGGCGGGTGTATCTTATGAACCGCCAGTATCCTTGTCGAGCGCGGAAAGTTGCTCGCGGAATGCCTTGACGGTATCCAGCAGCTTGCTCCGGTCACGGGGATTCAAGGCGCCGAAACATAAAATCAGTTCCGCCAGACTATCGTCCCTGGTGTAGAAAAATGCAGCAGGAACATTCAGTACCCGCGCCAGTCGTTCGGCAGTCCCAAAATCTGGCCAGTGTTTGCCGCGTTCGTACTGATTGATGCGCGCGCTGGCCGAATATTCATCAATCTGCGCGGAAACTCCCAGTTGCATCTGCGTATAGCCTGCCAGCAGGCGCGCCTGTTTCAGGCGCGAGGCGAAAATTGTTGCGTCAGACATGTTTTAGCCACACAAAACTCAGAGAATCTGAGTTTTTTGTTGACCTTTAACTAAGGAATCCTTAGTATTTGAACCTCGTTTATTCAACGGACATTGAGCATGCCGCTCAATGGCGACTGTTCTGAATACCCGGATCGGTTGCGCCAAACAGTATTTGTCAGGAGAACATAAATGAGGAATATCAGTGTGCTTGGCGCTGCCATCGCATTAGTCGCGCTTGCGGGGTGTGCAACACCCCATTATTCGGATGTGCCCACGCCGACACGCTATGAGAAGAGCAGGCAACAAAAACTCACGGCAGCGGACCATTGGAGGCTCATCGCAGATAATTTCGCGCAGCAAATTTCTGCTGACTTGCAACAAAAAAACGGGGGGCAGGCGCTTTATATCACTCCTGCTGGCAAGAAGGACGGTGATTTCGCTTTTGTTGAAGGATTCAGAGAATTGCTCACCACTGCTCTGGTCAATCAGGGTTGGGTTGTTCGTACCTCGCCCCAGAATGCCATGCAGGTGGATATTCGTTATTCCGCCTATGCATTCCAGCCGGATCGCAGTACCTATTACTATGGCGAAATGACGGCATTGGCAGCGGGTCTCTGGGCGGTAGGCGGAATTGCTACCGCTGGCAGCAGCACAAGCGCAGTCGCCGCCGGAGCCAAGATAGTTTCGATATCCGCATTTAATGAAGCTTACGCCTGGTTACTAAATGGACAAGGGCAAGATGCCAGAGGTCCCGTTCCCTCGACGGAAATTCTTCTCACTGCCTCCGTCACTTACGACGACCAGATTGTCGCCCGACGCAGCAACATCTATTACGTGGCGGATGAAGATAGCGCGCTCTACTGGAACAAGCGTGACGGCGGCGCCGAGCTGCGCGTAAAGGGAGGTGAATAAATCATGCAGACAAAATGGATGTTGCCGGTTCTTGCCGCTGCTGTTTTCATTTCTGGTCTTAGCGGTTGCGAAACCGTGAAGGAAGCTGAACCGACCTATGATGAAGCGGCTTATAGCAGGTTCATTGCCACGAACTACGCGGCTGCGGATGCCTTATTGAGTCGCTATTCCACCGCATCGATCAACAATTTTTCTTCCGGTGGCGGAACATTCCTTGTGTCGACACTGGCCGACATCAATCGTCTGGAGCAATCTTCAACCCTTGGACGTTTGATTTCCGAGCAATTATCTTCGAGGATTTCGCAGCGGGGAAATAGTGTCGTAGAAATGAAACTGCGTAACAGCGTGTTCATCAAGCAAAATCAGGGTGAATTCCTGCTCACCCGGGAAATCAGGGAATTGGCGTCTGCTCATAATGCCGGAGCCGTCATGGTGGGAACCTACGCAGACGGCAATACCGTTGCGTTTGTCAGCCTGAAATTGATCGACCCGACAAACGGCGTCATTCTGTCTTCGCACGACTATGCCTTGCCTATGGATAGGCAAGTTCGGCGTCTGCTTACCAAAAAATAGGAAACCAGCATGGGTAACGAGCCGCAGCCCGCATACAAGGTCGGCTGTGAACTTTGCTCCCCCTAAGCCGGACGAGCCGGAACCAAAGAGGGTTTACGATGTGAGCTTGGCAAATGGCAGTGGAGGCCATCATGTCAGAGAGAGGCTTGGCGGAGCGGTACGCAACGGATCTGTATGGGGTGTTGTCCTGTTTTGATCGAATCATTATCGTGGGCACGCTGCCGGGAGCGTGCTATGCATAGGGGATGACGAATTTTTTGTGCCAGCAGAGGATTCGCATATTTGACTACCCGCATTTCGCGGAGCCGTTGCATGACCGGATTCGAGAGCGTGCGCATCAAGCGTGTACCGATGCGGGCATTGAGATTGAGCACGTGAGCAAGAGCCACATTCGCAAGGAAGAGCGGGTCGCACGCGTATTGGCTTAGCGCGGTGACGCTCCCGGCTTGGTGTATGTCATCTCGGCCATGGAAGGCCATGCCCCACAGAACTTCTCGGCCTTGCGCAAGTTCGCGCTCTCGCTCTTGCGCAGGGATACCACCTATCCCAAGCGCAGCTTACGTTCCCGACGCAAAACCGCTGACCGAATCCCAGAGTACCGCACTTCTTTGCTCGGTCTTACCTCATTGGACAATGCTCTTCGATACAATGACTTATGACTTCTGCGTGTGTAATTGCCTTGGCTATTCCTTGACTTGTATAGTTCCGTGTCACAAAATGTGAAACGTTTCACGATCGAGTACGGTGGGAAATCATTCCCGGCAAGGCGCCACGCCGTATTTCTTGAGACATTTCCGACCCCGATAGATATCGCAAGATGAGCACACAAAGTCCGCAGAAAGAGCTTGCTGCGAACAGTTTTGCGGCGCGGCTGTTTGCCGACCGGCAACTGAATTTCCTGCTCCTGACCAATGTTGCCGTGTTGGCGGCCGCGACATTGCTGGCGGGCGCGGATTTTATCGGCCTTTACAACCTGCAGTCGATGGCCGCGCAGGTTCCGGAACTTGGCCTGCTGGCCTTGGGCGTGATGCTGGCGATGATTTCCGGGAACGGCGGGATCGATTTGTCGGGCATCGCGCTGGCGAACCTGTCCGGGATGGTCGCCGGCCTGCTGACGGCGCTGGTGGTCTCTCCCGACGAAGCGCCGCTGGCGTATACCTTGATGTTCCTGGGCATCGCGATTGGCGTCGGCCTGATTGGCGGCATGCTCAATGGCGTGCTCATCGCCTGGGCGGGGCTGACGCCGATCCTGGCCACGCTGGGCACGCAACTGTTATTCACCGGAGCGGCGGTTGTGCTGACCAATGGTTCGGCCCTGCGTCTTGGTTACATCGAGCCACTCGACGACTTCGGCAACGCGACGATGCTCGGCGTCCCCTTGTGTTTCGCGCTGTTCCTGGCGATCGCCGGATTGATAACGGTCGTTCTGCGTTTTACCCCGTTCGGTGTGCACCTCTATCTGCTGGGCACGAACGCCAAAGCGGCGCGTTACGCGGGGATCGCCTCCCAGCGGGTGATTTTCCTGACTTACACCGTGTGCGGCATTCTGGCCTCGGTGGCGGGCGCCATCATCGCCGCGAGAACGTCGAGCGTGAAATGGGACTACGGCAGTTCTTATGTGATGATCGCCATCCTGATCGTAGTGGCGGCGGGCGTTCGGCCGGAAGGTGGGTATGGTCGCCTGATCTGTGTCGTGCTTTCGGCGACCGCGTTGCAATTATTGTCGAGCATGTTCAATTTTCTGGATGTTTCGAACTTTTTCCGTGATTGTGCCTGGGGCCTGATGTTGCTGATTTTCCTTGCGGTTTCGCGTTTCGACGCAAGGGCCTGGTGGCAAGCGCAATTTCCGGCAAAATTCCCGGCGAAATAATCAGCGCCGGCGCAGTTCCCCCTCGGGCGCCGGCGGCAAGCAAATGTTGAGGGCAATGAACTTTTAGTTAGGAAGCGGAGGAAAAATGTCTTTCACAAGAAAAGCTGTCGCGTGTGCCGTGTCGTTGGGTTTGGTTGCGGGCGCCGGTTTCGCGCTCGCGCAGAGCGGAGGCAAGACGATCTCGACCGTCGTAAAGATCACTGGCGAGACGTGGTTCAATCGCATGGAAGAGGGCGTCAAGGCCTTCGGCGTCGAGACGCCCGGCGTGACGACCACTCAGTACGGTCCGCCCAAGGCCGATGCGGCCCTGCAAGGGAAGATCATCGAGGATCTGATTGCCAAGAAAGTCGACGCCATCACCGTGGTGCCGATGGACCCGTCCGCTCTCGAAGGCGTGCTCAAGCGCGCCATGGATCGCGGCATCAAGGTGGTCACGCACGAAGCCGACAATGCGAAGAACACGCAGGTCGACATCGAAGCCTTCGACAACAAGGAATTCGGCGCGCGCTTCAATGAGCGTTTGGCGAAGTGCATGGGCGAGTCGGGTAAATGGACCTCGTTCGTCGGTTCCCTGGGTAGCCTGACGCACGTTCAATGGGCCGACGGCGGCGCGGAAAACGCCAAGAAATATCCGGGAATGACCTTGGTCGATGCCAAGAACGAATCGTTCAATGATGCCAACAAGGCTTACGAAAAGGCCAAGGAACTTCTGCGCAAGCATCCTGACATCAAGGGCTTCCAGGGTGGCTCGGCGATCGACGTGCTGGGCATCGGACGGGCGCTCGAAGAAGCCGGCCTGCAAGGCAAGATTTGCGTGATCGGTTTGGGGCTGCCAAGGGATTCGGGCAAGTTCCTCGAATCGGGCGCCATTCAGGGGATCGGTTTCTGGGATCCGAAGGATGCCGGCCTGGTGATGAACAAGGTGGCCAAACTCCTGCTCGACGGCAAGGAAATCACGGAAGGCATGGATCTGGGCGTTCCCGGCTACAACAAGGTGAGCGTGAAGAAGGGGCCGGGCAAGGGCATCATCGTGGTAGGCCAGGCGTGGATCGACGTCGACAAGAACAATTACAAGGATTATCCGTTCTGATGCGATGACGATGGGCGACGCGAAGTGCTTTCCCTCCCCCCTTGCGGGAGAGGGTGCCCCGGCAGGGGCGGGGGATAGGGAGGGTTGTGGATGTGTTCATGCGTTTGTTTCGTGCTGAACCGTCCCCCCCTCTCCTGCCCTTCGGGCATCCTCCCCCACGAGGGGGGAGGAAAGAAGTGTTGCCCCACATACCCATTTCCTGATCGATGACCGCAGATTCCATGAGCACATTTGATACGGCACGAGCTGTTGCGCCGGAGGAGGCTGACGCGCGTCGTGCGGAGAAGCAATTTCTGGAAGTCCGCGATATCCACAAGCGCTTTGCCGGAGTCCATGCCTTGCGCGGCGTCAGTCTGTCCATCGAGCGCGGACAGATTTACCACCTGATCGGCGAGAACGGCTGCGGCAAGAGCACGCTCATCAAAATCATTTCCGGGGCGCAGCCGCCGGACTCGGGGCAGTTGATTATTGAAGGCCAGGCGTATTCGGCCTTGTCGCCGATTCAGGCGCTCAAGGCGGGGATCGAAACGGTTTACCAGGATTTGTCGCTGCTCCCGAACCTGAGCGTGGCCGAAAACATCGCCCTGACCCAGCAACTGGTCGAAAGCGGCGGACATCTGGCCCGGCGTCTCGATCGGCGCAAACTGGAAGCGACCGCCACGCGCGCGCTGGCGGCGGTCGGACTGCCCGGCGAAGCACGGTTCATGCATCAGCGTGTCGACGAACTGCCGATCGCCATGCGCCAACTGGTTTCCATTGCCCGTTCCATCGCCACGGAGGCCAAAATGGTGATCATGGATGAGCCGACGACCTCGCTGACCAAGCGCGAAGTCGCCAATCTCATCAGCGTGGTGGATAAGCTGCGCGCTCATGATGTGGCGGTTCTGTTCGTGACGCACAAGCTCGACGAATGCAAGGCCATCGGCGGGCGCGTCGTCATTTTCCGCGATGGTCAGAAAGTGCTTGAAGGCGATACCCAGGATTATTCCAAAGCGGAGTTGAGTTACTGGATGACCGGCAGGCATCTCGATGAGACGCGTTACCGGAACGAGCAGCCGCAGGACGCGGCCTTGCTGGCCGTGCGCCATCTTTCCCGCGCGGGCGCGTTCGCGGACGTTTCGTTTTCGCTTTGCCGTGGCGAGATCGTCGGGATTACCGGACTGCTCGATTCGGGACGCAACGAGCTGGCCCTGGCGCTGGCCGGCGTCGCGCCCGCCGATGGCGGTTCGGTCGAACTGGCGGGGCGGCAGGTGGCGCTGACACGCCCGGCCGACGCGATTGCCGCGGGTATCGGCTATCTGCCGGAAGATCGCCTGTCGGAAGGCCTGTTCCTGGAAAAATCGATCCAGGCGAACATCACGGCGGCGGTACTCAACCGCTTGCGCGGGCGCTTCGGAACAATCGACGCCGAGCGGGCCGCCGCCATGGCGGATCGATTTGTCGCCGATCTGCAAGTCGCCACTCCCGGCACGGCGCTCCCGGTGCAATCGCTTTCGGGCGGCAACCAGCAGCGGGTGTTGCTGGGACGCTGGTTGGCGATCGATCCGCAACTGCTGATCCTGCACGGCCCGACGGTCGGCGTCGACGTCGGCTCGAAAGACACCATCTATCGGATCATCCAGCGGCTTACCGGGCAGGGGATTGGCGTGGTGATCATCAGCGACGATTTGCCCGAGCTGCTGCAAAACTGCGATCGTATTCTGGTCATGCACAAGGGACGGCTAAGCGACGATTTTGTCGCCGCCGGCCTGGATGAAAACGTTCTGTATGAAGCCCTGGCCGCCGAGGCCGGGGGCGATGTCAAGACTGCGGAGGCGGCGGCATGAAGTCCGAACCGAAGCAAGCGGGTTTGCGTGATGCGCGTACAGGCTCGCGCGCGGGTTTGCGTGCGGGTTTGCGTGCGGGTTTGCGTGCGGGTTTGCGTGCGGGTTTGCGTGAATTCCTGCTGCATTATCCGGCGGTGTTTACGCTGCTGCTGATCATCCTGGTCAGTGCCGTCGTCGGCACGATCAATCCCAATTTCTGGCAGTTGTCCACGCTCTTCGACATGCTGCGTTCGTCCGTCGTGACCGGACTTTTCGCGCTGGGGGTGTTGATCGTTCTGGCGGCGGGCGGGCTGGATGTTTCCTTCACGGCGATCGCCGCTTTCACCATGTACGCGATCACGGTCGCCGTGCTCAAGCATGCGCCCAATCTGTCCATTGGCGTGATCATGCTCTGCGGAGCGGTTGGCGGGACGCTGTTCGGGGCGGTGAATGGGTTGCTCGTGCATACCTTGCGCGCGCCCTCGCTGATCGTCACGATCGGCACGCAGTACGTGCTGCGCAGTCTCCTGCTGACCTTTGTCGGCACGGCGCTGATCATCAATGTGCCCGCGGCCATGGAATCGTTCGGCACGCTGGCGCTGTGGACTTACCTGCCGGCCTCGGGCGGGCGGGCCATCCTGCCGGCTTTTGTGCTCGTCCTGGTGGTGGCCGCCGGCGTCACCTGGTGGCTGCTCAACAGAACGCTGATGGGCCGGGCCGTGTTCGCCATCGGCGGCAATCTCGCCGTGGCCGAGCGCCTCGGCTACAACCCGCGCGTGGTGCAGGTCTTTGTCTTCGCGTATGCCGGTCTGCTGGCGGGCATCGGCGGCATCGTCCACGTGTCGAGCAACCGTCTGGCCAATCCCTTCGACCTGACCGGGACCGAACTGGACGTGATCGCCGCCGTGATTCTCGGCGGGGCGCGCATCACCGGGGGCTCCGGGACGGTGCTCGGCACGCTTCTGGGCGTCGTGCTGGTGACGCTGGTCAACAATGTGCTGATTCTTGCGGGCGTGCCCAGCACCTGGCAGAAAGTCATTGTCGGCGCATTCATCATCCTGGCCGGTTCGATGTTTGCCGTACGCACGGCGCGATAGCTGGCTTGCCACTGTCGGCTGGCGTATCGTGAAACGGCGGGGGACACCCTGCCATCTGTCACCTGAAAGCAAACGCCTGTTCGAGATCGGCGATCAGATCCTCGGGGTCTTCCAGGCCGACGTGCAGGCGGATCAGGAAGGGATACCGGCTCCAGTCGCTCACCGTGCGCGCCTGACGCATGTTGGCCAGCATGACCAGGCTTTCGAAGCCGCCCCAGGAAGCGCCAATCTGGAACAGGCGCAGCGCGTCGATGAAGCGGATCGCGGCGGATTCTGTTGGGTCTTTCAGGGCAAAGGACAAAAGGCCGTTGACTCCGGAGAAATCGCGTTGCCAGAGCGCGTGTTCGTGGTCATCCGGCAAGGCCGGACAGAAAACCCGCGTCACAGCCTCCTGCGTTTGCAGCCACTCTCCGACACGCAACGCGCCGGCCGCGTGCAAGGGCAAGCGCGCCGCCAGCGTGCGCGAGCCGCGCAGAATCAGCCAGGCGTCGTCCGGGCTGACTGTCATGCCCTGCGCGTCGACCGAGCGATTGAGGCGGTCCCATACGGCTTGCGTGGTGGTGGTCGCTCCCATGACCACGTCCGAATGGCCGCTCAGGTACTTGGTCGGCGCGGAAATCACGATGTCCGCGCCCAGCGCCAGGGGACGGTACAGATAGCCCGCTCCCCATGTGTTGTCAGCGGCCAGGAGAGCGCCATGCGCATGCGCCAGGCGGGCAAGCGCCGGCAGGTCGACGATCTCGTAAGCCAGCGAACCGGGCGACTCGGCGTAGATCAGGCGCGTTTGCGGCCGCAACAGCGCTTCCACCCCCTGCCCTCCTTGTCCATTAGCGGCAAAGAACGAGTAGTCGATGGAAAAGCGGTCGAAAAACTGCCGCGCAAAATGGCGTACCGGTTCGTAAACCGCGTCCGAAATCAGCACGTGGTCGCCGGGTTGCAGGTAGGCAATCAGCGTCTGGGTAATCGCCGCCAGCCCCGTGGGAAACAAGCGTGTCCGGTAGCCGCCTTCAAGCCCGGTGATCAGGTCTTCCAGCGCAAAAGCCGTCGGATTGCCGCGCGCGCCGTAGGACAGCACACGTTCGTCATCACGCCGGCGGCGGATATCCTTGAGATGCGCGACACTGTCGAAAAGAATGGTGCTGGCGCGAACCAGCGGAGGATTCACCGCTCGTCCGCCGTCGACATGGGTCGACAGGCCGGCCTGGATCAAACGGGTACGCTCGCGCGGATCGGTGGGTATCGTCACTTCATTCTCCTGGAGAACTGCTCCGAAGATCTGTCACGTCCAGTCGAGCAGCACTTGTTCGCCTGGTGCAATCCCACGGCCGAAGTCATAGACCTTGCCAAGCGCCGGACGCGCGCGCACCGCCGCGTACCAGCGCGCCAGATTCGGCGTATCCGCCCACTGCCGACCGTGGCGTCGCGGCTGTATCCACGGGAAAACGGCGATATCGGCGATTGAATATTCGCCGGCCAGATATTCCGCCTCGGCAAGACGCGCTTCCAGAACGCCGTAGAGCCGGTCAACTTCCGCGCGCGCCGCGTCGAGCAGGGGCGGCGATACCTGTTCGGGTACTTGCTCGACGAAGCGGACATACTGTCCGAACGCCGCTGCCTGATGGGCCGAGTGCCAGAACAACCATTCGATGGCCTGCGCCCTGCCCTGCGCCCCGGCCGGAATGAAACGCCCGTATTTATCCGCCAGGTACAGCAGAATCGCGCCCGATTCAAACACCGTTACCGAGGAAGCAGCCTTGTCTTTATCCTGCGCGTCGCCGCCATCCACGAGCACCGGAATCTTGAGGTTCGGGCTGAGTTTGCGGAAAGCGTCGGTCTTGTGTTCATTAGTACGTATGTTGAGCGCGATCGGATGGTATTCCACACCGAGCTCTTCGAGCAGTATCGGAATTTTGATGCCGTTGGCCGTGGGCCAGAAATAAAGGTCGATCATGTTGGACTCCTGAATAAGCCTGAAACTTCAATTCAAAGGTAGGGCGGGATCGTGAAACCGCCGAAACCAACCAAACCACTAGAGCGTTTTCGAGTCAAATAGATACGATTGGTAGAAATAGCCACTGTCTGCGCCTAAACGTAAAATGCTCTAAAACCCGGCGCGTTCGGAGAACGCGCCCTACCCTGTGGATTCAACCAAAGGGGTGGATATTGTCGCACGCTGCTCGTTCCTCCGCCCATCAGCGCCATCAATTCCGCAGAGCGTTGATGAAAGCATGCGTGCGCGGATTGCGCGGCGCGTGGAAGATTTCCCGCGGTGTTCCGCGCTCGACGATCTCGCCGCCTTCGGTGAACACGATCTGCTGGCTGACTTCTTCGGCAAAGCGCATCTCATGCGTCACCAGCAGGCAGGTCATGCCATCCTCGACCAGTTGCCGGATGACCGACAGCACTTCTCCGACGGTTTCAGGATCGAGCGCCGAGGTCACTTCGTCGAAGAGCACGAGTTCCGGATGCATGGCCAGCGCCCGGGCGATCGCCACACGCTGCTGCTGGCCGCCGGATAACTGGCCGGGATAGGCGTCGACCTTGTCGGATAAACGCACCTTGGCGAGCAGTTCGCGCGCCTCACGCTCGGCGATCTCGCGTTCCACACCGAGAATCCGGATCGGCGCGATGACGATGTTATCCAGCACCGTCAGATGCGGAAACAGGTTGTATTGCTGGAAGACGAAGCCGATGCGCTTTCTCAGGGCGATGCGTTCGGCCTCGGTACGCAAGGTATGCACCGAGGTATTGCCGACGACGACCTCGCCGCGCTCCGGCGTCAGCAGTCCGTTGATGCAGCGTAGGATCGTCGACTTTCCCGACCCCGACGGGCCGATGATCGATACGGCGTCGCCCTTGCGCACCGTAAGGTCGATGCCCTTGAGCACATGGTTGCTGCCAAACGAGACATGAACGTTGCGTAGTTCGACGAGCGGGCGCTGCTCCGGTGATAGATAGGGTTGCGGCATGGGTCAGTGGAGTCAATGGAATACGTATTTACGTTCCAGGCGGGCGGTAAATCGCGTGATTGGATAACAATAGAGGAAAAAAAGAGTCAGTACCGCGAGGTATATGAGAACCGTGAAGTCCGTGCGGTTGACCGTGTTGCTGGCGTTCTTGGCTGATTCGAGCAGTTCCCTCACGCCGACCAGCGAGGCCAGCGTCGTGCTCATGGTGATCATCGCGTAAAGATTCATCCACGGCGGCAGGACGCGCTTGACGCATTGCGGCAGGATCACCCAGCGCAGCGTCTGCGAGCGGCTGAACCCGAGCGAGGCCGCAGCTTCCCATTGCGCCGAGGTAATCGACAGGATCGCTCCCCGGAAGATTTCGGCGATATGCGCGCCGGCCGGCAGCGCCAGACCGAGCGTGGCCTTGATCCAGTCGGGGAACGACAGATACATCGTCCCGATGCGGATCTCGAAGGGAAAAACATAGGTGGCGAAAAAGATCAGCACCAGAATCGGCGCGTTACGGAAAAACTGCACGTACCACTGCGCCGGCAGGCTGATCCGTCGGCTGCGGGAAAGTTCCAGCGCGCCAACGACCGCTCCAAGCAGAGTCCCGATCGCGATGGCCAGCACGCTGAACAACACGTTCATGCGCAGCCCGCTGGCCAGATGGGGAACCCACTGCCAGAGGATCATCATCGACTCCCTGTAGAAATGAGCAAGCGCTGTCCAGGCCAGCACGACGCCAAGCGCCCAGTAGACGATTGGGGGTATGGATGGCGCGTTCCAGGGCGTTTTCAGAGTCATCGCTTGTTCAGTGTCCATAACCCGGCATCCGTAAACGTTTTTCCAGCAGGAATCCCAGCCGGGACACACTCAAGGTCAGCGCCCCGTAAACCAGGAGAATGAGGATCATCATTTCCAGCACGTTGTCCCGCTCGATCCAGATCATCAGCGAGGCGTAGGTCAGCTCGCCGACGGCGATGGCCGAACCCAGCGAGGTCGCCTTGACGAGGTCGGCCAGGTTATTGACCAGCGACGGCAAGGCGAAACGGAAAGCCAGCGGCAATTCGACGAAAACGAGCAATTCGCGCCGGGAAAAACCGAGCGATATCGCTGATTCGCGCATGGCCTTGGGAACCGCTTCGATGCCGGCCCGCAAGGCTTCGGCGTGGTACGCGCCGAAATGTATCGAGAACACGATCACCACCCAGGCGTAAGCGCTCATCGGGTTGTTCTGCGCGCCGACGCTCTGGTTGACCAGCATGTGGCACACAAAGAAAGCGCAATAAATCTGCACCAGCGTCGGCGTGTTGCGCAGCACCTCGACAAACGCCCGCGCCGGCCGCGCCAGCCACGGGCGGCCGGAAGTCAGCAAACTGGCGATCACGGTTCCCACGATCAGACTGCAAAGGATCGACAGCACAGACAGTTCGATGGTCACCACAACGCCCCGCAGCCACGACGTTCGCTCGCTGACGCTCGCCAGAAAACCATAGTTCAGCCCCACCGATTTGGCGGCGCCGATGAATTCGGTAAGCAAGGATTCAGGCATGGACGGATTCCTTTACTGTAAGTCGACGGGTGGAACCTTCGAACCCTGGGACGTTTTATGTTTTTGGGTAAATGAACGAAACCGGATCCCGGCTTCCGCCGGGACGATGGAGATGGCAGAGATGGAATAGGTTGGCGGTGAGCGCAGCGAACCCCAACGCAACAACCAATGAATCATTCCAATGTTGGTGTTCGCAAGCCCATCACCCGCAACCCAAACGCAAAACGCCCTATTTCTTCGCCACCGGATACTTGGCCTGCCATTCCTCCAGCAAGGGAGTGATCGGTATGCGGTGCTTGCGCGTGATCTCCAACAGCCAGCCGGTGCGGTACCAATCCTGCACGAAAGCATCGATGACATTCGTAAAATCGTTCTCGCCCTTGCGTACCCAGATCACCGAAGGCAACGGAATCAAATCAGCGGGAAGCGGCAGTTCGAAATCCTTCCATTCCGGATTGTCGGACACGAGCAGATGCAGCGGCGCGCTGTCATGGACGGAAGCAAAGCAGTTGCCGCCCTTGAGCGCCAGCAAGGAATCCGGTTGCGACGGCAGTCCCTTGACGTTGGCGCCATACTGCTCGTCCAGTGGCTTGGCGTAGTTGCTGCCCTGCGAGACGCAAACCGTCTTGCCCTTCACATCTTCCCACTGGGTGACTTTGTTGCTTTTGAGAGTAATCAGGCCGCCGCCGGCATCGCCATAGGGCGTCGGAATATAGCCCATCAGCTCGGCGCGTTCGGCGTTGAGCTGCATGTTGGCCAGCAACAGATCGACCTTGCCCTGCTGCAAAAATTGTACCCGCGTCGCCGGCGTCACGGCGACCGATTCCAGCTTGACACCCAGGCGCTTGGCGATATCCTCGGCCAGGTCGACATTCAGCCCGAGCGGTTGCTGCGTTTTGGGATCGATATAACCGAAAGGCGGGCCGGACAAGACAAGGCCCACGATGACGCTTCCACGCGACTTGACTTTATCGAGCGTTGCGTCGGCATGCGCGGCGATAGACACGCCGGAAAGAACGGCAGCGACGCCGAGCGCGCCGAGAATCTGAACTGTTTTCATGAACTCCACCTTACATTTGATTGATGAAAGGATTTTAGAAGCACCCTTTTCACAAACAAACGAAGAAGAATTTATTTGGTTATATGAAAAAGCGGTCCAAACAAGAGAACATCGCCGCCTATTTCAACCTCGTCATTCCGGCGAAAGCCGGAATCCGGAAGCCAAGCCTCCGACGCAACGCGTCGCCAATATGTAAGGGCGAGTTTGAAACCCGGCCACTACATGTCGGCAGAACCAAGGAGGCGTCGGCAAGCTGTAAGGCCGCCATGTAGCTGCCTGCGCCGAAGAGAGCCCCGATCAGCGACCCGGCGAGAAGACTTTTCACGGGTTTCAGGAAAAGAGCCGAACAAAATGCGGGGAGCCTTCCGGCGCGCCAGTTGATAAGCAAGCCAAGGCAGGCGGCGCAATAATCGTGCAGCCCGGCGCAGACTAAAGGGATGAGCGGCAAAAGCGCCCGGTGCGTAAAAAGGTGAAAGCTGACGCATGTTTGATCAGAAAAGCGTCCAGACTGAAAAGCAGGCCGGAAATCAAGGCCAGCGCGAGTCCCTGCCAGGCGCTGGCAGGAGTTTCCCCTTTGGCATTACGGATGCGTAGCGGATTGATTGGCGCGCTGGAGTTTGTGGATATGTTCACTTTTCAGGGATGTTATTTCAGTTCGCAATAGGGCATTTTCAAGCCCAACAAAGGAAATCTCATCGTCATTCCCGCGAAGGCGGGAATGACGAGTGTTGGTAAACTCTCACGAATGCACCGCGCAGGCGTCATAACCGTGTTTTTCCACGTAACGCTGATGTTCCTCGCCAGCGAGTTCCAGCGCTTCAAACGGGATGATCTGGGTAGCCGCCGGACGGGGCGAGCCCTGGTTGAATTTTTCCCGCGCCGCCTGGGCCAGACTCGCCTGTTCGCCGGAATGCACAAAAATGGCGGAGCGCACGCTTTCGCCGGATTCCTTGCCCTGCCGGTCAAAGGAGGTGGGATCATGGCTTTGCCAGAACTTCTCGACCAGCGTTGTGTAGGAAACCACCGCCGGGTCGAAATCCACCTGCACCACTTCAATGCGCGCCGGTTTCGTCGTGCCGTCGCTGCCGCTTGAATAACCGACGCGGCTGTTGACAACGCCTTCGACTTCAAGGAAAAACGCTTCCGAACCCCAGAAACACCCGGCTCCGAATGTGGCCTGCTCGATGCTCATATTTAATCTCCCGATAGATAGGTCCGCCTGTCGCGCACGTGATCATCCAGGCGGACGTCAAACTCCAATCACTTCACATTGGCCAGCCATTTATCGACCAAGGGCTTGTTGGCGTCGACATAAGCCTTGGCCGCTTTTTCCGGCGCTACCTTGTCCTTTTCAATGGCCTTGATGACGCCGTTCAAACCGTCCGGGTCAATGGCGACATCTGTAAGGAACTGCGCAATCTTCGGCGCATCCTGCTTTAGATGTTTGGCATGGAGAATATAAATCGTGCCGTCCGGGTAGGCACTGGTGATTTTGCTCTTGTTGAGCCAGTCCGGATCTTCCGACGGGCTGACAAAATTCCACTTGCCCTTGGGGTTGTATTGCGGGTCGTCCTTCTTGTTGTCCTGGGCATAACCGTCAAAGGCAGGCTCATCCAAAAGACGCAAATCATAGGTGGCGAAAATCCAGTCGGGAGTATAGGCATAAAACAGCACGCCCGTTTTCGCCTTGAACGCCGCGTCAATCTTGGCATAGGTCACCGAGGCTTCCGTGGAGACGATTTCAAAATTGTCCTTGAAGCCGTAATCCTTGGCCTTGACTTCATTGATATAGGTGGAAGCCCATCCGGCCGGGCCGACGAGCAGCTCCGGCTTGCCGCCGTTGAAGGAAAAGAGCTTGGCAACCTCCGGCTTGACCAGGTCATGCACCGATTTGACCTTATGCTCGTCCTGAATGTAACCGGGAATATAAAAGCCCTGTACGCCGGTATAGGGATTTTTGGTTGGAATCAGCGTCTCGGCGCTACCCTTCTCGACAAACTTTGTCCAGCCCGCCAACTGGTTCGGCAGCCAGATGTCCGTCAGCACATCCACCGAACCGTCGTTTTTCCCGGCGCTGGCGAATAAAACCGGCAAGTCGGCGGCAAGAAATGTCACTTCGCCGTCCAGGCGCGTGCGGATAACCTCGGCGAGGATGTGCTGGATGGCGATGGCGCCTGTCCAGTTCTGTTCTCCGATGACGACTTTTTCCTTCGCGCCGGCAGGGAAAACCGCGCCGAACAACAGAGCGGCGCCGACAACAAAAGCGGATAAACGTTTTTTCATAACAAACTCCTTTGACATATCAGTGTTTAGGGTTGAATTTCTTTTTCCTCAAGGCGCGCTGAAGGATGCGGTCAGGGACGAGCGCGCAGAACACAATGGCGAGCCCCGCCAGGAATCCAGCGCCTCCCTGAATATTGCGCAGGGCGGTGACCACATCGTATCCGAGGCCCCCGGCCCCGATGAGCGCCGACACCACCACCATGGACAGACTGAGAACGATGGTTTGATTGACGCCGAGCATCAGCGTCGGCATGGCGAGCGGCAGTTCCACCTTGGTCAGCACCTGCCAGGCGCTGGCGCCGTGGGCGTAGGCCGCTTCCACCGTGGAACGCGGCACCTCCTGAATGCCAAGCGCCGTCAGACGTATCATCGGCGGAATGGCGAAAATGATGGTGGCGACCACGGCCGGGGTTTTGCCCACGGAGAAAAACGCAACCGCCGGAATGAGATAAACGAAACTCGGCAGGGTTTGCATCACGTCGAGCAAGGGAGAGACGATGCTTCGCGCCAGACGTGAGCGCGCCAACAGAATGCCGATGGGAATGCCGAACAGGAAGGCGATGGACACCGACGCGCCCACCAGCGCCACGGTGAGAATGGTTTGGGACCAGAAGCCGAAGAGCAGCAGGTAAGCCAGCGCCACGGCGGTTAGCGCGGCAACCCCCAGTCCGGCGAATTGCCAGGCCGCGAGCAGCAGCGCCAGCGATAAAACCGGCCACGGCAGCCATTTCAGCGCCGCCTCGATACATTCAATCACCGTGCGCACGGTAATGACGATTCCCGCGAAAAACGACGTGAAAGTGAGTTGCGCCCAGGTGATGGCCTGGTCAAGATAAGCGCTGGCCGTGAGCGCGATGACCCGGTAATTCGGCGAGGCAAACAAGGGATTGGAAGGCTCCAGAGTGGCTGCGCGCCAGACGACAAAGCCGTAAATAGCCAGGGAAACGATGAACGCCAGGGCGGGAGACCGCGACTGGCGGACCGGTTTGAGGGATGCCGAGAGAACCCGAATAGCGGCAAAAGCCACGAGAGACAGGACACCGACAAAAGGCGAGCCGCTGCTGAAGCCGTGGGCGAAAAAGGCCAAGGCCGCCGCTTCCAAAAACATTCCCGCCCAGAAAAGCCCGGCGTCGCACCGGAAAAACCGGACAGGTCCGGAAAGAAGCCGTTGCCGCAATGAGAGCGGCGCATCGGTTTCGGTCTCAACGGACGGCTGCGGAGCTTCCTCAGAGGGAACAGGCGGCGGAACAGGAGCCTGCTGCGCATCATCGCGCGCAAAAGTGGTGAAGCCCCGGAAAAAGGCTGCGACTTCTGCATCCGCCGGACTTTGCAAAATTTCCTTGGCCGTTCCCACTTGCACGATGCGTCCGGCGCGCAGCAGCGCCAATCTATCAGCCATGCGCAAGGCTTCACCGGGGTCGTGGGTCACCAGAATGGCGGTAATGCCACGGGAGCGGATCAGTTCCAGCACCTGGTCCTGCAAATCCCGGCGGATGGTGGGGTCCAGCGCGCCGAAAGGCTCATCCATCAGCAAAATGTCCGGCTGGCTCGCCAGGGCGCGCGCCAGCCCGACCCGCTGCTGCATTCCGCCGGAAAGCTCGTCCGGATAACGGTGAAGCGCGTTGCCCAGGCCCACCAGCGTCAACTGCTCCGCCGCCTTTTCGCGGCTGGTTTGCGGGTCGTCGCCCCTCAGTTCAAAGGGCAGCATGACATTTTCCAGGGCCGTGCGGTGAGGTAGCAGACCAAAATGCTGGAACACCATGCCGATGCGGTGGGAACGCAGCGTCGCAAGCTGCTGTCTGGAAAGCCCCTGCAACTCCTGTCCGTCGACGATGACGGAGCCCGAGCTGGGGTCGATAAGTCGGTTGATATGCCGCAACAGCGTAGACTTGCCGCTCCCCGACGTGCCCATCAGGGCAAACACTTCTCTCTTCTGGATTTCGAGGCAAATATCGCTGACCGCCGCAACCGGCCCGGCGCCGTCATAGAACTTCGACAGGTTGCGCAGTTCAATCAGGGCGCGTGAGGAAGATTGCATCATGGCTTGAACAAGCAATCGGCGTACTGGACCGGCCAAATCATCGATAAAGAGAAAGGGCTCTCACGTTATTGAACAGAGTTGCCCAAGAAAAGGATTTTTTTCTTCTATGCTTATGATTGGCAGGCATTGTAGGGTAGGCAAAGGCCGCAGGCCGTGGGCGCGCTTCGCTTTGCCCACCCTACGTAAAAAACCCCGTCATTCCCGCGAAGGCGGGAATCCAGTACGTTTTCTCCAGCCAGAATGGCTGCCAATCAAAGACGAGGTAGAAATAGCCACAGTCTGTACCTAACGTAAAATGCGCTAATCTCTCGTCCGCTTTCCGAATACACCCATGCCCTCCCTTCCCGACCTGAAAACCACACTGAAAAATCTGGGCGCCTGTCTGGTCGGCTTTGCCGACCTTTCCCTCCTGCCGGATGAAGCCGTGCTGCGCGTTTTCCGCGAGCGTCTGCGCGGCGCGCCGGAAAACCCCGCGCCAGCAGCGTTGCGCGGCGTGAGCATGGCCGTCGTCTTCGCGCCGGAAATCGTCACCGGACTGAATAACGGACCCACCCGCGCCTATTACGACGCCTACCATGCCGCCAACGACAGGCTGGACGCGCTGGCGTCAAGCGGCGCGCGGCTGCTCGAAGAAGCCGGCTTCGCCGCCTGGGCGCAAACCAGGGAAAACGTGCAGGCGCACGACACGTTCAATGATTACGAGACCCGCCTGCCGCACAAAACTGTCGCCACGCTGGCAGGGCTGGGCTGGGTCGGCAAGAACGCGCTGCTGGTCACTCGCCAATTCGGCCCGGCCATCCGCCTGACCTCCATCGTCACCGACGCGCCGCTGCCCTGCGACGCGCCGGTGTCCGTCTCGCATTGCGGCCGATGCGTCAAATGCGTCGACATCTGTCCCGCGGACGCGCTCACCAACGTGACCTGGCAGCCCGGCGTCATCAAGACGGACGATCTGGTCGACACCGAACGCTGTTCCATCGTCGCGGCGGCGCTGTCCAAAAATAATTACGGCATCAGCTTCGACATCTGCGGCAAATGTTTTTACGTCTGTCCGTTTACCCGAAAATGGCTCAGACGTTCCAAAAATCCTGCGCGCCCTGAATAATGACAAACCATTTTTTGATTGGCAGCCATTCTGGCTGGAAAAAACGAACTGGATTCCCGCCTTCGCGGGAATGACGTGGTTAATAATAGCGACTGTTACTGCTAACTGCTTTTTTCCAGGATGAAAGGAAACAGCATGACCATCAGTCCGGCACTTATCAAAAAGTTTTCCACTGTCGTCGGCTCGACCAATGTTTTGACCGAAGAGGCCGACCGCCAGGTTTATTCTTACGACGCTGCGGTTCTGGCGCCGGTCATCCCTGCTCTGGTGGTCAGCCCGGAGACTCAGGAACAACTGGGCCGGGTGGTCAAATTGGCCTATGAAGCCGATCTGCCCATCACCGCGCGCGGCGCCGGCACCAACCTCTCCGGGGCGGTCATTCCGGAGCCGGGCGATGGTCTGGTCATTCTGACCAACAGGTTGAACAGGATTCTGGAAATCAACGCCGAGGATTTATACGCCGTGGTTGAGCCGGGAGTGGTCACCGCCCGGTTCGCTGCGGAAGTAGCCAGGATGGGCCTTTTTTATCCCCCCGATCCCGGCTCGCAATCGGTTTCCACGCTGGGCGGCAATGTCGCCCTGAATGCCGGAGGGCTGCGGGGCCTTAAATACGGCGTAACCAAGGATTACGTCATGGGCATGGAAATTCTTGATTATCGCGGGGAGCTGATTAAATCCGGCTCGCGCACGGTCAAATATGTGAGCGGCTATAACCTGCCCGCCCTGATGGTCGCCTCGGAAGGCACCCTGGGCATTTTCTCCAATATCATCCTGAAGCTGGTTCCGCCGCCCAAGGCACAGAAAGCCATGATGGCCATCTTCAGCGATGTGAACAAAGCCTCGGAAACCGTGGCCGGCATCATCGCCGCCCATATTGTGCCCTGTACCCTGGAGTTTCTGGATCAGAAATGCATTCACTACGTGGAAGCCGACGCCAAAATCGGGCTGCCGGTGGAAGCCGGGGCCATTCTGCTCATCGAGGTGGATGGCGGACACGCGCAGATGGTGGAGGAAGACGCGCAAAAGGTGATGGAAATCTGCAAGAAATGCGGCAGCACGGATATCCGCGTCGCCCGCAATGAAAAAGAGAAAAACGACATCTGGGCCGCCCGGCGCAACGCCCTGCCCGCCCTGGCCCGCGCCCGACCGACAACGGTGCTGGAAGACGCCACCGTGCCCCGCTCGCGCGTCCCGGAGATGGTGGCCGCCGTAAACCGCATCGCTGAAAAATTCAGATTGGAAGTAGGCATCTTCGGCCACGCCGGCGATGGCAACCTGCACCCGACCATTCTGTGCGACCGCCGCAACACCGAAGAATTCCATCGGGTGGAACAGGCGGTGGACGAGATTTTTGACGTAGCGCTCAAATTGCAGGGGACTCTTTCGGGCGAGCACGGCATCGGCAAGGCCAAAGCCAGGTGGATGGAAAAGGAGACCAACCGGGCCACCATTGAATTCGCCAAAAACCTCCGCCGCGCTTTAGACCCCAAGATGCTCTTTAACGCTGGCAAAAAATTTGTATAGGAGGCGCTGATGTCTGCAAACACACAAGCGCCAACGCTACCGCTGCCTCCTCGGGACATCACGGCACTGGCCGCCACGCTGCTGGAACTGGATGACATGCTGGTCTCCTGTATGCGCTGCGGCTTCTGCCAGTCGGTCTGCCCGGTCTACGGCGCAAGCCTGCGCGAAGCCGATGTAACCCGAGGCAAAATCGCCCTGCTGGAAAATCTGGCCAGGCACATCATCACCGACGCTGAGTCGGTCAACGACAAACTCAATCGCTGCCTGCTCTGTGGTTCCTGCCAGGCCAACTGCCCTTCCGGCGTCAGGATTATGGACATCTTCCTGCGCGCCCGGTCGATCGTCAGGGGCTATCTGGGCCTGTCGCCCATCAAGAAGATAATTTTCCGCGGTCTCCTGGTCCGGCCCGGACTTTTTGACGGTTTTATGTCCCTGTCCAAAACCTTTCAGGGGCTGTTAATTAAAGACAATCACAACGCCGCCGGCACCTGTCAGGCCCCGCTGTTTTCGGCCATTACCGGCAACCGCCACTTCCCGGCACTGGCTAAAAAACCCTTCCACGCCACCACCCACGCCCTGAAGGAAAAGGCCGGGTCTGGCCGACCGGTGGCGGCTCTGTTTCCCGGTTGTGTCTCCGACAAAATCTTTCCCCAACTGGCCCAAGCCACGCTCAGGATTTTGCGCAAACACCAGACGGGCATCTTTCTGCCCTCCGGCCAGAATTGTTGCGGCATTCCGGCCCTGGCCTCCGGGGACAGGAAGACTTTTGTCCAACTGGTCAGGCAGAATCTGGCCATTTTTAACAGCGAGCCATTTGACTATCTGCTCACTCCCTGCGCCACCTGCGCGGCGACCATCAAGGAAATCTGGCCCGGATTCAGGGAAGATTTTTCCCCGGAGGAACAGGCCACGCTGAAAGCGATGAGCGAAAAGGCCATCGACATCACCGCCTTCACCGTCGATGTCCTGAAAGCCGAATTGCCGGAATCCGCCCAGGGCGGCCGGCGCGTCACTTACCACGACGCCTGCCACCTGAACAAATCGCTGAACGTCAGCAGCCAGCCGCGCCAAATCCTGAAAAGCCTCCCCGGCCTGGAATTCGTGGAAATGCCCGAAGCCGACCGCTGTTGCGGCTCCGGAGGCAGCTTCACCCTGGCTTATTACGATCTTTCCAAAAAAATCGGGCAGCGCAAACGCGACAATATTGTCTCGGTCAAACCCGATCTGGTCGCGGCCGCCTGCCCGGCCTGCATGATGCAGATCATGGATATGCTGTCGCGGAACGGGGACAACATCCAGGTCAAGCACGTGGCCGAGCTTTATGCTGATAGCTTGAGTGGGGTCGATTCATAAAGTTGTCGTCGATGGCGGTGGTATATATGGCATAGGTTGGCGGTAGAGTCGAGATGTGGTGCGGTGGCTGTAGGTTCGACATGTCTGTTTCCGCCCTTTCGTTTGTAGGTGCCCAAGTAGTTGAACCCTGGCTCCGTTTCCACATCTCGTTCATCGAATCGGACGTGCGGGTCTCCCGCATCCGGTTCTCGGACAGAATCATGCTTTCGCACACGGAAGGTTATGGGTTCTTTGGCCCGACCTTTGACACCTCCAAGAACCCCCTCCCAAATGTACTTATTTTTGCCGGTTGCAGGCGGCTTTCAGCAGCACTCGCTGGATGTAAAAACAGGGCCAAAAGACCCTGTTCTCAACAACTTACGGCACTCTCTGGAAGTCATTGGAACTCCACAGACCAAATACTTGGAGCGGGAAACGAGTCTCGAACTCGCGACCTCAACCTTGGCAAGGTTGCGCTCTACCAACTGAGCTATTCCCGCAAAATACTGGAGGCGCGAGCCGGAGTCGAACCGACCTACACGGATTTGCAATCCGGTGCATAACCGCTTTGCTATCGCGCCACGTTTGTTTCTCGATAGAACTCAAAAAACAAAAAAGCCATCAGGCTTTTTCTTGAAATTAGAACGGGAGACGAATCATACACTAACACTTAACTCGTTAATCTTCTTACGATCTCCCTACGATCTCCCATATCTCATGAAAACAAGAAGTCGAAGATTATGTACTCAAACTCTGGTGTCGTCAACACAAACAGTGCTATTGCATACGCAGATGTCGTAAACGGTTGAAAAAAATGGCTTATATTCAATCAGTTATGGAAGAGGCTTGAGCATGGAACGGCATCGCGCGATACTGTCATTTCGTCACTTCGATAGTGACCGATTTCCCGGAACGCCCGCCGGCCTTGCGCAAAACAGCTTCGATATCGGAGTTTTTGCCTTTCAGCGCCCAATCCACGGCGGTTTCTTCTTTGTCGTTGACAATCGTGAGGTCAGCCTGATGTTTCAGGAGCGCCTTGACGGTTTCAATATGCCCGAAACGCGACGCGAAAAACAGCGCGCTTGAACCATTCTCGGCCTTCCCATTGACGTCCGCGCCTCGCCCGATAAGGTAGTCAACGATTTCCGTATGACCGTTGTACGCCGCATACACAAGCGGAGGCCAGCCAAAAAAATTGATTTCAGCGCCGGCATCGACGAGACGTCGCGCGTAGCCAGCGCGTCCCAGGAAAGCCGCAATGCTGAGCGCCGTCTCGCCATTCCTGTTACGCATGTTGACTCGTGCCCGTCGCTGCAACAGGAAATCGAACAGTTCAGGCATATCTCGCTGTATCGACTGGGTCAGCAAGGTATTGCCTTGCCGGTCGACGGTATTCACATCCATCCCGCGATTGATCAGGTCAATCACCGCGTTGACGTCATTACGGATGAGCGCTCCTTCCATGTCTTCGTAAGCACCCGCGAAAACCGTGGAAGAAAGAGCGAGCGCAATGAGGAAAGCGAATAATCTGTTTTTCATCGTAAAACTAACTCCGGTTGAAACCCCGCCCTTCAGGGCGGTGGGGGGCATACCCCGGCCTAAAGGCTGGGGTTTCGGCGATCGTTTTGGGAGGGGATGCAAACTCATGGAGAAACACGAGCGGCGTTTGCTTTCCCTCGCCCGCTTGCGGGAGAGGGTGCCCCGGCAGGGGCGAGTGAGGGGGGTTGGACATGTTCCAGTGTTGTTTCGTGCTGAATTGCCGCCCCCTCATCCGGCCTTCGGCCACCTTCTCCCCGCAGGCGGGGCGAAGGGATTGAGCGCAGTGCTCCGCAGGAAATATTGTTCATTTCAACAACATTCATCGTAAAACTAACTCCGGTTGAAACCCCACCCTTTAGGGCGGTGGGAGCCATACCCCGGCCTGAAGGCCGGGGTTTCGGCGATCGTTTTGGGAGGGGATGCAAATCCCTTCCAAAACACCTTAGACCGACAGGCCTAAAGGCCTGTCGCTAATTTCTTGCTGAAAATGACTCGGTCGGGCGAAACAGGCGAAAGAAATTATCCGTCGTGGCGGTTGCTACCTCTTCGATCGGCATCTCGCGCAAAGCGGCGATTTCTTCTGCAACATGCCTGACGTAAGCGGGCTGATTGCGCTTTCCACGAAACGGCGTGGGGGCAAGATAGGGAGAATCGGTTTCCACCAGGAGGCGATCGAGCGGAACGCGGCGGGCCACCTCTTTGACGATCCGCGCGTTCCTGAAGGTAACGACCCCGGACATGGAAATGTAGAAACCGATATCCAGCGCCCGTTGCGCCACCTCCCAGGTTTCGGTGAAGCAATGCAGGACACCGCCTATCTCGCCTGCGTTTTCCTCTTCCAAAATACGCAGGGTATCCGCAGTGGCTTCCCGGTTATGCACGACAATCGGCTTGCCGGCTTCCCGCGCCGCGCGGATGTGCGCACGAAAGCGTTCCCGCTGCCATTCGGGCGCATCCTTGTGCCAATAGTAATCGAGCCCGGTTTCGCCGATGCCGACAACTTTTGGATGCGCCGCCAATCGGACGAGTTCATCGACGCTTGCCTCCCGCACTCCGGTCATCTCGGGATGAACGCCGACCGTCGCCAGAATGCACGCGTGCGCTTCGGCCAGGGCCAGGATGTTCGGGAAAGCTTCCAGCGTCACGCCAACGCAGACGGCGCATCCGATATCGTTGCGCTGCATCGCTTCGAGCACTTCGACAAAATGGCCCGCCAGATCAGGAAGATCCAGATGGCAGTGGGAGTCGACCAGCATCGGACCAGCATCTGCTCTACATGGTGTGCGTCGGGCGGCTCGATTGCATAACACCACCCAGCAAACCTTCGATCCTGCGCTTGGCCTCGACACCGCCCTCATCTTTCTTGAAATGCACGCCGATTCCCTGCGCCTTGCTGTTCTGCGCTCTTGGAGGCATGACCCAAACCACGGTACCGGCAATTGGCAGCTTGTTGGAATCATTCATCAAGGCAAGCAGCATGAATACTTCGTCGCCGATGCCATAGTTGCGCGTGGTCGGAATGAAAATCCCGCCATTCTTGAGGAAAGGCATATACGCCGCGTACAGCGCCGATTTTGAGTTGATATTCAGTGACAGCACGCTGGGACGCGGCGTTGCGGATTTTTGTTCAGTATTTTCAGCCATGAGCTTCTCGGACAGGTTCGAACAACAGCGCGTAATTCAGGAAATAATCCTCAAGAAACAAGCGGCTGTTCAAAGGTTGCTCGCATTGTTGCCGGTATTGTAACGCTTTCCGATTGAACGCCAACAGATCAGGCAGCTCGGCGCGCCTGGCAAGCTCCCTGAGCGGCGCTGACTGCGCCAGAAAATAACGCGGCGCCTGCCCGGTGCGCAGGAGAATCAGGTCGACAAACCATTTCTGTCCCCATTCGACCAGGCGCTTCAATGACGCCGGACGTTTTTCCGCCTTGACCACCCGGTCTACCGCCGCCGCCGCAACCAGCGGGTCGAGGCGTCCGCCTTTCGCCAGTTCCGCCACCAGCGCGTCGAGCAATACGTGTTCATCACCCGACCCCAACTCGACGGCCAGAAGCGGCGATCCTCCGGCAAGCGCCAGCCAATGCGCGGCTTCCTTGACGCCGGCCGCCGCCATCCACGCCTGCGCGCGAGACGATTCGGGCAAGGGAATACTAAGCTGCTGGCAACGGCTACGTATCGTCGGAATCAAACGTTCCGGTTCATTTGAAACCAATAAAAACAATGTACCTGGAACAGGTTCTTCAAGTGACTTGAGAAGAGAATTGGCGGTACTCCGGTTCATCGCTTCGGCCGGATGAAGCAGCACGACACGCATACCCTGGCGATGGGTTCCAACGTGCAGGAAATCATCAAGCGCCCGGATCTGGTCAATAATGATTTGCTGGCTCGGCTTTTTTTTGCCGCTGCTGCCCGCATCGTTGCCCCCGCCCTCACCTTCGTCCCCGGCCAAGGCTTCCGGCTGAACCAACCTGAAATCCGGATGGTTACCCTGTGCCATCCAAGCGCAAGCCAGGCACGATCCGCAGGCCACCCGCGAAGGTAGCGGATTTTCGCAAAGCAACGACCCGGCTAAAGCGCGCGCCAGATCGAACTTGCCGATGCCGCGCTGCCCGGTCAGCAGCAAGGCGTGCGGCAATCGATCACGCCACTCACCGAGGCGTTTCCAGGTTTCTTCATGCAAGTCATAAATATTCATAAACAACGTGTTATAACAGTTTCTTCAACTATTTTCTTAATTTTATCCAGGCTCAATCCGGCATTCACGACACATATCCGGCGGGGCGCGGAAGCAGCGCGTTCAAGATAGGCTTGCCGCACACGCCAGTGGAAATCGGCGCGTTCCTGCTCGAACTTGTCCAGCTCGCGCCCTTGTCTGGCGATACGTTCGCAAGCGACATCCGGCGACAGATCGAACAGGAAAGTTAAATCGGGCTGTAGATGCCCATGCACCCACTGTTCCAGGCTGGCGAACTTGGCCTTGTCCAGCCCGCGCCCTCCCCCTTGATAGGCATAGGTCGCATCACTGAAACGGTCGCAAACCACCCAGACTCCGCAGGCGAGCGCCGGTTCGATGACCTGGCCCAGGTGTTCACGTCGGGCGGCGAACATCAAGAGCGCCTCGGTTTCCAGGTGCATCGCTTCATGCAACAACAATTCGCGCAGCTTTTCGCCGAGCAGCGTCCCGCCCGGCTCGCGTGTCGCCACCACGTCCAGCCCACGCGCACGCAACAAATCGACCACCGTGGCGATATGCGTGCTCTTTCCGGCGCCGTCGATGCCTTCAAAAGTGATGAACTTTCCCTTGCCTGCCGACAAACCGATTCTCCTCCAGCCTTCAGCGCACACGCCGCTGGTAGCGATTGACCGCCTGGTTATGTTCTTCAAGCGTGCGCGAAAAATGACTGCTCCCATCGCCGCGAGCCACGAAATAGAACGCCTGACTCGGCACGGGATGCAGTACGGCGCGCAGGGCAGCCAGTCCGGGCATGGCGATCGGCGTCGGCGGCAAACCGGCGCGCACATAGGTATTGTAGGGCGTATCGGCGGAGAGGTCGCGCTTCTTCAGATTGCCGTCGAAATGTTCGCCAAGGCCATAGATGACCGTCGGGTCCGATTGCAAGAGCATGCCTTGTTTGAGCCGGTTCAGGAATACCGCCGCAACCTGTGGCCGATCCGCATCAAGGCCCGTCTCCTTTTCCACGATCGACGCCAGAATCAGCGCTTGATACGACGTAGTCAACGGCAACGGAGACGCCCGCTGCTCCCACTCGCTTTCCAGGTGACGACGCATGGCATGGTGCGCGCGCGCCAGAATATCAATGTCGCTGCTGCGTTTGGCGAACAGGTAAGTATCAGGGAAGAACCATCCTTCCGGCAGGATCTGGTTCGCGTTTTCCATTCCAAGCCGTCGCATGATCTCCGCGTCGGGCAAGTCTTTGCTGTCGTGCCTGATATCGGGATGGGCATCGAGACGTTCGCGCATCTGACGGAAAGTCTGCCCCTCGATGAACACGATTTCGGTCAACGTGACATCACCGCGTGTCAGCATGTGCAGCAGATCGAGCAAAGTGCCCCCTCGGCTGATTTCATAACTACCGGCCTTGATGGCTCCCTCGACCTGTAACAGCCTGCCAAGCGCCACCAGAATCCACGGATCGAAATCGATTCCGGCGGCGGCGATTTCCCGCGCTGCCGCGCGCATTCCGCTTCCGGGCGTCACCTGGAACTCGACGCGTTCCCCGGACAGATGCAAGGGCGACGATACCTGCCAATAGAACCATCCGCCGGCCGCCAAAGCCACCAGGGCCAGAAGCAGCCCAGCCATCAGCATCTTTATCAGCCATCGAATCATCGTCACCGGCCCGGTATCGGAGAGATTTAGGGAGGCGATATAATAGCCGAATCCCCATCGACTGAACCGGCGCAGCTTTTTCCGGTCATAGCTGGCAGTCCGGCACGCAGGATGTTGCCGCAACAACGCAAGGAAATCACGATGAATGCCGAATGGCAAACAACTCTCGGCGCTCTGGGCGCCCGCATCAACGATGGCAAGGTCTGCGATTTCGGTAACCCCGAAGGTGAACTCACCGCAGCGCGCGATGCGACCATCGTTGCACCCTTGACGCACCTAAACCTGATCGAGTGCGCCGGCGACGATGCCAAAAGCTTTTTGCACAATCAACTGACCAGCGACGTCAATCATCTCGAAGCAGCCAACGCGCAGTACGCGGCTTGGTGTTCGCCCAAGGGCCGGATGTTGACCAGCTTCGTGCTCTTCCGCCGCGATGCGGACTATCTGGCATTGCTTTCGGCCGATCTGCGGGAATTTATCCAAAAACGCCTACAGGTTTACGTTCTGCGTTCGAAGGTAAAGATCAGCGACCGTTCCGCCGATTACGAGATCATCGGTCTGTCCGGGCCGCAAGCGACCGCTGCGTTGCAAAACGCCGGCCTGGAAGCGCCGGCCACCGCGATGGCCACAACCGTCACAACAGGATTGGCCAACGCTTCGGTCATCCGCCTGGACGACAAGCGTTACATCGTCATTGTCGCCAGCGGCTCGGCCGCCCGGACATGGCAGCAGCTTTCCGCCATCGCCACCCCGGCGGGCACACCCGTCTGGCAATGGCTGGACATTGCGGCAGGAATCCCCTGGATCACCGAAGCCACCCGAGAAGCCTTTGTGCCGCAGATGGCGAACTTCGACCGGATAGGCGGCATCAGTTTTCACAAGGGTTGCTATCCCGGCCAGGAAGTCATTGCGCGCATCCGCTACCTGGGCAAAATCAAACGCCATCTCTACCGAGCTCGCGCCGCCAGCCCGATCACTGCTGGCATGCCCATCTTTTCCGCGCAAGTTACCACCCAGATACCGGATCCGCTTTGCGGTCAGATCGCCAACGCCGCCGCCGCGCCCGGTGGCGGCTGCAATGTGCTCGCGGTGATTCTTGAAGATGCGACCGATAAAGGCGGACTGCATGTAACCTCCACCGACGGCGGTACTATCGGATTGACTGATCTTGATCCAGTCAGCGAGTGACGATTGCCGGTCAACGAGCGAAAAAGCATCTGAGAGCAGAGGCGGCTGTTGTCCGATATACTTGTCACGGGTTTTGTAAACCTGCATATCAACACTGCATACTGACGAACAGCAAACATCGCCTATGAAAGCCGTTATTCTGGCGGGGGGATTAGGAACCCGCATCAGTGAGGAATCCCATCTCAAACCCAAGCCCATGATCGAGATCGGCGGAATGCCGATTCTCTGGCATATCCTCAAAATCTATTCCAGTCACGGCATCAACGATTTCGTGATCTGCCTGGGTTACAGGGGTTACATCATCAAGGAATACTTTGCCAATTATTTCCTGCACACCTCTGATGTCACTTTTGACCTGGCCGAGAACGCCATGCAAGTGCACAAGCGTCATACGGAACCCTGGCGCATCACGCTGGTGGATACGGGCGAGGACACCCAGACCGGCGGGCGTTTGCGGCGGGTCCGCGATTATCTCGCGCCGGATGAAGCCTTTTGCTTCACCTACGGTGATGGCGTGGGCGACATCGACATTGCTGCGAGCATCCGTTTCCACCACGAACAGGGACGTCTGGCGACCGTGACCGCCGCCATGCCGCCGGGACGTTTTGGCGCGCTGAAAATTGAAGGCGATACCGTGATCCGCTTCGACGAAAAGCCGGCCGGAAGCGAAGGTTTCATCAACGCGGGATTTTTCGTGCTGTCGCCGCCAGTCATCGACCTGATCGAAAATGACAATATCCCCTGGGAGGCTGCGCCGCTGGAGGCGCTGGCGGCGCAGCGGCAACTCTCCGTCTGGAAGCATCACGGTTTCTGGCAGCCGATGGACACCTTGCGTGACAAGAATTATCTGGAACAGCTTTGGGAATCCAGAGAAGCGCCCTGGAAAAACTGGTAATGGATACGATGTGAATACAAGCGTGAATTTCTGGGAGAAAAAACGCGTCCTTATCACCGGACATACCGGCTTCAAAGGCAGTTGGCTGGCGCTCTGGCTTTCCCGCCTCGGCGCGGAAGTCACGGGCTTTGCCCTCGCCCCGCCCTCGCAGCCTTCGCTTTTTGAGCTGGCGCGGGTGGGCAAAAACATGCACTCCATTATTGCCGACATCCGCGATGCCAAGACCATCCGCGATGCCATGCAGAAAACGCGACCGGAGATTATTTTCCATCTGGCAGCACAAGCGCTGGTGCGCCAATCCTATGCCGACCCGGTGGAGACCTACGCCACCAACATCATGGGGCTGGCACATCTATTAGAAGCCGTGCGTGAATCCGCGAAACAAGGCCAGCCCGTGCGAGCGCTCGTCAATGTCACCAGCAATAAATGCTACGAAAATCGCGAATGGCTTTGGGGCTACCGGGAAACGGAGCCACTGGGTGGCTATGACCCCTACAGCAGCAATTAGAAAAAACATTTTTTTCGAGAAGCGAGACCATGCTCTTCCTTTTAAATGGACAAAGTCACCAGCGATTTGGAAACGAAATTAAACGCGGCGGGCACCCTCCACGCCCTTCACTTCCTGAAGCGCCGCCAAGGCATGTTTGAGTTGAGCCAGGTTTTTCACTTCGCCGGTGAAACGCATGTGTGCGCTTCCCTGCCTGGACAAGGTGCTGACGGCAACCACATTTATTTTTTCCTTCGTCAGCGTTTCCGAGACATCCCGCAGCAAACCTTGCCGGTCGATGGCATCGACCACGATGTCGACCGCGAAAACACCTTCACTCTCACTTCCCCAGGCGGTTTCGATTACACGCTCGGGCTGCATTGCCTCCATATTGGCGAAATTGAGGCAATCGGCGCGGTGGATGGAGACGCCCTTGCCGCGCGTCACGAAACCGACGATAGGATCCGGCGGCGCGGGTTTGCAGCATCCGGCAAGCTGGGTCAGCAGCTTGTCGATGCCGACGATCAGGATGCCGTTCTCGGCGTCATCGCTCCCCTTGCGCTTGCGCACGGGCGGTGGCTCCGCCGCCAGCTTTTCTTCCTCGGCCTGCGCATCGGCGCCGCGCACCGCCGTCTGAATCTGACGTAGCGTGAGTTCCGCCCGTGCCACCGCGATGAACATGTCGTCGCTCTTGGCAAAACCGAGCCGTGAGGCAAGTTCATCCAGCTTCAAACTGGTCTCGCCCAAACGCTGCAATTCCCGCGTAACGATGCCCCTTCCATCGGCAACTGACTGTTCCAGCGCCTGACTGGAGAACCATTGCCGCACCTTGGCGCGCGCCCGGTGCGTAATCAGATAACCCAGCGAGGCATTGAGCCAGTCGCGCGATGGTCCGCCCTGCTTGGCGGCGACGATTTCGACGCACTGCCCGGTTTCCAGCGGCGTGTTGAGCGTAACCAACACGCCGTCGATTTTCGCTCCCCGGCAACGATGGCCGAGGTCGGTGTGTACCCGGTAGGCAAAATCCACTGCCGTTGCGCCGCGCGGCAGATCCACGACGCGCCCCTGCGGCGTCATGACATAGATCGTCTCATTGAGCGCGGCTTCCTTGTAGTGATTCACCCAGTCGGACGAATCCGAAACCTCATTTTTCCACACCAGCAATTGCCGCAGCCAGGCAATCTTCTCGTCGTAGCCGCCGTCCGTTGAACTTTGTGCGCCTTCCTTGTAACGCCAGTGAGCGGCAATGCCGAGTTCGGCGTGTTTATGCATCTCATGTGTGCGGATCTGCACTTCGAGCGCCCGTCCATCCGGACAATCCACCGCCGTGTGCAGCGAACGATAGTTATTGCCTTTGGGCTTCGAGATGTAATCGTCGAATTCCTTGGGGATGGGCATCCACATGTTATGCACAATGCCCAGCGCGGTATAGCAATCCTTGATTTCGTCGACAATCACGCGTAACGCACGCACGTCGTAGACTTCGGAAAAGCTGACGTCTTTCTTACGCATCTTGTTCCAGATGCTGTAGATGTGCTTGGGCCGCCCGTACACTTCGGCATCCGCGATTCCCGCCGTCGCAAGTTCGCGCTTCAGGCGATCCACGGCGTCGACAATGAACTGCTCGCGCTCCACGCGTTTTTCGTCGAGCTGCCGGGCAATCTTTTTGTAGATGTCCGGGTAGAGAAAACGGAACGACAAATCTTCAAGTTCCCACTTCAGTTCCCAGACGCCCAGGCGGTTGGCCAGCGGCGAATACAGTTCGAGCGTTTCCCGCGCCACCTGCGCCCGCAACTCATCCGGTTCGTTTGCGTAATAACGCAGCGTCTGCGTGCGGGACGCGAGCCGCAGCAGAACCACCCGGATATCCTCGACCACGGCCAGAAACATCTTGCGCAGGATTTCGATCTGCACTTTCATTTCGTCGGGGGGCTGCTCACCGCTTTCGGTCGAATGCGCGACGAAATTGCGCGTGATCGGGTGCATGCGCTGGAGCCGGGAAACGCCGCCCACCAGTTGCGCCACGGACGAACCGAAACGCTTCCCGATATGTTCCAAACCGTGCTCGTCGTAATCCGGCACGGCAAACAGCAGCGCGGCCAGCCGGCTGTCGACGTCGAGCCTCAAGCCGGCCAGAATGAGCGCCATGCCCTGCGCGTGAGGCCAGACGCCCTCGCCGCTGCCGAGCGCGCAGTCGCCGTAGACCGATTGCGCGAACTCGACTACCTGAAGAACACGCTCCGACTCCTCGGTGGGAAGCCCGGCGCACAAGGTTTGCAGGGTATGCTTGATGTCGCTCTGGGCGGCGACGGAATGGACGACGGAAACCATGCCGGAATTATAAATCTTCCCGCACGTCCCGTCCTGAAGGCGCTCGGCGAAAGCCGGAATCTGTTTACGGTCTCTTGTTTCCTGTTCCCGACAGGATTGTTTTCAGCTTTTCAACGGCCGCGTGGGGGCTTGCGAGTACGGGAACAGGGAGGTTTTCCCGGACATCTCCCAGAGCGCCAGACATCGAGAACTGCGCCAGCATGAGGACATCAAAGCCCTTGAAATGCACCGCCGCTTCCGCCAAAAGCCGATTATGCAAGAGATAATCCCCCGCCTTCGCGGCAGCCATGGCCTCCGGAACGCACCGTGTTTCGATCGTCGCCTTGACACCTTTCCTTCTGGCTTCGGCATGAAACTCGGCTTCCATTGACGCCACGGCCGGAAGGAAAGTAGCCAACATGCCTATCCTCGCGCCATGTGTCAATGCTTGCTCGAACATCGCTTCGTTGGGCTTGAGCACCGGGATCGGGGCCGTAGCGGCAAACTCTTCAATGGCCGCTCCAAAGGCTGAGCAAGTAAAGAGCACCGCGTCCGCGCCCCCCGCAATACAGTATTCAGCCAGCCTCCTGATCCGGACGGTCAACTGCTCCGTTAGCCGGTCTTCCCGTTCGAGGTCTAGCGCCAGCGCGTCATCGAAAAGGTTCATCCTCGCTACGTCGGGCCATCGTTCCTGAAAGGCCGCTTCGATCGGGGCCATCGCTACCTGAACCGCATGTACGAGTCCAATTCGAGGGGATTGTCTTTTCATCGTAGAACCTCTGATTTTAAAACTCAGGCTTCTTCCGTGAATGTAGTCTGCCGCTTCTTGCGTAGCGCCGGCAGCACCATGAGGCCGGCGAGCAGGACAGTGATCACCAACAGCGTGGCGCTAATTGGCCGCTCAATGAAGATCATGAAGTCGCCGTCGGAAATATTTAGCGCCCGGCGGAAATTATCTTCAAGCATTGGCCCCAGAATGAAGGCCAGTAAAAGCGGGGCCGGTTCGAACTTCCAGCGCAGTAGAAGATAGCCCATAAATCCAAAGACGATCATCATGAGGACATCGAACACGGCGTAGTTCAGCGTGTATACGCCAATGCAGCAGAAAACCAGAATGGCGGGATAAAACAGGCGGTATGGGACGCTTAGCAACTTGACCCAGATAAATACCAGCGGCAGATTGATAACTACCAGCATGAAATTCCCCAAGATCATCGAGGCGATGACGCCCCAGAACAGATCGGGGTTGCTGCTCATGACCTGAGGCCCTGGCTGAACGCCGTGAATCATCATTGCCCCTGCCATCAGCGCGATGGTCGCATTGCCCGGGATGCCAAGAGTGAGGAGAGGGACGAATGAGGTTTGGGCACCGGCGTTGTTGGCGGATTCGGGCGCGGCGACCCCTTCGACAGCGCCTTGACCGAAACGCTCCGGTTCTTTCGACAAACGTTTCTCTATGCTGTAGGCGGCAAACGAACTCAACATCGCTCCACCTCCGGGCAATAGACCGAGGAAAGATCCTAAAACCGAGCCACGCAGGACGGCAGGCCAAGACCGGCGAAAGTCATCCCTGGTTGGCCACAGGTCGCGAAATTTGGTAGTAATCGTCTGGCGTGCTTCCGGGTTCTCAAGGTTACGGATAACCTCGGCTACTGCGAATACACCCATGGCCAGCGGCACAAAGTCGAGACGATCAGTCAGTTCCTGAATACCGAAGGTAAAGCGGATAGCGCCCGAACTGAGGTCGGTGCCCACCATTGACAGTAAAAGACCGAGCGTAATCATGCCAAGGGCTTTGAGTATCGAACCATGAGCCAACACGATAGCGGCGAACAGTCCGAGTACCATCAAGGCAAAATACTCCGCCGCGCCAAAAGCGAGGGCGAACTTGGCCAGCGGCGGCGCCAGCAATACGATGAAGGCGGTTGCGAACATACCGGCGAACAGTGATCCCAGCGCGGCAACGGCGAGGGCTGGACCGGCGCGGCCTTTGCGGGCCATCTGATAGCCGTCGAGACAGGTCACCACGGCGGAGTTCTCACCAGGCAGGTTGACCAGAATAGCGGTCGTCGATCCGCCGTACTGAGCCCCATAGAAGATCCCGGCCAGCATGATGAGGGCCGGCACCGGCGCCATATAGAATGTCATCGGCAACAGCATGGCGATGGTTGCTACCGGTCCAATCCCTGGCAGGACGCCGATAAGCGTGCCGATCAAGGCGCCAACGAAGCAGTAAAACAGGTTGCCCCACTGGAGGGCAACCAACAGACCATTCAGGAATCCTTCGATGGTCGTCATGGCTGTAACAACCCCGCTGGCCAGATCGTCATCTGGAGAGAAAGTCCCTTTACGAAGATCAGAGCGCTAAAGAAGGCAAGCGCGATGGCCAGAATCACGTTGTGTACATGCTGAGCCCGTTGTTGGGCAAGGCCTGCGATCATCACTACCCCGAACAGGGAAAGGAACAAGCCGAGGTGCTCAATGGTCAGGCAGAAGAAACCGATTGACGCGAGCACCAGTATCAACGGACGGGGCCGGAAGGCTTCGGGCAGTTCGCCTGCTTTGGAAAAGCCTCCGGCGAAAACCGCCGATCCCAGCAGGATTTGGAGTACGGACAGAAGATTTGGGAAGTAACCCGGCCCCATTTCATCGAGGGTTCCCACGTATAAACCCCATCCTTGCCAAATGAATACGATCGCAACGCCGATCAAAAACAGACCTGCGTAAACATCGTTACGGTTTCGCATCCGCAACATAAACAACTCCCCGAGAAAAACTACGGAGATACCGAAGCATCTCCGTAAACGTGCTGATCAACCATCCTACTGATTCCGTCTTATTTCTTTTGTTCAATCCAGGGTGAGGATTTCCAGACTTCCGCCAATTCCTTGTCAGAGGACTGTAGATACTCCCCGTATTCTTTCGGACCCATGTAGACCAGCGGTAAGGCGATGTCATTTGTGAGCTTGATCAGCTCCGGATCCTTGAGCGCTTGCTGGACAGCCTTGTCAATAGCCTCTATCGCTTCACCGGGCATCCCCTTGGGGCCGACCAAACCCCGTCCGGCGCCACCGTAGAGCGTGAATCCCTGTTCGGTAAAAGTCGGGACATCGGGGGCCATCGGGAAGCGTTCCTTTGTCATGATACCTAAAATACTGATGGTTCCATCATTTTTGAAACGCTGAACATCGCCCAGACAGGAGGCATACAGCTCGATATGGCCGCCCAGCAACGCCGTGCGCGGCGCGGCCCCGCCATCATAAGAAATATGACGGAACTTGACCCCTGCGGCTCGTTCGAGCTGAATCATGTCGAGATGCGTATTCGAGCCAGTGCCGGCAGTGCCAACGGTGATCTTTCCGGGACGACGCTTGGCCTCGGCAATGATATCGGCCAGACTCTTGAAGGGGCTGCCGGGCAATGCCGTCATCACGGCCGGGTCGAACACCATGTTGGCGATCGGATCGAAGTCATTTATCGTGAAACCCGCGTCAGGGCGCTCATGCGGTTTCATCATCGTGTTCGGGACGTTCATGAAACCAATCGTGTAACCGTCCGGTTTGGCGTTCTTGATCGCTACCGCTCCGATCTGGCCACCGGCTCCCGCCTTGTTGATTACCACAATCGTGCCTTTGAGGTACTTCTCGATAAACGGCACGATCATTCTGGCGCTAAGATCGGTGCCACCACCTGGCGCAAACGGTACGATCAGTTCGATCGGCCGGGTCGGGTAGGTCTGTGCCTGAACGGTCGGGACCAAGCCGATCGCCGCCACAGCAAATAAGGCAAATGCCCGTTTGTTCATCATCTTCATATCCTCCGTTTCGGTTACTTTCATCCAGGCCAGGAAATTGTAGGCCACTTTTCATGATGATATTCATCATGAAACCTTACAACAAGCATTCACAACAAATACATTACTAAACGCGGGTCAGCTTCATGACCGGATACCCCAGGAATGAATGAAGCGGGAAAACGAACAAATCGCTGTTCGCGTTTCCGCAGATACCATGAAAGCGCAACGAACAAAAGGCAAAGCCTATCTGCGCGACGAGCGTCATGTCCATGTTGAAGACTGACAGACCGCCTCCGCGCTCGCCGACATAGACGTAATCCTTGTCGCCCCAGACGCCGGTAGGCTGCATGAACCCCTTCGTCGCGTAAGCGAGGATTTCGCCGTCGTCCGAAAAAACGTGCACGCTGCTTCCTTCACGGTCGCAAATCCAAACCCGGTCTTTCGCGTCAACCCATATTGCATGATTGATCAGGAATTTCCCGGGGCCTTCGCCCGGCTGCCCCCAAGTCTTCAACAATTCACCACCCGCGCTGAATTTATGCACAGCCGCGTTTCCATAACCGTCGCTGAAAAATATTTCGCCCTTTGAGTTAAAAGCAACACCGGTAGGCTTGTTAAAAGGCCCGGCTGTTCTCTTGATGGAACGCATCTTTTCTACGAAATCGAGGCCGGCATTGAAGTAAACATCGTATGAAGCGATACGCCCATCGGTTCGCAGGCTATCCCAGACATCGGGGTCGAAGCCCGTATCGCTCGCCTGGTCGAGCGTGCCGATATCCTTGACGAGTTCTCCGGCAAACGTAATTTCCCGTGCCACGTGGTGGCCGGAATCCACGCATAGAAGTGTATTGTTCGGCGTTATTTTTATATCGTGAAGATATAAAAATAAACCCTCGCCGAAATCCCTGATGTAATTGCCGTCCTTATCCAGAACCACGATCGGACGGTTCACGTCACGCGACACGAGATAAAGATTACCGTCCTTGTCGCAGCAGCCCGTCGGACAGCCGAGATTCTTCATGGCCCTGGGTATCCTGCTTCCAAAATCCGGTTCGAGCCTCCAGGCAAAATCGCCGCTCCGGAAAAACACGGAAGCGTTCTTGTTCCGGTTTGCATCACCGTTGATCTGTTTCATCTCAATTACCGCCTTTCATGCTGTCAGCAAAACTCCGGAATGCGTTGGCGATGATGGCCTCGTCGGGACCGCAGGAAAAGAATTTCACGCCAAGCCTGGTCATTTCCCGCACGAACGCGGGATTCCCACCGGCCATCAGGGTTGGCGTTTTCCCGTGCTCAAGCGCTTTGCGCACCAGGAGTTTTTCGAATTCCACGACCTCGGGCGCAGTCGTCAGGCCCAGCTTGCCAACGCTTTGCGAAATATCGGCCTTTCCGGAAGCAACCATGTCGACACCCGGCATGGAAATGATCTCATCGAGAAAGGACGCCGCCCTGACGTCTTCGATCTGCACCGTCAGCGTCACAATTTCGTTCGCCGCCTTCACGTAGTCCGCGAAATCGTCGAAGCCCGCCGCGCGCAGGAAACGGCCAACGGGCGGCGGCAGGGGATACATGCCACGGACGCCGAGCGGCGCGTATTTCGTTGCCTGAACCGCCTGACGCGCCCGTTCCACGGTGTTGACATCCGGAACGACGATGCCCGTCGCGCCAGCATCAAGCATTCGCGTGATGTCGGTCAAGTCCGAGACCCGCACTTGGCAGGGCATGTCCAACAGGATGGCGACCCGGATGAGTTCCTTTATCTGGCTATAGTCGTACAGGACATGCTCGTTGTCGATGCGGATGTAGTCGAACCCGCCCGCCTTGGCCGCCTCGACGATGAACGGGTCGGCGTTTTGTAAATAAAGACCAAGCACCGGCCCCTTCTTTTGCTGCAAGTCTCTGAAAGTTGTTGTCATTTTTTCCTCTCGTTTATGAAAACCACATTTACCGGGTAATCTTACACTTTCAAACTTTTAATTATCTATTTTACCCAGAAGTCGTCTGACCGATCTCGAAGTTGGCCATCATTTCGAGGGCGCGCACCATGCCGGAGTGATCCCACGCCGGACCGCCGTGCGCGGCGCAACTGTTGAACAGTTCCTGGCAAGAGGCGGTATTGGGTGTACTGCACCATAGTGATGATCACGTCGGCGTTTTGCGCCACCTCCCTGCCGGAAGCGCAAGCCTTGCCACCCGCCTGTACCAGCGCTTCGGGAATGTTCCGCCGACTGTACAGAAAGACTTCATGCCCGCCTTCGATCAGATGCCCGGCCATCGGCGCGCCCATGATTCCCAGTCCTACAAAACCCAGCTTGCTCATTGCCTACTCCTGTTGCGTTGATTTCAGCATTGGAATAATATCCATATTGTAGCATTTTATTTCCACCATGTAGAATTTAGTCAATAAGGACAAGCGTCTTCATCTAGCCCAAGGACATGGGCGACTTGACCATTCCGCCCTGTTCAAGGGTGTCGAAGCCCTCTCTGGGTTACCCAAACAAGCTTGATAGAAAGGACACGAAATGCCCCGTATGCGAGTCGTCGACGCGATCGTCGCAATTTTGGAGAAAGAAGGCGCGACCCAGACTTTCGGTGTGCCTGGCGCAGCGATCAACCCGCTGTATTCGGCCATGAAAGCCCATGGCGGAATCGATCACGTGCTGGCCCGCCATGTAGAGGGCGCTTCGCACATGGCGGATGGCTACACTCGGGCCGTGCACGGGAACATAGGCGTGTGCATCGGCACCTCCGGGCCCGGCGGCACCGATATGATCACCGGACTTTACGCTTCCTGGGCGGACTCGGTACCGATTCTGTGCATCACCGGACAAGTGCCCGTAGCCAAACTCGACAAGGAAGACTTCCAAGGCGTCGACATTGTCTCGATCGCCACGCCGGTCACCAAATGGGCCAAGACGATCCTCGAACCCAACCAAGCGCCGGAGATATTCCAGCGCGCGTTTCACCTGATGCGTTCCGGGCGGCAGGGGCCGGTGCTGATAGATATGCCCATTGATGTGCAGACGACCGAGATTGAATTCGATCCGCAGGCCTATGTACCCTTACCGCCGGATCGCCCGGCGGCCACACCCGAACAGATTTCGGCGGTGCTGGATATCATCCTCTCGGCAAAACACCCCTTGCTGCTCATCGGCGGTGGCGTCGTCATCGCGAACGCCGAAGACCTGGCTGTGGAATTGGCCGAAACTCTTGGAATTCCGGTCGCGTCGACGTTGATGGGCTGGGGCGCGATTCCCGATGACCATCGGCTGGCCGTCGGTTTGGTCGGCATCCAGACCGCCCATCGCGCTGCGAATGCCTCTTTCCTGGCGGCGGATGTTGTGGTTGGCATAGGAAACCGCTGGGCGAACCGGCATACCGGCGATCTGAATACTTATCGGGCTGGGCGTAAATTCGTCCACATCGACATCGAGCCGACCCAGATCGGCCGGATTTTCCGCCCCGATCTGGCCGTGGTCTCCGACGCGCGTATCGCGCTGACCGCGTTGCTGGCCGAGGCAAAGGCCCGCTGTGGCAGCGGCCAGTTCCCGGATTATTCGGCATGGGTCGACAAGACGGTTCGCAACCGGCAGACCTTGCAACGCAAGACCCATTTCGATAGCGTTCCTCTGAAGCCACAGCGAGTCTATGAGGAAATGAACCGGGCTTTTGGCGGACGCTGCCGCTATGTGACGACGATCGGCCTGACCCAAATCGCCGGCGCGCAGTTTATCAATGTGCTGTCCAGGCGGGGCTGGATCAATGCCGCCCAAGCCGGCCCTCTGGGTTGGACGCTGCCTGCGGCGCTCGGCGTCGCCAAAGCGCTGCCGGATGAACTCGTGGTTGGCCTCAGCGGAGATTACGATTTCCAGTTCCTGATCGAAGAACTTGCCGTCGGCGCCCAGTTCCATATTCCGTATGTCCATGTCGTGCTGAACAACGCTTACCTGGGTCTCATTCGCCAGGCTCAACGCGCTTTCGATATGGACTACCAGGTGCAGCTTTCTTTCGAGAACATCAACTCTCCGGACATGGGCGGATATGGAGTGGATCACGTCAAGGTGGTTGAAGGTCTTGGCTGCAGAGCCATCCGGGTGCGTACTCCCCAGGAACTGCCGGCGGCTTTCGCGCGAGCCGGGCAATTGACCAAGGAGCTACGGGTGCCCGTTGTAGTGGAGTGTATCGTGGAACGGATCACCAACATCGCTATGGGAAGCGCCCTGGATAATGTCAAGGAGTTCGAGGAACTTGCTATAAAGGCGGTAGATGCGCCCACCTCGGTTCTGTCGCTATGCGGGAGTCGCGTATAGAGCTTCAGCCAGACCGCGAACGGCTTCCTGCAGTCGCGGGATTGCTCGTTCGCGCAATTCGGGGGTCATTCGCACGGCTGGCCCGGAAACCGACATGGCCGTGGGAACAGTCGCGTTGGGGACGGCGACCGAGTAGCAGCGCACACCCAGTTCCTGCTCTCCTTCATCGATGGCGTAGCCGCGGCGACGGATAAGGGACAGGTCTGCCAGCAGCGAGTCAATGTCGGTCATGGTGCGGTCTGTCTGTGAGGGCATCCCGACCCGGTCTATCATCGCCCGTACCTGATCGTCAGGAAGCGTCGCCAACACAGCTTTCCCGACGCCGGTGCAGTGGCAGTAGACCCGACGGCCGATCTCGGTAAACATGCGCATGGCGTGAGGAGAAGCGGCCTGCGCGATATAGATCATCCTGTCAGATTCCAGGCTGGCCATGTTGACTGTCTCCCCCAAGTCGCGGACCAGAGCGTCGAGAATAGGTTGTGCCCAGGCCCCTGTGGTTTGCGTAGCGATTGCGCCGAGGCGAATCAAACGTGGGCCGAGAGCGTATTGGCGCGAGGGAAGCTGATAGGCAAAACCATGGTTGACCAATGTGCGCATCAGCCGATGAATGGTGGGCACGGGCAGTTCGAGCTTTGCCGCTAGATCGCTCAGACCCATGACACCACCTGCATTGGCCAATTGCTCCAACAGATCGAAAGCGCGGGTCACTGACTGGACGTATCCAGTTCGCTCGCTCGCCATACCCACCTACCTTTTCATCTAACCCGAACAATGTGTCAATGTTACTCCACCACTCCATGTCATTCCGGTGCGAAGCACCCGCTAGCCGAACTATTTTCTGTCCTCTGTCATCCGGCGAGCAAAAAAGCTAGGTCCCCATCTTCGCGGCAAAATCCAGGAAATCTTTCGCCACCACGTCAAAGCGACCCATGGGCTCAGTCTCGCCGGTACCCGGCCCGGCTTCGCCCGGACGTCCTACGTGACCGGTACGCAGTCCCTGGGCCGCCGCCGCAATCAGGTCGAGGCTATGGGCGGCCACCATCATGTACTGGCTGGGTTTGAGGTTGAGCGCTTCGGCGGAAGCAAGATAAACACGCGGCTTGGGCTTGTAGTCCTGAGCGATTTCCGACCCCAGGACGGTGTGCCAGCGCAGATCGTTGCGTCGGCCAAGTTCCGCCATGATAGCGATGCTGCCATTGGAACAGGGACACAAGCGTAGTCTCGCGCGCAGTCGCGCAAAGCCGGGACCGACGTCCGGCCAAGCATCAAGCCGGCTCCAGGCGAGATTGAGTTCCGCCAGCGTCACCTCATCGAGCTTCTCCAGCCCAAAGCGCGGCCGTATCTGGTCGAGCGCGCGCTGGTTGATGACGTCGACCTTCACAAATGGCCGCTGACCACTGCGCACCTCCTCCATGCCGGGCTGATACAGCGCGCGCCAGGCATCGGCAAAGACCAGCCAGTCGAGTGAATACCCAAGCGGCTTGAGGATCCTTTCCGCCTCGCGGGCAACGCCGTTGCGCCAGTCCACCACCGTGGAAAACACGTCGAAAAACAAAGCCTGGACTTCGGGAAAGGGATTGGTTTGCATTTTTGATCTCTCCTCAAGAACCAATGCAGCGTTGCCACACCAAGGGCAATCGATGTTCAAGGCCGGTTAAAGAATCATCCGGTCTCGCCATCGGCACAACAGCATAAATGGAAAATGCTTATGTAAAAGGTGGAACGCCGCTCACGCCCAGACGAATGAGGCCAGCGTCTTCACATAAGCGATGGCCCGCCTCGCCGCCGTTTCACTATCCGGCGCCTGCTTGATCTCCATGGCGATAAAGGCCTCGTATTTGAGCGCCCTGAGAATATGGAGCGCTGTGGCGAAATCGATGCTGCCCGTCCCCGGACATTCGCGGTTGGTATCGGCAAAATGCACATGGCACAGCAGACTGGCGGCGTCGATAAAGCTAGCGGGGATACAGGCATCCTCGATCTGCATATGGAATACGTCCAGCATGATCCGTATGTTCGGCATATCCAATTCACGAATCCACGCCATGGCCTGCTGGGTGGTCATGCTGTTGTCGCAACCGAAACGGCTTTGCGGCTCGATCGTGATGATCACTTTTTTTTCTTGCGCGTAGGACGCGATTTCCCGCATCGCCTCATCCATCCAGGCTTTTTTGCGCGGATCGCCGTCGGTATTGCCGCGAAACTTGCCAACATTCATCTGGCAACCCAGCGCCGCCGCAAAGTCGATGACAATCCTGGCCCGCGCCACAGCTTCCTTACGTACCCCTGCATCGTCATGGGTCAGGAAAAGCTTGTCTTCCGCCACAACTGGACCCGTCCCCACCGCCGCGGCCAACAAGCCATTTTCCGCCAGCAGCCGCTTGACCCTTTCGACATCAAGCTCGCGCGGATCACGGACAAAAAGCTCCACGCCGTCATAGCCGAATTCGCCGAGCCTGCCGAATATTTTTTCCATGCCCCCCGACCATGACAGGGATTTTGTCCTTGTATCGGGGGTGTTTACGGTAAACGCGAATTTTGGCCGCAATGGCTTCTCCTTTAATTGGAATCAGACCTCGCTGTCCGTCTTTACCTGCCTGAAAATCTGCAAGGTAGACGACAACAGGATCAATGTGGCGAGCACGATGAGTGTCATTGATATGGGCCGGTTGAAGAACACAGAGAATTCGCCACCGGATATTTCCAGCGATTGCCGCAGGGTCGATTCGAGCAACGGTCCCAGAATAAGCGTCAGGATCAGTGGCGCCGAGGGAATATCCACCTTTTTCATCAAGTAGCCCACAATGCCGGCCCCCAGCATGACCCAGATATCGAATACCTGATTATTGAGGCTGTAGGCGCCGAGAACGCAGAAAATGAGCACGATCACCACCAGGATACCGTAAGGTACGCGCAGCAAAGCGACCCACAGCGGGATTAGCGGCAGATTCAGCACCAGCAATATCAGGTTGCCGACGAGGAAGCTCGCAATGATGGCCCAGACAAACTGCGAGTGTTCGACGAACAGCGTCGGCCCGGGAACAAGACCGTTCATCATCAGTGCGCCCATCAGGATGGCCATCGTCGGCGACGCGGGGATGCCCAGCGTGAACAACGGGATGAATGCTGCATTGGCGTAGGAATTATTGGCTGTCTCCGGGCCTGCAACGCCCTCAATGGCGCCCTTGCCAAATTCCTCCGGATGTTTGGAAAGCCGTTTCTCCGTTGCATAGGAGAGGAAGGCCGGGATCATCGAACCCAGTCCTGGCACGAGACCAAGGAAGAATCCGATGACCGAACCACGGAGAACGGGGCCGGTAGCGCGCTTTATGTCGTCCTTCGAGAGAAAAAGTGAACCGACCGTCGCCGCGAACATGTTCTGTATCGGGCGTTCGATGCTCAGGAGAATCTCGCCGATACCGAATAGACCCATTACCACCGGTACGATCTGGAAGCCATCGAGCAGTTCCAGCCGGCCAAAGGTGAAGCGTTCCATGCCCATGATTGGATCGATGCCGACTTGCGCGAACAGGAGGCCGGCGAACGCCGCGATCAACGCGCGCACGATTGACGTGCTTGCCAGAGCGGTGACCAGCGATAAGCCGATGAGCAGCAACGAAAAAATTTCCGGCGGGCCAAAGGTCAGCGCCAGACGCGTCAGCGGCAAGGCGAGGAAGATGAGACCCAGCGTGGCGACGCCGCCGCCGATGAAGGATCCGACGGCGGCAACCGCTAAAGCCGGGCCGGCGCGCCCGTTCTTCGCCATGACATAGCCATCAAGACAGGTCACCGCGGAAGCGGCCTCGCCTGGCGTGTTGATCAGCACCGAGGTGATCGTGCCGCCATACATGGCGCCGTAATAGATGGCAGCAAGCATGATGATCGAGCCTGTCGGATCGATACCCGAGGTGATCGGAATCAGGATCGCCGTACCGGCCGCCGGGCCGATACCTGGAAGGATGCCGATTATCGTTCCAAGAATGCAACCGACCAGAGCATAGGTGAGATAGACGGGCTGCAAGACCTGGATGAAGCCGCCAATCAACAAGTGGAAGGATTCCACGGCATTACCCTCCGCACACAAATTGCGGGCAGAATGCCCTGAAATTGGTAGCTGGCAAGGGCACGTTCAGCCAGTGGACGAACATGTACTCGATGCCAAATCCACCGATGAGCGCAATGGACAACACCAGCAAGAAATGACGCCTGGTAAGGACAAGCAAGACGAAGATATTCATCAGAAACATCGACGGGCCGAAACCGACGTTCTCGATCAGTAACGCGGTGCTGCCAAGCGCCATGACGATGGTGGCGATGCGCAATACGCCGCCCATATCCGGAAAGAGATCGCCTGGCGCCTTGTCAGGCGATTTGGCGAACGTCGCCTGAAAAAACATCAGTACGGCTAAAATCGTGAAGATCAGAGAAAGCCAGAATGGCAGGAAACCTGGTCCCGGCCCTATCGCGGTGTAGTAATGCAGCTTGAGTGCCCCATACACAAGCAACAGTCCAGCGATGAAAATCAACAGCGCTACGATCTGGTACACAGGCCGCATTGTCTCGGGTTTGTCCATTGATATTGTCACTTTAAGCAAACATTATTTCGCCTGCTTGCGCGCGGCCTCGACCAAGGGCTTGTAACGCTTGTCGACCTGATTCCAGAACTCCACATACTGCCTGGAATCCTTATATTCGAGCGTATTGCCAAGCTCGGCCATACGCGCCTTCAGCGCCTGATCCTCAGTACCTTTCTTCAGGGCTTCGGTCAGGCGTTGGATGATCTCCGGAGGCGTGCCGGCTGGCGCGGAAAGCCCGATATCGGAGCCGATCGGCTCAATCTTCGGAAAGCCCGCCTCAGCAGTGGTCGGCACGTCAGGCATGTGTTCGTCGCGCTGCTCGCTCATCATGGCGAGTACCCGGATCGTACCTGCTTTCTTATGCGACATCAGCTCGCCCATTGACTGTGTAGTGGCGTCAATGTGGCCGCCAAGCAGCGCATTCAATTGCGGTCCGCCGCCCTGGAAGTTGACGGTGGCTGTCTTGACGTCCGCGCCACTTTCGAAAGCGAGCGCGGCAAAATGCCCTGTCGCCATGAAACCGCTGGTACCGACCTTCAGCTTACCTGGATTAGCTTTCGCCGCGTCGACGAGATCCTTTAGCGTCTTGTACTGACTGTCTCCCTTCACCACGATGGCGAACGGCGCGCCGTAATAAAGGCCGATGGGTATCAGGCTCTCCCGTTTGAATGTCGACGAATTACGTTCGGGATCAAGATAAATGCTCGCCGAGGTCGGCAATACCGACCAGATCAGCGTGTAACCATCCGGCTTGGCCGCCGCTACAAAGCTCAACCCGATCTGCATGGACGCGCCCGGTTTGTTCACTATTTCGACGGGTACGCCGAGTTCTTTCTCCAGCAAAGGCGCCATCAGACGCGCCGCCGTATCTGTTCCGCCGCCCGCCGTGGAGGGGACAATCGTCGTGATCGTACGTCCTTTTTCTGGATAAGCGTTCTGGGCGAGTACCGGTGCAATCAGCGCCAACATTCCTGCTCCGGCAATAGAAAATAGTAAAGATTTTCTCATCGTTGCTCTCCTTTGAATGGGTCGGATTTAATAACTATGAATTACTAACGAAATACATCAAATAACAAACACATAGGATTTAACTGCTTCGCGACTGACGCGGAAACAAATCCCGGTTTCCCGCCACTTTTACGGATTACTTGTCTCCCAGCAGGAAAGCGGTCTTTGAACACAGAGTTTGCCACCTGATACTTCCAAGGTAGTACCGGTAATGTAGCTTGACGCGGCAGACGCCAGGAAAACAATCGGTTGAGCGATTTCGCTCACCTCTCCATGACGGTTCATGGCCATATTGTCTACCGGGTTCTTGAGCAGGCGGTTCATTTCGGTTTCGGTACTACCCGGAACTACCGCGACGACGCGGATGCCATAAGGCGCATATTCCGCCGCGAAAGTACGGGTCAGGCTGTTTACTCCGATTTTGGAAATCGCGTAAACAGCGCGGGTAGGATTTGGGATTACCGAAGCGTAAGAGGAAATGTTGATGATCGTGCCGCCTTTCTTCGATCCTTTCATGTATCGTGCGGCGAGACGGGCATTGAAAAATACCGCCTTCAGGTTGATGGACATCATGGTGTCCCAGTCTTCTTCGGTCACTTCGCCGATACGCCTGGGCAGCGCGACTCCGGCATTGTTTACCCAGATGTCGAGTCCGCCGAGATTTTTTACCACATTGGCGGCGAAGGATTCCATCGCGGAAATATCAGTGACATCGACGGCTTCTATGTAAGCTTTGCAATTCAGGCTTTCAAGTTCTTTTCTGGTTTCCTCAAGCTTGCTCAGAGTCCGCCCGCAGACCGCGACATGGCAGCCTTCGCGGGCAAATTCAAGCGCCGCCGCTTTGCCGATTCCTGCGCCTCCGCCGGTGATGACCGCCACTTTTCCTTCAAGGTTCAGATTCATGATATTAAGACTCCAGAACGTCTCGCCATACAATCAATTGATACGCGCTTTCAGCAATTCACGCAGGAGCTCGACCACCGGACCCGGCTGTTCCTGCTGTACCCAGTGACCGGCGCCTTCCAGCAAGTGGCAACCCACCATGCGGGTACAAATCACATCACGCATCCGTTCCAGATTGCCTGGCATCTGGAACACCGCCCAGTCGCTGGCGCCAGACACAAACATGGAGGGCTGGCCGACAGTGCGGCCTGCGAATACTTGAAGGTCAGTCTGTCCAGCGTTCTCGGCACGGACACGATAGTTTTGCAGCCCGCCCTGGAAGCCATTGCGTTCATATTCTGCACTGTACACCTTCAGTTCGTCCTCGGTAAGCCAGTGACAGGCAGCAATCTCGGCATCCGAAGGCATCTCCTCGGCGGCGGTTTCGGCCATGTTCCGATCGAAGTCCATAATGTAGTAGGTCGGCATCCTGGCGAGTTCTTCCGCCGTCCAACCGGCAAGGCGGAAAGGCCTGTTCTGCTTCCAGTCGCCGCTCTTGTGGTGGAAATAGGCACGCAGGAAATCATGCACTCCCTGTTTGCACTGTGTCATGTCGGCATTGGCCTGCCGTGTGGCGTAATAGCGCTGATAGTGTTTGCGCGGCCGGGGCAACGCCGCCAAAGCGGCGTGGATTGGATCAGGCCCCTGCATAACCGGATAGCGGTCGGTATCGAAGGGGATATCTGGCGGACCGGCGAACGGTCCGCACATCAAGGCCATGCGGCGGAATACATCCGGACGGATAGTTGCGCACCAGGCAGAGACGATGGCGCCAAAATCGTGACCGACGATCGCTTCGGCCGAATGGTAGCCAAGCGCCCAGAGCAGTCCCATCATGTCGCGCACCTGATTAACGATACGCCACGGCATGAGATCGTCATCAAAGACGGGGTTGGTGCCGGAGGTGCGTCCATAGCCGCGCAGATCCGGCGCGACGACATGATAACCAGCCTCGGCGAGCGGTACCAGCACCTTGCGCCAAGACCAGGCGATCTCCGGGAATCCATGCACCAGCAACACACAGGGCCGGTCCGGCTTCTCATAACCCGCCTCCAATATATGCATCGTCATTCCGTTTACGTTGGAAATCAGACGGGAACGGATACCGGCGGGCAGTATCTCCTGTGGCAACGGACCGGGATGATTCATTTGATTCGGGTAAGTTTGAACAGATTACCGATGGGACGGCTTTGCGAAATCGAGGATATATAAAGATTACCCTTCGAGTCACCACCGATGCCGTGGCAGGCAAGCATGTTCAGATAGAGATAGCCGAACTGCGCCACAACCTCAAGTGTGCTTACATCCACGATAAAGAAACCGCCCCCGAGTTCACCAAAATAAATATAGTCATGATCGGACCAACAAGAGGTAACGCGGCAGAACTCGCCGTCGAGCATCGCGACGATCTCGCCTTTCGTCGTGTAGGCAAAAGCGCGCGAGTTTTCACGGTCGCATACCCAGACCCTGTCGAAGCGGTCGATATTGACCCAATGCGGCAGACGATACTGCCCGATACCCGTGCCCGGACTACCCCATGACTCGAGATAGCTACCGTCGGCCGCAAATTTATGCACCGCAGCGTTTCCGTAACCGTCGGCCGCAAACATTTCACCCGTGGACGCCTCGGCCATATGGCAGGGTCGGTTGAAGGGGCCGGCCGCTTTTTTTATGCTGTCGATTTGGGAGAAAAACACCTTGATTTGCTGTTGCTGCAATTCATAGACATCCCTGGAGGGCTTGTTTGCGAAATCCTTATCGTATGCATTTACATCATAGCCCGTATCACTCGGTACTCCCGGCGTTCCGAAGGTACGTACCAGATTGCCGTCGAGGTCGAGTTCGCGCACCGCATGGAGAGTCGCGCTACTGTCGGCACAGAGTATCGTGCCACGCGAGGTAAAGGAAATGCTATGAGCACGGTGGAAATGTTCCTTGCCGAAGGATCGCACAAAATCGCCCTGCGGATTGAATACGCCGATCGGATGGTCTTTATGCGACGTCGCGACATAAAGATTGTCATTTTTGTCACAAACGGCGCTGAGTACATCGCTGCCCTTGATTTCGGCCGGCCACTTCGCCCATTCGCTTTCGACTTTGTAGGAAAAATCCCCACTTTTCAAATAGATACCTGTGTCCTGATAACGGTTTGGCAAGGACTTGATGATTTTCACGATTGTCATTCTCCATCGACTATAAAACGGAATATAGAGTTTGCTTCTTATCGAGACCTATCAGGACATAGCCGAGGAATGTGCATTGATCAACTTCCTCATGACCAAGGCTTTGGCCCACCTGCATTCTCCTCTCTTTATAATTTCCACATGGTGGAAATAAAACACAACAATATGGATATTATTCCAATGCTGAAATCAACGCAACAGGAGTAGACAATGAGTGTCACGAGCTTCACATCTGTCCGGTTTTGTAGCAAATGAACTGACCGGTCGTCATAGTCACCTGAAAGAGGTGACTTATGAAACGAACGGAGTTGTTACAGGAGCTACGGAAGATGAGATTCGAAGAAGCGTATGAAAGCTGGAACAGAGGACGGCTGACGCAGGAAGAAGCGGCCAGCCTGTTGGGAGTCAGCGAACGGACATTCCGGCGCTACCGCGATCGTTACGAAGCGGAAGGCGAAGAAGGCTTGCTGGACAGACGACTGGAACAACGATCAAACCGAAGCGCGCCGCTAGATGAAGTGCTGCAAGTACAAGAACAGTACCGAACCCGTCATCAAGGCTGGAATGCCCGACACTTCCACAGTTGGTACAAACAAGAAGGCGGTTGTCGCAGCTATACCTGGGTCAAGACACAGCTACAAACAGCCGGTCTACTGGAACGCGGCCAACGGAAAGGTACTCACCGCAAGAAACGGGAACGCTGCCCCTTGCCGGGAATGCTGATCCATCAAGACGGAAGTCGTCACGAATGGCTGGAAGGACAATGGCACGACCTAATCGTAACGATGGACGACGCGACTGGAGAACACTATGACATGCGTCTGGTAGAAGAAGAAGGGACGGCCTTGAGCTTTCTGGGAATGCGGGAGGTCATCGAAAGGCACGGACTCCTCTGTGCCTTCTACAGCGACCGGGGCAGCCACTACGGGCATACACCGGAAGCGGGTGGCAAAGTCGACAAGACGA
>BNUC01000004.1 GCA_025997075.1 Betaproteobacteria bacterium | reverse complement strand
TCGTGACCTATGTCCTCGCCAGTCTGGGCGCTTTCGGAACGATCCTTCTTTCTCGTAGTAGCGAATCGTCTCGACATCAACTCCGGTAAGCCGGCCAAGTTCACCTATCCGCACGGCATTCTCCTTTATGCGTCAGACCCAACCTGAACCTTTACACAGTCACGCGCGCGCTTTCCCGGCTACCACTGCGATGAAATCACTTTTTCGACCCAGAACAACGCGGCGATTGTCTTGGCGTCGGTGATTTCTCCATCGCGAACCGCCGCCACGGTTTCTTCCAGCGACAGTTTCAGCACATCGATGAATTCCCCACGATCAAGGTTTTGCCCGCCTTGTTGTACCATTTCCCGCGCCAGAAAAATCTCGATCCGTTCGTCCGAATAGCCAACGCAGGGATGCAGGACACCCAGATGCCGCCATTGCCTGGCGACAAGGCCGGTTTCTTCAAGGAGTTCCCGCCTGGCTGTATTCTCGACAAGTTCTCCGGGATCAATCTTTCCAGCCGGAAATTCAAGCATGACGCGGCCAAGGGGATATCGGAACTGGCGTTCGAGAACGAGTTTGCCGTCATCCAATATCGGGATCACCACGACAGCTCCCTGATGCTTTATGTATTCGCGCGTGGTCTCGCTGGCATCCGGCAGGCGAACCCGATCCAGGCGAACGTCGAGGAGCCGGCCTTGAAAAACCTGCGAACTTTCGATCGGCGTCTCGGCAAGGTGCGCAAAGCCTTCCGGATGGGACGTCTTCATTTCAGAAAATAGTGATGGAACGACTCAAACTCGTTGCGCAGAGAACCATCAGGGCATTCGGGAAGATGCCTATCAGGGCGACCGCCAGGCCGTTGACCGACAGCAGCAACTTCACATCCGCCGTTGCCGTGATCGGCACGGTGCTGGCTGGTGGATCGAAATACATGACCTTGACGACACGCAGGTAATAGTAGGCGCCCACGAGCGAGAAAAAGATGGCAGCGATCGCAAACCACATCTGATCAGAGGCAACAGCCGCCTGCAACACCGAAAACTTGGCAAAAAACCCGACGAAGAACGGGATGCCGGCCATCGAAAACATCATCATCATCATGATCGCCGCATACCACGAGTTGCGCTTGTTCAAACCGGCGAAGTCGCTGATCTCGTCCGACTCGAAGCCGGCGCGGGAGAGAAGAAGGATCGTTCCGAAAGCGCCCAGACTGGCGAGGACATAGGTCACGACATAGAACATCGACGAGCTGTAGGCGTCGACGATGAAACGCGGGTCGCCCTGGAAAACGCCGGTCGACATGCCGATCAGCATGAATCCCATGTGCGAAATGGCGGAATACGCCAGCATGCGCTTGATGTTGGTCTGGGCGATGGCGGCGAAATTACCGACCGCCATGGACAACACGGACAGGATGATCAACATCATCTGCCAATCTTTGGAAACGAAGATCAAGCCGTTGACCAGCACACGGATCACCACGGCAAAGGCGGCGAGCTTCGGAGCGCTGGCAATGAACAGCGTCACGGCGGTCGGCGCGCCGTGGTAGACGTCGGGAATCCACATATGGAAAGGCACCACGCCCAGCTTGAAGGCGATGCCGGCAATCACGAAAACCAGGCCGAAGGAAACAATGAAATCGCCTTCGCCACGGAACAGACGCTCGGAAAGCATCGGAATCTCAAGCGTTCCCGTGGCGCCGTAAAGCATCGACATGCCATAAAGCAGAAATCCCGAGGCCAGGGCGCCGAGCACGAAATACTTCATGCCGGCTTCCGTCGAAGCAATCGAATTACGATCCAGGGCCACCATGGCGTAGAGCGACAGGGACAGCATCTCGATCCCGATGTAAACCGTGAGGAAATGGCTTGCCGAAATCATGACCATCATGCCAAGGGTCGCAAACAGGCTCAGCACATAGAACTCGCCCTTGGCCATCTCCGGTCGGTCCAGAATGTAGGCGCGCGAATAGAACAGGCCGACAATGACGCTGATATAAACCAGGTATTTCAGCAGATCGCCCATCAGGTCGCCGACAAACATATTGCTGAACGTGTAGGAGACCTGTTCGGAACTGGTCGCGAAGGTCGCCACCGCCGCGCCGACCAGCGCGAGCTGCGTCAGGACGTAGGTGACGGTCCTCTTCTTGTCCTTGACGAAGGCGTCAACGAGCAGGGTCAGACAGGCCATCGCCAATACGAAAATTTCGGCGCTGGCGATGCGCAGTTCGGGCACAACAAATTGCATTTCGGCAAGCGTCATAGCGGATACCAATTATTGAATCTTGCTTACGGAGATGTGACGCAACAACTCGTCGACCGAGCTGTGCATGACTTCGGTAATGGGCTGCGGATAAAGACCAATGCCCAGCGCGCCAAGCGCCAGCAGCGCGAGCACCAGAAACTCCCGCGCGGTGATGTCGGTCAACTCGGCCACGTGATGATTAGCCACCGCGCCGAAAACCACCCGCTTGTACATCCACAGGGTATAGGCCGCCCCAAGGATCATGGTCGATGCGGCCAAAAAAGCCACGCAGAGATTGAACTTGACCGACGCCATGATGACCATGAATTCGCCCACGAAGCCGGAAGTCGCCGGCAAGCCCGCGTTAGCCATGGCAAAGAGCATGAAAAAGGCGGCGAATTTGGGCATCGTATTGACGACGCCGCCGTAATCCTTGATCAGGCGCGAATGCACCCGGTCATACATCACGCCAATACAGTAGAACATCGCGCCCGCCACGAATCCATGCGAAATCATTTGTACGAGCGCGCCTTCTACGCCCAGCGAACTGAAGAGGAAGAAGCCGAGCGTCACGAATCCCATGTGCGCGATGGACGAATAGGCCACGAGTTTTTTCATGTCCTCCTGCGCCAGCGCGACAAAGCCAATGTATACGACGGCAATCAGGGACAAGATGATAATCAGGCCCGAGAAGGCATGCGCGGCATCCGGGGCGATCGGCAGCGAAAACCGCACGAATCCATACGCGCCAAGTTTCAAGGCGATGGCGGCCAGCACGATGGAGCCGCCTGTCGGCGCCTCAACGTGGGCATCCGGCAACCAGGTATGCACCGGCCACATCGGCACCTTGACGGCGAAGGCCGCCAGGAAAGCCAGGAATATCCATTTTTGCGTTTCCAGCGGCAGCGGCAACTGGTGCCATTCCAGAATGGAAAAACTACCATTGGAATGAAGGTACAAGTAGATCAGCGAGAGCAGGAGCAGGAGCGATCCCGCCAGGGTAAACAGGAAAAACTTGAAGGCCGCGTAAACCCGTCTCGGTCCACCCCAGACGCCGATAATCAAATAAAGCGGAATCAGGGAAGCCTCGAAGAAGACGTAAAACAACATGCCGTCCAATGCGACGAAGATGCCATTAAGCAAACCCGACATGATCAGGAAGCAGGCGTTGTACTGCGCCACTTTACTCTGGATCACCTTCCAGCCGGCCAGCACCACGATGACGGTGATGAAGCTGTTCAAAATGACAAACAGCATCGAGATGCCATCGACGCCCAGATGGTAATTCATGCCGAATCGCCGGATCCAGGGATGGAGTTCCCCGAACTGCATCGCGGGCGTGGTCGTGTCAAAGCCGGTATAAAGCGGCAAGGTCACAAGCAGGCCTGCTAGCGCGCCAAGCAGGGCCAGCTTGCGCGCGAGGGGCGAATTCTGGTCGGACCCGGCGAGCAGCACAACAAAGCCCGCGAGAACCGGCACCCAGATGGCTAGCGAGAGAATCGGCAATCCTGACATAGTGTTCCCAGTCGTTATTCAGTTCAGGCGCGCAAAGAAGCCCATAAGCCACAAGAGCCACAAGGTAAGAAACGCGCAGACACCAAAGATCATCGTGAAAGCATATTGGTAAATATGACCGGATTGGAACAGGCGCGCCAGCGCGGCAATCCCGCTCACGACACGCACGGAACCGCCCACGATCAAACCGTCTATAATTCCGGCATCCCCACCTTTCCACAAGCCGCGCCCGATAAGACGCGCCCCGCCCGCAAAGACGGTTTCGTAGAATTTGTCGAAGTAATATTTGTTTTCAAGCAAGGTATGGATCGGCCCGCAAGCGGCCTTGATCTTCGCCGGAATTTGGGGTTGTTTAAGATAGAGGAACCAGGACGAAACCACGCCGGCGACCGCCAGCCAGAATACCGGCGACGTAAGCGCGTGCAGCGCCATGGCAAAGGCGCCGTGGTAATCCTGCGTCAGTTCTTCCATCACCGGATGGGCTTCGGTGTCAATGAAAATAGCACTCCCGAAGAAATCGCCGAACAACATCGGCTCAATAGTGATGTATCCGATAAAGACGGACGGAATCGCCAGCAGAACCAGTGGCAGCCACACCACCCAAGGCGTTTCGTGCGGCTTTTGACCGTGCACAAGACCGTGATGTTCACCGTGGCTATCATGCCCTTCCTTATGGGCTTTGCCGAAGCGTTCCTCGCCATGGAAAACCAGAAAATACAGGCGGAAAGAGTAAAAGGCAGTGATGAATACGCCCGCCATCACGGAGAAATAAGCGAAACCGGAACCGGGGATATGAGAAAACGACACGGCCTCAATGATGGAATCCTTGGAATAGAAGCCGGAGAAAAACGGCGTACCGATCAAAGCCAGTGAACCGATCAGGAAGGTCAACCAGGTAATCGGCATGTACTTGCGCAGCCCGCCCATGTTGCGGATGTCCTGGTCATGATGCATGCCGATGATTACCGAACCCGCCGCCAGGAACAGCAGCGCCTTGAAGAACGCATGCGTCATCAGGTGGAAAATGGCTACCGAATAGGCCGACGCGCCAAGCGCCACCGTCATATAACCCAGTTGCGACAGGGTGGAATAGGCAACCACCCGCTTGATGTCGTTCTGGATAATGCCGAGGAAACCCATGAACAGCGCCGTGATCGAGCCGATAACAATGACGAACGACAGCGCGGTATCCGAGAGTTCAAACAAGGGAGACATGCGTGAGACCATGAAGATGCCGGCGGTCACCATGGTCGCCGCGTGGATCAGCGCGGAAATCGGGGTCGGACCTTCCATTGAGTCAGGCAGCCAGACGTGCAACGGAACCTGTGCGGACTTGCCCATCGCTCCAACGAACAGCAGGATGCAGGTGACGCTCATCAGGGAAAATGTCGTAGCGTCGCACCCTGGAATCAGGCTGACCGTGGCGTCGGCAAAATCCCTGGCGTGATCGAAAACCGGCTGATAGTCGAGCGTGCCGAAATTGGCCAAAACCAGGCCGATACCCAGAATGAAACCAAAATCGCCGACGCGGTTAGCCAGGAAGGCTTTCAAATTGGCGAAAATGGCCGTCGGGCGCGTATACCAGAAACCGATCAGCAAGTAGGAAACCAGCCCGACGGCCTCCCAACCGAAGAACAGTTGCATGAAATTGTTCGCCATCACCAGCATCAGCATGGAAAACGTGAACAGGGAGATGTAGCTGAAAAAACGGTTATAGCCGGGATCGTCCTGCATGTAGCCGATGGTGTAGATGTGTACCATCAGGGAAACGAAAGTCACCACGAGCATCATCGTGACCGTCAGGGAATCGATCAGGAAACCGACCTGGAAGCTATAGTCGCCCGAAGTGAGCCACTGATACACGGTACCGTTGAAGGTGTTGCCCGCAGCCACGTCCTGATAGATGAAAACAGACGCCACGAAAGCAATGCCCACACCCGCGATGGCTACCGAATGGGCAAGGACTTTCGGAATCACGCGGCAGAGCAAACCGGCAATAAGCGCCCCGAACAAGGGAGCAAGAGGGACGAGCAGGTAGAGATTTTCCATGTTCAACCCTTCAGGCTGTCCAGATCATCCACATGGATGGTCTTCAGGTTGCGGAACAGCGCGACGAGAATAGCCAGGCCGATGGCCGATTCGGCGGCCGCCACGGTCAGGACGAAAAAGACGAACACCTGTCCGGCCAGATCCTGCAAATAGTGTGAAAAAGCAATGAAATTCATGTTGACGGAAAGCAGCATCAACTCGATTGACATCAAGATGATGATCAGGTTTTTCCGATTCAGAAAAATCCCGACAATGCTGATCGCGAACAAGATCGCAGCTAATATCAGAAAATGAGACAGTGTTAACAAGGTACCTCCCGACTGCTCTCCGCAAACGGCAGCAAAACCCGCTACCGCACAAAATTCTTCAGTTCAATAAACAAAAAAATAACTCTCAATCATCCTTTTCAGCAGCCATCTGCACCAGGCGCACGCGATCCTTGGCTTTGACAAAAACCTGCTGCGACGGATCGACCGATTTGGTTTTGCGCTTGCTGCGCAGCGTCAGCGCAACCGCTGCAACAATACCAATCAGCAGAACAACCGAAGCCAGCTCAAACGGATAGACATATTCGGTAAACAACAGCCGCCCAACTGCCTGCACATTGCTATAACCCACTTCCACCTGAGGGACATCGCTTTCCAATGCCTCCCAATATGCACTCAGAACCAGGCTCATCTCGGCGACCACCAGCAAGGCGACAAGCGCACCGAGCGGCAGATAACTCCAGAACCCCTCGCGTAATCGGTCAAGGTCAATGTCGAGTAACATGACGACAAACAAAAACAGCACCATGACCGCGCCGACGTAAACCAGAATGAGCGCGATGGCTAAAAATTCGGCTTGCAGCAGAATCCAGAGTCCGCTGGCAGTGAAAAAGGCCAATACAAGATTCAAGGCCGCATGTACCGGATTGCGCAGTGTCACCACAAGCAAGCTGGCGAAGATCAGGATCGTCGCCAGAAAATAAAAAACGAGGGTTCTAAATTCCATCGTATCGACGCCTGTTAGCGGTATTTCGAATCGAGTTCCCGGTCAGCGGCAATCTCTTTTTCATATCGATCGCCATTGGCCAGCAGCATGGGTTTGGTGTAATACAAATCACTCTGTTTCTCGCCGTGATACTCGAAGACGCGCGTCAGCACGATGGCATCCACCGGACACGCCTCCTCACAGAAACCGCAGAAAATACATTTGTTCAAATCAATATCGTAACGCGTCGTCCGCCGTGAACCATCCTCACGCTCACCCGGATCAATGGTAATCGCCATCGCCGGACAAACCGCCTCGCACAGCTTGCAGGCAATGCAACGCTCCTCGCCGTCGGGATAACGCCGGAGCGCATGTAAACCTCGGAAACGAAAACTCTGAGGCGTTCTTTCCTCGGGATACCGTACCGTGGTTTTGCGTGCAAAGGCATGACGCCCCGTCACGGACAAGCCTTTAAGCAGCTCCTTGAGCAGAAGGCTATTGAATATTTCCTTCATCGAACCCATGACCTGCCTCTCACTTCCAGATAGTCCAGGGCGACAACATCCAGCATGCGACCACAGCCAACCAGATCAGGCAGATTGGAATAAACACTTTCCAACCCAGGCGCATGATCTGATCGTAGCGATAGCGGGGAAAAGTCGCGCGCACCCAGAAAAACAGCACTAATACAGCAAATATCTTGGCAAACAGCCAGAGAAAACTATCGGGCAGGAAAGATACCGGCGAAAGCCAGCCGCCCAAGAACAGCAGGCTGACCAGCGTACAACCCATGAGCATCGCCGTATATTCACCCAACTGGAATACCGCGAAGGGCATCCCGGAATATTCGACATGGAAACCAACGATTTCCGACTCGCCTTCGGCCAGATCGAACGGCGCCCGGTTAGCCTCGGCAAAAGACGACACGACATACACAACGAACATGGGCAACAGGCACAACCAGTTCCACGAGAGGAAGGTCAATCCCATGTCGGCGAACAACCCCTGGCCCTGCCCCTCTACAATCTCAACCAGATTGAGACTGCTGGAAACCATCATCACGACCACCAGGGACAGCCCCATCGAGACTTCGTAAGAAATCATCTGCGCGGCGGAACGCATGGCGCCGAGAAAAGCGTATTTGGAGTTTGGCGACCAGCCGGCCAGAATAATCCCGTAAACACTGACCGAAGTGATCGACATCACGAACAGCAGGCTGGCATTGACATCGGCCAAAACCAGAAAATCGCTGAATGGAATCACCGCCCAGGCAATCAGCGCCGGCCCGAAGGAGAATACCGGCGCCAGAAGATAAACGATCTTATCCGCCTTGGTGGGCAACACGACTTCCTTGAACAGGAACTTGAGGCCATCGGCCAGTGGCTGAAAAAGCCCCCAGGGACCCACGCGGTTCGGCCCGATACGCACCTGCATCCAACCAATGATTTTGCGTTCGGCAAAAGTGGTATAGGACAGAGCAAACATCAACACCGAAACGATGATCAACACCTTGACCAGCGTCCACACGAGCGTGAAGAGATCCGGCCAATAGGTTCCGAACATGCTCTCACCAAGCTGGTCACCCAACTGTACCAGCCAGTTGAAATGCGGAATCAGGAATCCCGGCAAGAATTGCTGCAATGCTTGCAACGTTTCGACCATCATGCGCGCTCCACGTTAATCGGCCCGAACATCTCGCCCAGCGAGGCGGTCGCCGCATGAGCCGCCGCGACCCGGACACAGCCCGGAGGAACCAGAACATCGGCGCGGGCCACAAGGATGGCTTCTCCTTCTCCCTGTTTCACCCTGACCTGGGTTTCGGAAGCAATCGCCAGTTGATCAAGCGTTTCCGGATGGATGCGGGCGACAGGCCCGGCTGCATCCCGCGTCTTCTGCAATGCAGTGGCCCGACGCGCCAGCGCATCGGCAAAGTGAATCGGCACATCGGCGATGCGTTCCAGCCCGGCGGCGGATGCCGCTACGAACGGAGCCAATGGCGACAAGGGCAAGTCGACATTGTTATCCAGATTTCCAACGAACTCGGTACCCGCGGGAATAAACTCGTCACGGACCTCCTCGCTCGACTCGTATTCAAATCCCGGCAGCGACAGCACATTACCGAGAACGCGCAACACCTTCCAGCCGGGACGCGCGTCGCCCTGCGGACGGGATATGCCATTGACGCTCTGCACGCGCCCTTCGGTACTGACGTAAGTGCCGGAAGTTTCGGTAAAAGCCGCCAGCGGCAAGAGCACATCCGCATAGTCCGTCGCTTTTTCATTCCGGAACGGCGTCATCAGCACGACCAGCTCGGCCTGCTTGAGCGCGGCGACAGCCTCTTGCGGATTGGCGCAATCAAATTCCGGTTCGACGCCCAACAGGAGATAAGCCTTGCGCACCTGGGAAAATATCTGACGAGCATTCAAGCCGCCAGCAGCGCCAGGCAATGCGCCCGCGACATAGCCGCCAACGCTGTTGGCGGCTTCGCCGATGAAGCCCAATGAAGCGCCGGTCAGCCTAGCCAGCTCGGCGCCAAGCGCATGCAGTTGCCCGGCCTGATCGACCTGCTCGGCCACATTCCCGAGGAAAATCGCTTTTTTCCCGCCCTTTACCAGGCTCTCGGCGATGGCTTTTGCCTGCTCGCACGGCTCTACGTCTTCGAGTCCGGCAGGAACCGCTACCTCGCACAGCGTTGCCGCGGCCTTGACCACGGCGGCCAGCACTCTGGAGAGATTGCGCGGCGCGACTGAAATCCGGGCATGTAAATCGATCAACGGATCGTCGCCGCTCACAGAAATGAGGCTGACTTTGCCTTTCTTTTTTGCCAACTGGCGCAATTTTTGCGCAAAGAGCGGATGATCCTTGCGCAAGAAACTGCCAACCACCAGAGCCGCGTCCAAATCCTTGATTTCGGCAAGGCGTAATCCCAACCAGGGCGTTCCGGCACGTTTACCGTCGGTGGAAAAATCCTTGCGGCGCGGACGGAAATCGACATTACCGGAGCCCAGCGCGCGCGCCACTTTTTGCAACAGATACAGTTCCTCGGCGGTCGAATGCGGCGAGGCCAGGGCCGCGATCGACTCCGCGCCATGATTTTTGGCAATGTCGTTCAGGGCATGAGCAACATAATCAAGCGCGACATTCCATTCGACTTCGCGCAATGCGCCGTCAACCCGAACCATTGGTTTAAGCAAACGTTCCGCGGAATTCAAGGCCTCATAGGAAAAACGGTCTTTGTCGGAAATCCAGCATTCGTTGATTTCTTCGTTTTCCCTGGGCAAGACGCGCATCACGCGATTGTTCTTCAACTGCACCGTCAGGTTCGTTCCCAAGCTGTCGTGCGGACTGACCGACTTGCGCCGCGCCAACTCCCAGCTCCGGGCCGAATAGCGGAAAGGCTTGGAGGTCAACGCGCCCACCGGGCAGAGATCGATCATGTTGCCGGAAAGTTCGGAATCGACGCTTCGTCCGACAAAGGTCTGAATCTCCGAATGCACGTTGCGGTTGGCCATGCCCAGTTCCATCACTCCGGCAATTTCCTGCCCGAAACGCACGCAACGGGTGCAATGGATGCAACGCGACATTTCCTGCATCGAGATCAGCGGCCCGACTTCCTTGTGCAGGACAACGTGCTTGGCTTCCTTGAAACGCGTTACCGTGCCGCCATAACCCACCGCCAAATCCTGCAACTGGCATTCGCCGCCCTGATCGCAGATCGGGCAATCGAGCGGATGATTGGTGAGCATGAATTCCATTACGCCCTTCTGCGCCGTCACCGCGAGATCGGAATGCGTGAACACCTTCATGCCGTTGGCCACCGGCGTGGCGCAGGCGGGTTGCGGCTTGGGAGCTTTCTCGACCTGAACCAGGCACATCCGGCAGTTGGCCGCAATGGACAATTTCTTGTGGTAGCAGAAATGAGGAATATAAGTACCCAGCGCCCGGGCCGCATCCATGATGGTGCTGCCGGGAGGCACTTGAATCTGTTTGCCGTCAATCTCGATGTCTAGCATATCGCAGCCTTAAACCGTCGCCTTGAAGAACGTACTGCCGGCGCGTTGTACTTCCGGCGGAACGAGACATTTGCCATGTTCAATGTGGTACTCGAATTCGTCCCGGTAATGCTTGAGAAAACCCTGCACCGGCATCGAAGCCGCATCACCCAGGGCGCAAATGGTCCGTCCCATGATATTCGTCGTCAGCCCGCGCAGGAGATCCACATCTCCCGGACGGCCTTTTCCGTGCTCGATTCGATGCACGATCTCATACAGCCAACGGGTGCCTTCACGGCACGGCGTGCATTGACCGCAGGATTCCTCGTGATAGAAATACGACAGGCGTTCCAGCGCCCTGACCATGCAGGTGGTTTCGTCCATCACGATCACCGCGCCGGAACCGAGCATCGACCCGGCCTTGCTGATGGCGTCGTAATCCAGCGTGCAGTCCATGATGATTTCGGCGGGCAGCACCGGCGCGGAAGAACCGCCGGGGATGACGGCCTTCAGTTTGCGTCCGCCGCGCACGCCGCCGGCCAATTCAAGCAAGGCAGCGAACGGCGTGCCGAGCGGAATTTCATAATTGCCTGGGCGATTGACATGCCCGGACACGGAGAACAGTTTCGTCCCGGCGTTGTTCTGCTTGCCGATCGCGAGATAAGCATCGGCGCCCATATTCAGCACGAAGGGCACGGCGGAGAAAGTCTCGGTGTTGTTGATGGTGGTCGGCTTGTTGTAGAGACCGACAGCGGCCGGGAATGGCGGCTTGAAGCGGGGCTGACCCTTTTTGCCCTCGATCGATTCGAGCAGCGCCGATTCCTCGCCGCAGACATAAGCGCCGTAGCCGTGGTGCGCATTAAGCTCGAAATCGAAGCCCGAACCCAGGATATTCTTGCCGACGAAACCGGCCGCGCGCGCCTCATCGAGCGCCTCTTCGAAGCGCTTGTACAGATCCCAGATTTCGCCGTGGATATAGTTGTAGCCGCGCGCCGCGCCCACCGCGTAGCCGGCGATCACCATGCCTTCGATCACCGCATGCGGGTTATTGCGCAGGATATCGCGATCCTTGAACGTTCCCGGCTCGCCTTCGTCGGTATTGCAGACGATGTATTTCTCGCCCTCGCCCTTGGGCATGAAGCTCCACTTCAGGCCGGTGGGGAAACCCGCGCCGCCGCGCCCGCGCAGGCCCGATTTCTTGACTTCGTCGATCACCTGGGCCGCCGGAATCTTCTCTTCAATGATCCGCCGCAGCGCCTTGTAACCGCCCCGCTGAACGTATTCCTGCAAACGCCATCCGGCGTCACCGTTCCAGCCGACGGTCAGCAGCGGATTGATTGTGCCGAGGATGGCCATTATTTGAGCTCCTCAAGCAGTTTGTCGATTTGTTCCGGCAGCATGCTGGCGCACATGTGGCGATTGTTCACCAACATGACCGGCGCATCGCCGCAGGCGCCCATGCACTCGCCTTCCTTGAGCGTAAACCTTCCGTCCGGAGTCGTCTCGTTGAAACCGATACCCAGTTTCTTTTTCAGATACTCGGCCGCATCGACGCCGCCCGACAGCATGCACGGCAAGTTGGTGCACACCGTCAATTTGTGCCTGCCGACCGGTTTGAGATCGTACATGTTGTAGAAGCTCGCCACTTCATACGCCGCCATCGGCGGTATGCCGAGGTAATCCGCCACGGACTCGATCGCCTCGCTCGGCAACCAGCCCAGTTCTTCCTGAGCAATGGCCAGAGCCGCCATCACCGCCGATTGCTTCTGGTCAGCGGGATATTTGGCAATCTCGCGATCGATTTTCTGTATGGATTCAGTAGTCAACATCAGCGGTCTACCTCACCAAAAACGATATCGATAGTGCCCATTAAAGCCACCACATCGGCAATCATGTGGCCGCGCGCCAGTTCATCCATGGCTGACAAATGGACGTAACTCGGCGAACGAATCTTCAAACGGTAAGGTTTGTTGGCGCCATCGGAAATAATGTAAACACCGAATTCACCCTTGGGATGCTCAACGGCCGAATAAACCTGCCCTTCCGGGACATGAATGCCTTCCGAGCAGAGTTTGAAATGGTGGATCAAATCCTCCATGTTCGATTTCATGCCGGCGCGCGGCGGGAGCGCGACCTTGTGGTTATCCGTGATAACCGGCCCCTCGTTCGCGCGCAACCAATCGATACATTGCTGAAGGATGCGATTCGACTGACGCATTTCGTTGACCCGCACGAGATAACGGTCATAACAGTCACCCGTCACGCCAACCGGAATGTCGAAATCCAGACGATCATAAACTTCGTAGGGCTGCTTCTTGCGCAGATCCCAGGCAAAGCCGGAACCGCGCAACATGGCCCCGGTGAAACCCAGTTGCAAGGCGCGCTCGGGGGATACGACGCCAACATTGACCAGGCGTTGCTTCCAGATACGGTTATCGGTCAGCAGCGTCTCGTAATCATCAAGAATCTTCGGAAAGCGATTCACGAAATCCTGCAGGAAGTCGAGGAAGGTGCCACTGCGCGCCTCATTGAGCTGTTTGAGCCGGGCGCCGTTCTTCCACCTGGATTCCTTGTATCGCGGCATGCTGTCCGGCAGATCGCGATAAACGCCGCCCGGACGATAGTAGGCCGCATGCCAGCGGGTTCCCGACACAGCCTCGTAACAGTCCATCAAATCCTCGCGCTCGCGGCAGCCGTAAAGCATCATGCTCATGGCGCCGACATCGAGCCCGTGCGAGCCGATGAACATCAGGTGATTCAGAATCCGCGTCACTTCATCGAACAACACCCGGATATACTGCGCGCGAATCGGCACATCGATGTTCAGCATCCGCTCGATGGCCAGACAATAGGCGTGCTCGCTGCACATCATCGACATGTAATCGAGCCGGTCCATGTAAGGGAGCGACTGAATCCAGGTTTTCGTTTCAACCAGCTTCTCGGTGGCCCGATGCAAAAAGCCGATGTGCGGATCGGCGCGCTGCACGACTTCGCCGTCAAGCTCAAGCACCATGCGCAACACCCCGTGCGCCGACGGATGCTGTGGGCCGAAATTGATGTTGTAATTCTGGATGTCAGCCATTATTTTCCACGTTCCCGTAGTTCTCTTCCCGGATAACCCGAGGTGTGATCTCACGCGGCTCAATGCTTACAGGTTGATAAACAATGCGCTTTTGCTCCGGATCGTAACGCATTTCGACATAACCGCTGACCGGAAAATCCTTGCGGAAAGGATGTCCGATAAAGCCATAATCGGTCAGCAGGCGACGCAGATCGGTATGTCCCTGGAAGACGATCCCGAACAGATCGAAAGCCTCCCGCTCGAACCAGTTGGCCGAATTCCAGACGGAAACGACGGACGGCGCCACGGGGAAATCGTCGTCTGGCGCAAAGCAGCGAACGCGCAAACGCCAGTTATGGGCAATCGAGGCCAGATGCAACACGACGGCAAAGCGTTTCCCCTGCCAATGGGCATCGGCATAAGCCGAATAATCGACGCCGCACAGGTCGATCAACTGTTCAAAGCGCAGTTCCGGCTCATCGCGCAGACTCAGCATCACGTCCTGATAGACGGCGGCATCGACATCGATGCTGATCTCGCCCAAAGCCGTCTGCAACCCGACAATCCGCTCCCCGAGATGCTTCTGCAGGTTCTGGCTGAGCTGTTCAAGCTTGGCGGACATGAGGTCTCTTTCGAAGAATTAACGGGCGATGGTGCTGGTACGGCGGATCTTGTTCTGCAACTGCAACAGTCCGTACAACAAGGCTTCGGAAGTGGGAGGACAGCCGGGGACATAAATATCCACCGGAACGATGCGGTCGCAACCACGCACCACGGAATAGGAATAATGGTAGTAACCCCCGCCGTTCGCGCAGGAGCCCATCGAGACGACCCAGCGCGGCTCGGCCATCTGGTCATAAACTTTTCTCATCGCCGCGGCCATCTTGTTGGTCAGCGTTCCCGCGACGATCATCACGTCGGCCTGACGCGGACTCGGGCGAAAGATGATGCCGAAACGGTCAAGGTCGTAGCGCGAACAACCCGTATGGATCATCTCGATTGCGCAACAGGCCAGACCAAACGTCACCGGCCACATCGAGCCGGTACGCATGTAATTGATCAGCTTGTCGGCGGTCGTGGTGACGAAACCTTCCTGGAGAATTCCTTCGATACCCATTACTCAGTCACTCCCAATCCAGCGCGCCCTTGGCCCAAGCATAAACATAACCAACCACCAGAATCGCGATGAAAACAAGCATCTCCACAAAGCCGAACCACTTCACGGATTCGGTCAGCGTGATTTCCTTGAAAATCGTCGCCCACGGCACCAGAAAGGCGACTTCCAGATCGAAAAGGATGAACAGGATGGCAATCAGATAGTAACGGACATCGAATTTGGTGCGCGCATCTCCGAACGCCTCAAAGCCGCATTCATAAGGAGAAAGCTTTTCGCTGTCAGGGCGATGGGGGGCGAGCACCATCCCGGTGATCACGGGCGCAACCGCGAAAACAATGCCGATCACTATAAAAACAAGCACAGGGAAATAATTTTCCAGCATGATCCGTCACACGCCTTTTTACAAAACAAAACCATCCTTGTGAAACAACTGTACTTGGTGCCGACGATGAGACTCGAACTCATACGACCGAAGTCACTACCCCCTCAAGATAGCGTGTCTACCAATTTCACCACGTCGGCACAGCCATATCATGACGGCAAGATCAAACGAGGAAAGATACTCTCGCCGCCAGTCGACTTCCCACTATTTGGGAATATCCTTCGCCTTGGAATCAGGGTCCGCGGAACTCCCGGCGCTCCCGCCGTCCGCCGGAGCGGGCGTCAAAGCAGGTTGCGATTGTACTGCATCCTGCATCACGCTGCCAGACGTTTTTGGCTTGTGAGAAGCCACATAAGCAAGCGAGAGGCTGGTCAGAAAAAAAACAACGGCGAGAGCCGCTGTCGTCCTGCTGAGGAAATTGGCCGAGCCGGTCGCGCCAAACAGACTGCCGGACGCCCCGCTGCCAAACGCCGCCCCCATGTCCGCGCCCTTGCCGTGCTGGATCAGGACCAGCCCGATAATGCCGAGCGCGGCCAGAACGTGAACCCCCAGGAGAATCGGGTAGAAATTTTCCATATTAACGAATCACCGCTCAGCGGCTTTACAAATGGCAAGAAAATCGGCAGCCACCAGCGAAGCGCCTCCGATCAGGCCGCCATCGATATCCGGCATGGCGAAAAGTTCCGCCGCGTTGCCGGGCTTCATGCTGCCGCCATAAAGAATCTGCAATCCGTCGGCGACCTTGACATCCGCCTTGGCGATCCGGGCGCGAATGGCGGCATGAACTTCCTGCGCCTGCGCGGATGTAGCCGTCCGTCCGGTGCCGATGGCCCAGACAGGTTCGTAGGCGACGACCGCCCCGGAAAACGCCGCAACGCCGACCCGATCCAGCACGGCATCGATCTGCCCCGAAACCACCTCGAGCGTCTTGCCGGCATCGCGCTGTTCCAGGGTTTCCCCGACACAAAGCACCGGACACAGCCCGGACGCCAGCGCGGCGGCAAACTTCTCGGCCACCAGCTTGTCGGATTCGCCATAAAGCGCGCGGCGCTCGGAATGCCCGACCAGCACAAAGCGACATCCAAAATCCTGCAACATGGCCGCGCTCACCTCACCGGTGAAAGCGCCCTGCGCCTGCTCACTGAGATTCTCCGCGCCCCACGCCACGGGTGTTCCGCTCAGGACAGCCTGAGCCTGGGCCAGATAAGGGAAAGGCACACACACCGCGACGGCCGCGCCACGTAAACCCGCAACGCCAGCAACGACATCCTGCAACAATTGCTGGTTGGTCTTGAGACTACCGTGCATTTTCCAGTTTCCTGCAACGAGCTTCTGACGCATAGAACACCTTGAGCCAAAAAAGCGGATTATAGCCGTGGGCGGCGAGGACGGTCAATCGAACATTGATTATTGCCGAAAGGCTTCCTTGAACAAGGCGCTACCCTGACTGTTGGATTTCTTCGTCTTTGATACTTTTTTCTTATCCACCGGTAAAATTCGCCGCGTATCGACCTAACTAACGACCAGCCATGAACGTGGTCCATTCCTGCGCTCGGCTGGAGTATTTCGCCGACGGGCCAAACACAGCTTTTCTTGTAAAGAACCCATGATGAAAAAAATATTCAAGCCGATTTAAGCAGTGAGATGGAAAAATTATTCCCTGAAGAGGTCGAACTGGCTTCTCAGGGTGATGCCCTCTCCCAATTTAACATCGGGATGCTGTACTACCTGGGTAAAGACGTGGAGAAGGATCAAGCGCGAGCCGTTCAATGGCTCCAAAAGGCTGCCAGGCAAGGATTTGCCGACGCTCAATTCACGCTCTTTGCGCTGTTCGACGTCGAGGAAGACGTGACCATAGATGAAGCTGAAGCGCTTGAATGGCTCAGGATGGCGGCGGAACAAGGGCAAGTCATCGCACAATACAGACTGGGACTGATGTACGACTCGGGTGACGGTGTTGCGGAGGATATCTCTATCGCCGTCCAATGGTACCGAAAATCCGCTGAACAAGGATTTCCGAACGCCCAAAACGCTCTGGGAGAACTGTACGCCGAAGGTGAGGGTGTGGAGAAGGATGATGCGCAAGCCGTAGAGTAGTACCTGAAAGCGGCCGAGCGAAGGCTCAGTATGACGGAGAATATTTGGATCTCTATCACAAGGCCGCGGAACAAGGGAATCCGGAAGCCCTGGAATTTCTTGAGAGCATGGCCGCCGAAACAGATCATCCGGAAGCCGGAATATTTTCAGGGCAAATAAAAGATAAAACCTGGCACTAAGGACCATGGTCAGATGACCGCCTACCCATATTTTTTTCAAAGTACGAGACAGCGCCTATAATTCACATATATTTCCACATATACTTTGAGGAGTGACTATGTCCCAAATCACGCTGTATCTGGACGACGCCACGCAAGCGCTGGTTGATCAGGCGGTGCAAGCCAGCGGTCTCTCCAAAAGCCGTTGGGTTGCGGAAATTATCCGCAAATACGCCAATCGCGAATGGTCGGAAGAATGCCTGAATCTGGCAGGAAAATTCCCGGATTTTCCGTTTTGCGATGACAAAAATCTGCCTTCTCTTGCAGAAGATGCCCCGCGCATCGGCTTTTGAGGCGTTTTGAGGAATCTCGCCATGCTGGTATTGGACAGTAACATCATCAGCTACTACTTCCGTGGTCATGCCCGGATTACGCAACGCCTGCAGGCGCAGTCACCCACTGAAATCGGCGTCCCCGCCATCGTGGAATATGAATTGCGCTACGGATTGATGCGCCTGCCGCAAGAAGCAGCACAAGCGCGTATAGAAGCGCTGAACAAACTGCTTTTCCCCATGCAAAACCTGCCTTTTGATGCCGCCTGCGCGCAAAAAGCCGCGCTGCTCCGCGCCGAACTGGAGAAAAAAGGCGCTTCCATTGGCCCGCACGACATTCTGATCGCCGCCACCGCGCTCCGCTATCAAGCGCCACTGGTAACGCATAATGTGCGGGAATTTGCGAGAGCACCGGGTTTGCAGGTGATCGACTGGCATGATGAGTAAAGGTCGCTTTTTCGCCCCCTCATTTCTTCCCGCCCTCATCATCCAGCTTGATCCGTTTCACCTCCCAGACATCCTCCCCGAACCCGCGCAGCCACCATTTGAGCATCGCGCTGTCGACCACCGTCGCGGTAATTTCCAGGCTGTCGTCGATTTCCCGCGCCTCCTGATCGGTCGATAAGGGCGATTCCAGCAGATGGATTCCCGCCTCCCGTTTGATGCGGAAAGTCAGCCGGATGCGCTGGCCTTCGCCAAAACCGAATCGCCCGTCGTCGTCGTAATTCTTGAGGTTGAATTCCTTCGGACGCTCGAAGGTAAGCGTTGAAGCCTCGGCCGAAATAATGCGGTGCAACGCCAGGCTTCGTTCGTTATCAAATCCTTTGTAACGCGCCACGAGATACAGGCGCGGCGCTTGTTGGGCCAGTCCAAGCGGCATCACCTCGATTTTGGACTGTTTTCCGCCCGCATTACGGTAATTCAGTTTGAGCCATTGATTGTTATACAGCGTTTCGCTCACGGTCTCGAATACGCCAGGAGCGATTTTCGGCGGCAACAGCGGCTGGCTGGTCGCCACCACGCGCACCTTATTCGGCCATTCGCGCTCCAGTTTGGCGTGGCTATCCGGCGCCAGGTTGCGCCGCGCCTGCTCGAAAAAGCCCCCCATGGATTTCATCAGGTGGGCAGGCAGTAGATTCATCAGGTGGTCTTCGGCCAGACGCAGCAACAGGGATTCATGCGGCGTCAGGTTGGGAATGGTAAAACCCACGGCCTGTTTCTTCCAGGAATAACCATAGGGTTTGCTGCGATCGTCGCGCTCGATCTCAAAGCGTTCGCTCAAAGTATCGAGTTGCCGCTGTATGGTGCGTATTTCGCGCTCAATCCCGGCTTCTTTAAGTTGCTCGAACAATTCCGTCGTCGAGATTTTGCGCCCTCTGGGGATGCGCTTGAGTAATTCCAGGCATAACCAGACGGTTTCGAGAGCATCGGGGCGTTTGGGCATGGATTTTCTCCGGGGGATTGAATTTGTTCGATTATGACAAAAAACCGATGTGTATGCTGCTTGCTTTGAGCGCGTATCAGGGCGATCGCATATGGCGCGAAACCAGCCCCCCGTTATTCCGGCGAAAGCCGGAATCCAGAAGTGTACCCTTTGGCGCAACGCGCCACTTGATTAGCTACCCTTCGGGCAGAACTGTGAAAACACGTTAAAGATTCCACTTCCCCGGAGTTGATCGCTTGTAGTCGCTGACGCCGATTGCTTCAAAGTGACGCTTGGCGGACTTGATCTTGGCGAGTTCAGAGGGTCGTAGCTTCGTATCGTCCTGCGTGCTCTTGGTTTCCCGAATCATGTAAATCCGGTCTTCACCATTTTCCTGTTTGATGATGGCCCAATCCGGGTTGTAAGAACCAACAGGCGTAGACACCTTGAACTTGGCGGGCAGCTTCATGAACAGCTTGATATCTTCACGGCTATCCAGCAGTCCGGCAAACTCGCATTCCACATCGGAGTCGTAAACGACGTAATCAAAGTCTGTTTTCTGCTTGTTCTGTACCTGGTACATCTGGTCAAGGAAACGCTCCTTTTCTTCTTCGCCATCGGCTTGCAATTCCCGTAGTTCATAGAGGGAACCGTCAATTTTTTCGTACTGGATGCCTTCGACAACGATTTTCGCCAGTTCACTTTTCAGAGCTTGTCGGGTCATGGCGATGAAATCGTTTGGGTTGCCGATGAATTCATTCAGTTTGCCGCAGCCGACGAGGATGTCCACCAGCGTCTTGCGCGTCAATGAAGTGTCTTGCTGCAATTCCCTGATGATGTCCGGCAGGTCGTAACTGCCCTTGAGGTCGGCAATACGAGAGCCTTTTACATCACTGACTGTACCGCCGCGCAACACTCTCACTCCGGCACGGGTCACTTCGATGCGAAGCGGTTGAATTTTTTCTGCTTGCTCGATGGCGGCGATCGCCTTGGGAATGATGTCATCGCGCTTGACCGAAACCCTGTAAACAGTCTTCTGACTGATGGTATTCCAGAACGCCACGAATTCCGGTACGGCGTAGAGTTCTTTGTTAAGCTTGCGCGCTTGGCGCTTACTCTTTGGCTTAACGTATTTCTCGATGCTGGCGCGGTTAACCAAGCCGATGATGTCGTTCTCGTAAGGCTTGAACTTTTCCGGCAAGTGCAGGGAAAAACCTACGCTATCGGGCAGAAATTGCGAGGTTGCCTTGCCATCATTGATGTAACCGTGTTCTTCCAGATGCTGGAACACTTCCTGCGACCACTGATAGAGCTGCAAGCTTTGCAGGGAATCCTGGATATGAGCATAGTCCTCCGTGTGCAAATGGCCCGGCGGAACGACGGAGACCATGCCACGCAGGAGACTGACCGGATCGGCCCCGGTGAAAAGCATCCGACCGAAAAACTCCCGTGACAAAGGATCGAGCTTGCTTGTCAGGGAGCATGAATCATGATCGACCGAGATCAAGCCGGAAGCAATCAAGGCTCCATGATCTTCCAGCGCGTTACGCACCGCCTTGTCGGGAAGGCCAAGGATCACCGAGACGACATGGAACATCTTGGTCGTCGACAACTCTCCCATCCAGTTGGATACGTCATTCAGAACACTCTCGTTGTGCAGCAGGATGGCGAAGGCGAGAATGCGGCGTTCAACTTCGGACAAGCCGACCAGTTCGGACAGGCGCTCGATGTTCGCGCGCAGAATCTCCGGAAATACGACGGTTTTCTCATCCTTTTCCGCTTGCCGCAGAAGCTCTTTCAATTCGGCCAGGACGGCTTTGGCATTGGACTTCTCGTTACCATCTTCTTCCTCTTCATCAAGCCAATGTCCAAACCCGAGTTCCTCAGCCAATTGGTCGTTATAAAAGCTGGAACCATCATAAAACTGACGATGCCCATCCAACCTGGCTAGTATGCGCAATACCCATAAACGGATGCAGGGTTCCATGTGCACACAGTCCATGGAACGGCGAGACCGACGTAAGATAGCCATAACAATTACTCCTGTTGTTGACAAGAGCCATTTTCCGGAGAGATGCGTCAAACTGTGACGGATTCGAACATACGTTGTAGACTTTTTTTTGCAGACATTCTCTATGCGACACGTCTTGTCGTATCCGAGTGCTAACATCGGATTGTTTGATATTCGACTGGAGAAAACATGAATACGAATACCTCGCAAGAAATGCCCGTCCGGCTCAGTGAGCTTCTGTCCCGGCGCTTTGAGCGCATCGTGGTGTTAAGCGGCGCGGGCATGTCCGCCGACAGCGGCATTCCCACCTTCCGTTCGGGCAGCAATGGTCTGTGGCATGAGTTCAATCCGAGTGATCTGGCGACGCCGGAAGCCTGGGAGGACGACAAGGCGCTGGTCTGGGGCTGGTACGAATGGCGTCGGGGATTGGTCATGGCCGCGCGGCCCAATCCCGGACATGTCGCTATCGGAGAATTGCAGCGCCTCCACGGAACCTCGGTCATCACGCAAAACGTAGACGACCTGCACGAGCGCGGCGGCGCAACAGGCGTGCTGCACCTGCACGGCAGCCTGTTCGCCGCCCGCTGCGACACCTGCGGCGCGCCGCACGTTCTGGGCGACCCGCCAAGCGAAATCCAGCGCCAGGTGATGCCGCCGCGCTGCCCATACTGTGACGGATATATCCGCCCCGGCGTGGTCTGGTTCGGAGAAGACCTCGATCCGGAGGTGCTGGACAACGCACGGGAACGAATCGCCGCCTGCGACCTGCTATTGATCGTCGGCACTTCCAGCGTGGTCTATCCAGCCGCCGGACTTTCCGGTTACGCGCCAAATGGCGCAACGATCATTGAAATCAATCCCCAGCCCGGCCCAAGCCTGACGGATTATCAGTGGCAGACTACAGCGGCGATTGGGTTGCCCCTGCTGCTCGACGCCCTGAACCACGATCAGGGTGGGGAAAAATAAGCTCGGCGGGCGCTCTTTCTTGACACAGGCAGGCTAATAGGCATCATTCCCGCGAAGGCGGGAATCCAGAAACGTATTCTCTCGGCGCAACGCGCCGCCATACACTTCTGCCCATGCTCCGCCCCATGCCGCGCTCATGCGACGGGCGCTGTCCTGGTCGACAAACTCGATTTCACCGCACTTCGAGCAGTGCCACCCGGCAACTTCCGGCACGACGCGAGTCACGTCGTCGGCATGAAGGGTAACATCCCGGACGCCCAGCTCCAATTCGGCGCCGTCGTCGCATTGCAGACAATAATGTGGTTTTCTGGCTGTAATATTCATATTCATTTCTCCTTGAACTGGATTACCACGGTTCCATTGCGCAAGGTGAGCTTGATATAGGCGATTTTACGCGCGTCAATGCCTTGCTCATTGCCTTTTCTGAAAAGCATCCAAGGCGGCCCGTTGTACGCCAAGATTCATATCCAGAGCCAGCACCGCCAGCACATCAAGCGGGGTGTTGGGATTTTGCGCCACACTACAAGCCGGCATGGGGTTGATACCTGATCCCTCTCAAGAAACACCCTCCAAGTAATTGATTTTAAAAGGTGGATTCAAGCGGGTTGTTCAAGTGCGACGAGTTTCATACCCATCTTTTCGGCGCGTTGCGTGAGGTTTCGGAGCACGCGTTCGCGGTAGCGTTCTTCGTAGTAGTCCTGGCCTTGATCGATATATTCTTCGCCCTTGGTGAGCATTGTGTAGATTAAGCGGGCGAGTTTGTGTGCGGCGGCGGTAGTGGCCTTGGGTTTATCCATGCGCGCGCACATCCGCCGGAAGTAGGCGCCCAGGGCGGATTGGCTCGTACGCAGCGCGGCGGCGGCCAAACGCAAGGCCTGGGCGGCACGATTGGCGCACCGTTTGGTCTTGCTGCTCATCACTTTGCCGCCGGTGATCCGGGTCCCCGGACACAGGCCCAACCAACACGTGAAGTGCTTGACCGTGGCAAAGCGTGACCTATCCGCTCCGGTTTCGGAGATCACGGCCAATGCAGTGGTCACGTTAATGCCATCAATGCGCGTCAGATCGACACCACACATCCGGAATAGTTGGGTACGCAAATCAAACTGGGGCGCATGACGCGAACTACTGTGCTTCTTGCCTGTACTCGGTTGGCCCTCATGCCTCTGTAGCGCTTTCAGTTGGACTTCGATTTCCCGTTCGCATTCGGCTACCTGGCGGCCAAGAAAGCGTCAATCGCTTGCTTGAGCGCGAAGAGGTGCTCCGTACGCCAGTTTCCTTGCAGGCTTTTGGCAATCTCGTCGACGCTGGCGCGAATCCGCGCGTTTTTCATGGCCGCCAGTACGTAGCCGTCCCGTTCGCCTGCGACAATGGCGCGCAGAATCTTCTGACCCGTTTCGCCCACGACGTCGGAAATAACGTTGGCCAACTGAACATTCATTTGCGTTAGCGCCTTTTGCATGGGCTGCACGTACCGGCCCTGGTTTCGCAAGAGCAGGGCGCGTTGTCGCCACAGCGAGCGCAAGAGGCAGACGGCTTCGGCGGGTCGGAACGCGCCGCTGAGCAATCCGTAGCTCATCCGTTGTTGCAGCCATTGGCAGTCAAGTACGTCCGATTTACGCCCCGAGACGTTCTTGACGTGGCGCGCATTGACCAGCAAAACGGTAAAACCTCGTGATTCAAGCAACTCGAACAGGGGTATCCAGTACACCCCGGTCGATTCCATCGCCACCGTGTCCACGCCGCAGACCGTCAGCCAGCTTGTTAAGGTCATCGGTGAAGCTTGAAAACTCACGCACCGGTTCTTCGTCACGATCCGGCGGTACGGCTACATAGTGGGAGGCGCTGCCTATATCAATGCCGGCCGCGTTGGGATGCGTCATCGTCAGAACGGCTCGGGACTTGCCAAATTTGCGTTGGGCCATGGTTTGCTCCATTATCTGTTATGGAAAGTGGCGCTGCATCGGGTACGTCGTCTTGCTCACTCTCTCAAACGGGATAGCGGCCCGACGGCATAAACGCCGGGTCGATTCACCCATGTCGATAACCTCACCCAGGACCACGCTGACATGCGGGCAATAGGCACCTTTGCTATATCGGTCTTCCGCAGCTCCGCTTTCCACCTTGCCACAATTCGCCCCCCCGTGTTTCTTCGGGACGATTTTCGGCGTAGGCCCGATTACTTCGCTGACTTCTGATTCCTGGATCCCCTTCGCGGGAATGACGGAGTGGTGACGGCGGAGCGCAAGTTCCGGACGCGGATGATGTGGGCGAAGGACTGAAAAACATGTGATTCTCGCGCGACACGATAGAAGAAACAAAGTTCGATATATTCCATGCCTTACCACAAAACGTCAAATGTTTTTGCCAAAAAAGCCACATCAGCCGGGCCATCGCATGAATATATTTGTCATGGTAAAGCATGAACAGGCGTTTGCTTTCCTTCCCCCATTGTGAGAGAGGGTGCCCCGGCAGGGGCGGGAGAGTGGGAGGGTCGGGCCTGTTCCAGCCCTGTTTCGCGCTGAACCGCCGCCCCCTCTCCTGCCCTTCGGGCATCCTCCCCCACGAGGGGAAAGGAAGATGGATCGCCATACTCCGCGGGAAGTATCGTCCTTCATTTCAATGGCGTTCATGCAATAGCCCTGTGCCTCTGCCTAGGGCTATTGCATATGGCGCGAAACCAACCCCCCCGTCATTCCGGCGAAAACCGGAATCCAGAAGTGTACCCTCTGGCGCAACGCGCCACTTGATTAGCTGCCCTTCGGGCAGAAAAGAACGAACTGGATTCCGGCTTTCGCCGGAATGACGAGGGGGGGACGGGTGTGGGTTGAAAAAGCCGAAGCGCATCCTGACTGATTCCGCGCATATGCGATTGTCCCGTTTCCCATGCGAACCGGAATTACGAGTATGCGTTATTTGCTTTCGCCAAGAAGGAGGGCGATATCCCGTTCGGCTTCGATCCAGTCGCGTAAGGAATCGCTTTTGAAATGGCTGCTCTCGGCGCGGTAATACGCGGCTTCGGCGATCATCCGATAGCGTTGTTCGTCACTGACGGTCTTCTTTTCGACCGGGGCCTTGGGGGCCTTGGCAACTTTGCCTGGCGCTGGCGCTGGTGTTTTTTTCACGGCAGGGGCCTTTGCCGGCTCGGTTTTCTTTGCTTTGGGTTTGGTATCGACAGCACTGGTTTTCGTGGTTTTGGCCGCTGTCTTCTTTGCAGCAGGGGTCGCTTTGGTGGTGGCTTCCGCCATGATTTTTCCTTTCGAGAAAGGGATAATTATCCCGAGTTGTGGCCTGGGTACATATCCTACTACATATCATAGCCGCCGATATCACTTGAATGATGCCGGATGGCAGGGCAATGCGGAAAGTGTGGAAAATGTCATCAAGACGCCGTCGGCATGATTTTGTCCGGTTTGCCGCGCGGTATTCTGCCGTGCAGGTGAGTCAGTCCGGCCAGGTGTTCCGCATGCCAGGGCGCGACCTGGTTCCAGGTAAAGCGCCATTCCCAGTAGCCGTCGGTGACTCCGGGACAGTTCATGCGTGCCGAGGTATCCAGTCCCAATACGTCCTGCATCGGAATGATCGAGGTGTTCGCCACGGAAGCCGATGCCGCATGAATCATGTCCCAGTGAATGGAAGCGCCGTCGATGCCGAGGTACCGCCGGACGTAATCGCGCTGTGCTTCGGACAGGGATTCCCACCAGCCGCGCGTCGTGTCGTTGTCATGCGTTCCCGTATAGACCACGGTTTGCGCTTCGAAATTGTGCGGCAGATAAAGATTGTCGCTTTTTCCGTCGAAGGCGAATTGCAGGATGCGCATGCCGGGGAAGCCGACCGCTTTACGCAGGGCCGTGACGGCGGGAGTGATGATGCCCAGGTCCTCGGCAATGATCCGGGCATTGTTCGGCCCCTTGCCGTGTTTCAGACCCAGGGCATTGTATATTTCGGCGAACAGCGCCTGACCCGGCCCTTTTTGCCAGTGGCCTTCGACGGCGGTCGGCGAGCTGGCCGGAATCTCCCAATAGGATTCGAAGCCGCGAAAATGATCAATGCGCACGATGTCGCAGAGTTTGAGCGCGCGCCGCATTCTTTCCGTCCACCAAAGATAGGCGTCTTTTTTGTGTTCTTCCCACTTGTAGAGAGGGTTTCCCCAGCGCTGGCCGGTGGCGCTGAAATAATCCGGCGGCACGCCGGCCACGACGCGCGGATACCCGTGGGCGTCGAGGTCGAACAAGGGCTGATGCGCCCATACGTCGGCGCTGTGCGCCGAGACGAAAATGGGGATGTCGCCGATGATGCGCACGCCCCGTTCGTTGGCATATTTCCTGAAGGCGGCCCACTGTCTGTCGAAACACCATTGGCAGAATTTCCAGAAATTACACTTCGCGGCCAATGAGTGAGAGGCTTCACGCAGCGCTTTCGTCTCGCGCCGGGCGAGTCCGGCGGGCAAATCCTGCCAGACTTTTCCGTTCGGTCCGAGGCCGCTTTCAAGCGCCATGAACAAAGCATAATCTTCGAGCCAGTCGCGTTCTTCCCTGCAAAAAGAGAGAAAGTCGTCCTGGGCTTCTTTGCGCGTATCCGCGAAAAAACGTTCAGCGGCCAGGCGCAGGCGCGACATGCGGAATAGCCGGACAGCGCCGTAATCCACGCGGTCACCGCGAAACGACGCGTTGGCGGCGATATCCCCGTCGGTCAGCCAGCCGGCGGCACGCAGGCGCGCCAGATCGATCAACAGTTCATTTCCCGCAAAAGCAGAGGGGCTCATGTACGGGGAATTTCCGGGGCCGATTCCGCCGAACGGCAGAATTTGCCAGAGCGTTTGTCCGCCGGCGACAAGCCAGTCAACGAAATGACAGGCGGCAGGGCCGAGATCGCCCGAACCATGCGGGCCAGGAAGTGAGGTCAGGTGCAGCAGAATGCCGCTGCGACGAAAATTAGTCATGGCCTTGGGTCTTCTTGTGTGAGCAGCAGGACGGAATGTCCTGCCAGGAAACAGACGGAATCGCGCGTATCGTATGTTTTCGCTTTGAAAGGCGCTTCGTCATTGCTGCAACAGAGTTGCCGCCAGACACCGGGGGGAAGATGGAATACGATCGAGGCGGCATTCCGGTTGAAGAGTACGAGCAACGCCGAATCGTTTAGTTTGTTTGATTTGTTTGATTTGTCCGGCTGGCGGCCGGGTCCATCGTCCGGCGCTGCCTGCTCCAGAAGCATGCCCAGCGCCCCTTCCGACGAGGCATGCCAGTCCTGTTCTTTCATCTCGTGGCCATTGGGGTGCCACCAGAGGACGTCGCGCTTTCCGTCCGCGCCTTCATCGCCGGTAAACCACTGCGCGCGGTGAAGTTGTCCGAAGCGCCGCCGCAAAGCGATCAGTCCGGCGGTGAATTCGATCAATGACGGGTCGGCATTCGGCCAGTCCAGCCAGGTCAGCGCGTTGTCCTGGCAATAGGCGTTGTTGTTGCCCTCTTGCGTGCGTCCCAGTTCGTCGCCACCCTGAAGCATCGGCACGCCCTGCGCGGCGAACAGCGTGGCCAGCAGCGCGCGTTGCAGCCCGCGCCGGCGCGCCAGGATATGCGGATCGTCCGTGTCGCCTTCCACGCCGCAGTTGCAGGACAGGTTGCGTCCATGACCGTCACGGTTTTGCTCGCCGTTCGCTTCGTTGTGTTTGTCGCGATAACTGACGAGGTCGCGCAGGGTGAAGCCGTCGTGCGAGGTGATGAAATTGACGCCGGCGGAAGGGGCGCGTCCATCGTGACGGAATATTTCGCTCGAACCGGCCAGACGTTGCGCCAAGGCGCCGATGCCGCTTTCGCCCGTCAGCCAGAAGGCGCGAACGTCGTCCCGGAAACGATCGTTCCATTCGCTCCATCCGGGCGGGAAACTCCCGAGACGATAACCGTCGGGGCCGAGATCCCAGGGCTCGGCGATCAGCTTGACACGCGCGAGCAGCGGGTCCTGCGCGATCGCCGCCAGGAAGCCGCTGTCACGGGTCAGCGCGGCGGCAAGGTCGAAGCGGAAACCGTCGACGTGCATCTCGCCGACCCAGTAGCGCAGGGAATCCATGACCAGTTGCAATACGCGCGGATGCGCGAGGTTGAAGGTGTTGCCGCAACCGCTGTAGTTCACGTAACGATCCGGGGCCGTCGGGTCGATGCGGTAGTAAGAGGCGTTGTCGATGCCCCTGAAGGAGATCGTCGGGCCGAACTCATCGGTCTCCGCCGTGTGGTTGTACACCACATCAAGGATGACTTCGATGCCCGCCGCATGGAAAGAGCGCACCATCGAACGGAATTCGTCGATCGCCGACTGACCATCGACCCGCGCGGCGTAACGCGGCTCCGGGGCGAAAAACGACAGGGTGTTGTAGCCCCAGTAATTATGCAATCCGTGTTGCTGAAGACGCTCTTCATCGAGGAAGCCCTGGACCGGCAAGAGCTTGACGGCTGTGATCCCCAGATGCCGGAAGTGAGCAAGCATCGCGGGGGAAGCCAGACCGGCATAAGTGCCGCGCAAGGCTTCCGGTACGCCGCTGTGTCGCTGCGTCGCGCCTTTTACATGGACTTCGTAAAAGACGGAATCTTTCAGGGGAGTATCCGGATGCGCATCGTTTCCCCAGTCGAAAGCCGGATCGACGACGCGGGACAGAAATTCCTGTTCAGGAGAAGCGGTCAATTCCCTGGCATAGGGATCGACGAGCAGACGCCGTGGATCAAAGCGATGTCCCGGAGCGTTGTGACCATAAACCCGGTAGGCGTAACACAGGCCGGGCGCCGCGCCGGGCAGGTAGCCGTGCCAGACCTGGTTGGTGCATTTGGGCATGGGGAAGGTGCGCATGACATCGCCTTCCCAGATGCAGAGTTCGACGCGTTCGGCGTGCGCCGAAAACAGCGCGAAGTTGACTCCCGCGCCATCCCAGTGCGCTCCGAGCGGCCTCGGCGCTCCTGCCTGCAAAACCGACGGCGCGCTTAGTGTTGCCATTCCAGAAATACGGCGGCGAGTGGCGGCAGGGTCAGGGCAATCGACCATTCCCTGCCGTGCGAGTGGATCTCTTGCGCATCGACCGCACCGAATTCACAGCCCACGTTGCTGCCGCCGTAGTAGTGCGAATCGGTATTCAGCCGCTCGCTGTAAACACCCGGACCGGGGACGCCGATACGATAGCCCTCGCGCACCACGGGCGTGAAATTGCACACGCACAGCATGACGCGCGAGTGATCCTTGCCGCGGCGCAGGAAGGCGATGACCGAGTTGTCCGAATCGTTGGGCGAAATCCACTCGAAACCGCCGTATTCGAAGTCGATCTCGTACAGCGCCGGAGTTGAACGGTAAAGCTGGTTCAGATCGCGGATCAGCGCCTGCATGCCGCTATGCGAGGGATAGTCGAGCAGATTCCAGTCGAGCGAGCCGGCGCTGTTCCACTCGTTCCATTGGGCGAATTCCCCGCCCATGAAGAGCAGCTTCTTGCCCGGATGCGCCCACATGAAACCGTACAGGGCGCGCAGATTGGCGAATTTCTGCCAGTAGTCGCCGGGCATCTTGCTGATCAGCGAGCCCTTGCCATGCACGACTTCGTCATGCGACAGCGGCAGCACGAAATTTTCGGAAAAAGCGTAGAGCAGGCCAAAGGTCAACTGGTTGTGGTGATAGCGGCGGTGGATCGGGTCATGCTGCATGTAATCGAGCACGTCGTGCATCCAGCCCATGTTCCACTTGAAATGGAAACCCAGACCGCCCATCGACGGCGGACGGGTGACGGCCGGCCAGGCGGTAGACTCTTCGGCGTAGGTGGCGGCGCCGGGACATTCCTGCCCCAGTATTTCGTTGACGCGGCGCAGGAAATGCACCGCTTCGAGGTTTTCGCGGCCGCCGTAAATGTTGGGAATCCATTCTCCCTCATTGCGGCTGTAATCGCGGTACAACATCGAGGCGACGGCGTCGACGCGCAGGCCGTCGATGCCGTAGCGTTCAACCCAGAACAGAGCGTTGCCGACGAGGTAGTTGAACACTTCACGACGGCCGAAGTTGTAAATCAGCGTCCCCCAGTCCTGGTGCATACCCTCGCGCGGGTCGGCGTGTTCGTACAGGCAGTCGCCGTCAAAGCGGGCCAGACCATGCCCATCGGTCGGGAAATGCGCGGGAACCCAGTCGACGATGACTTCGAGTCCTGCCTTGTGGCACGCCGCAACGAAGCTGCGAAAACCTTCCGGCGACCCGAAGCGCGCGGTCGGCGCGTAAAGACCGAGCGGCTGGTAGCCCCAGGAACCATCAAACGGATGTTCCGAAACCGGCAATAATTCCAGGTGGGTGAAACCCAGGTCCGTGGCGTAGGGAATCAGGGTCTCGGCGAGGCGCTGCCAGTCGAGGAACTCTCCCTCGTCGCCGCGCCGCCAGGAACCGAGATGGACTTCATAAATGGAAACCGGCGAGCCCAATCGTTCGCCCGCCCGGAGGGTCTGGCGCTCCACGGGTTGCGGCAAGGGATGGACGAGTGAAGCGGTCGATGGGCGCAGTTCGGCGGCGATACCGTAGGGATCGGCTTTGTGCGGCAGGACTTGGCCATTTCTGGCGCGAATCTCGTATTTGTAGCAGTCGCCGCTTTCGACGCCGGGAATGAATAATTCCCAGACGCCGCACTCGCGGCGCAGGCGCATCGGATGGCGACGGCCGTCCCAGGTATTGAAATCGCCGACGACGGACACGCGTTGCGCGTCCGGCGCCCAGACGGCAAAGGTCACGCCCCGGACGCCATCGATTTCGCCGGGATGCGCCCCCAGACGCTCGAAGGGCCGCAAATGCGAGCCTTCCGCCAGCAGCCAGGCGTCGAGATCGCCGATAATCGTCAGGAAACTGTAGGGATCGGCGATCTCCTGCACTCCGCCGGGCCAGACGATTCTCAGGCGGTACTTGAAGGTCTGGCAGCCTCCAGGCAGTTGCGCTTCGAAGAATCCGGACGGTCCGCCGAGAACGTCGATCTTGCGCTGGGTCAGTTCCAGCACTTTGTCATCGTCATCCGCGTCAATCACGAATACGGCATTCGCGCCCGGCTGCAGAGTGCGCAGCCACAGGCGACCCTTGCTGTCGCTGTGCAGGCCGAGTACGCCAAAGGGGTCGCCGTGCTCGGCCCGGCACAGGGCCAGGACTTCCGCTTTTCTCAACATGTCAGGCTTTCTTCAGTGAGTTGCCGAGATTCCAGGTGTCGATGGCGTATTCCCGGATGGTCCGGTCGGACGAGAACGGTCCCATCCCGGCGACATTGAGGATCGCTTTGCGCTGCCATTCGGCGGGCGTCTTGTAGAGACTGTCGACCCGGCCCTGTGTTTCCACGTAGTCGGCGTAATCGGCCAGCAACAGATAATGGTCTCCGTAGTTGACCAAGCTGTTGAACAGATCGTGGTAGCGCTTACGGTCCTGCGGTGAGAAGAATCCGCCGTCGATCTTGTTCAGCGTTTCGTTGAGCGCCGGATTGCTCTGGTAGATCGCGCGCGGGGCGTGCCCGGAACGCCGCAGGATTTCCACTTGCTGCGCGTTGTTGCCGAAAATGAAGATGTTGTCGGAACCGACGTTATCGCGGATTTCGATATTGGCGCCGTCCTCCGTGCCGATGGTCAGCGCGCCGTTGAGCGCGAATTTCATGTTGCCGGTTCCCGAAGCTTCCGTCCCGGCGGTGGAAATTTGTTCAGAAAGGTCCGCCGCAGGCATGATCAGTTCGGCGATCGATACGCCGTAATTGGGAACGAACACGACTTTCAGGCGGTCCTCCACGCGTGGATCGCTGTTGATGATGGTAGCGATGTCGTTGATCAACTGGATGATCTGCTTGGCCATGTAATACGACGAAGCGGCCTTGCCGGCAAAGATCACGCAGCGCGGCGCGGCGTTGTCGGCCTGCCCGTGCAGGATGGCGTTGTAGCGGGTAATGACATGCAGAACATTGAGCAGTTGCCGCTTGTACTCGTGGATGCGCTTGACCTGCACGTCGAACAGACTGTCCGGATTGAGCGCGACGCCGGTTTCCCGCCGGATGTAATCGGCGAGCCGGATCTTGTTCTTGTGCTTGGCCGTGGCGAAATCCGCGCGGAAGTTCGCATCATCGGCCAGGGGACGCAGTTCCTGCAGGCGGTCGAGATCGAGGCGCCAGTCCTGGCCGATACTCCTGTCGAGCAGGGACGCCAGATCCGGATTGGCCTGCGCCAGCCAGCGGCGCGGCGTGACGCCGTTGGTCTTGTTGTGGAAACGTTCCGGGTAGAGCTTGGCGAAGCCGGCGAAGATCGTCCTGACCATCAGATCGGAATGCAGTTGCGAGACGCCGTTGATGCGATGGCTGCCAACGATGGAGAGATGCGCCATGCGCACCCGCTTGTTATCGCTTTCGTCGATCAGCGAAACGCTGCGAATCAGGTCGATGTCCCCTGGGAAGCGTTTTTCGACTTCGGTCAGGAATTCCTGATTGATGCGATAGATGATCAGCATGTGGCGCGGCAGCAAACTCTCGATCATGCTCACCGGCCAGGTTTCCAATGCTTCGGGCATCAAGGTGTGATTGGTGTAGGAGAAAATGCGCTGGCACTGGCTCCAGGCCGCATCCCAGAGCATGCCGTATTCGTCGCAGAACAGGCGCATCAACTCGGCCACGGCGATGGCCGGATGCGTATCGTTGAGGTGAATGGCGATCTGGTCAGCCAGGTTGTTGAGGTGTTTATGCTCTTCCAGATGATGGAAGATGATGTCTTGCAGCGACGCGGAGACGAAGAAATATTCCTGGCGCAGACGAAGTTCCCGGCCCGCCGGTGTACTGTCGTTCGGATACAACACCCAGGAGATGTTCTCGAAGCGGTTTTTGAATTCCGCCGCCCGCGCATAGTCGCCGGAATTGAAGGCATTGAGGTCGATCTGGGCGGGGGCGTCCGCCTTCCATAGCCGCAGTGTGCTGACCCGATCGGTGCCGTGACCGGGAATGACATAATCGAAGGCGCGCGCCTCGACCGCCTCGGCGGCATTCCATTCGGCCCACTCGCCGTGATGTTCCGCGGTACCCCCAAAGCGCACGTGGAACATCGTCCCAGGGCGCGAAAATTCCCACGGCGTTCCATTAACCAGCCAGGAATCAGGGTGCTCGACCTGCACGCCATTGATGATCGACTGGGCGAACATACCGTACTCATAGCGCATGCCATAACCCCAGGACGGAAGCTCAAGCGTCGCCATCGAATCCAGAAAACAGGCCGCCAGACGACCCAGACCACCGTTGCCCAGAGCGGCATCCGGTTCGCATTCGATCACATCGGTCAGGCTGGGGCCGCCGGCGCCGGCAAACGCCGCCTCCGCCGTGTCGCGCAAATCGAGCGCGGACAGGGCGTTGTTCAGCGTGCGGCCGATCAGGAACTCCATGGACATGTAGTAGATTCGGCGCGCTCTGTTTTTGCGGTCCTCCACCTGCGTTTTAACCCAACGGCTCCCCAACTGCTCCCTCACGACGAAGGCCAGGGCCTTGTAAATTTCCTTGGTATTCGCGGTTATCGGCTCGGCAGCGACGGCATGGAGCAGTTTCTCGTCGATCTCGGCATGGAACTCAGCGCCGGTAACATTGCCTTTCTTTGATTCAGCCATGAATTTGTCTCTCCTGTGCTGTAACGGTTATCCCTGAATTCGGCGCTGGATTCTGGCGTCAAGAGAACATCGACAAAAACAATCCCGGATTACAGCCGGGAAATGCGTTAACCAGTCCACAAGGCTGATTATAAGCGGCTTTGCACGGCAAAGCGTCAAGAAATCGCTGAATGCGCCGTAAGCACGCAGGACTTGCTGCATCGCTGCAAACAGATACAGGAAGGGAAAACTGCACTATCGGGCGAGTCGTCCGGACAGGTGACGGTATTGTTGCTGCTCATGATTGCGACCACACCCAATCCGGGCTGTTGCACTTGCGCAACGTCTCGGCAGGGTGGTCGACAAGCGACATGGCGGAGAATACCCGCTTTGCACAGCCGGCTCGTTCCACGAATTCCTCGCCCCACTCCCGGTGAAATTCCTCTGACGACCACCGCCCCAGGTTGATTTTCGTGTCGATAGCCCCGGTCGTTGCTTCTATAATACCGGCCAGCAAGAAGCCAGCAAGAAATTAGCGACAGGCCTTCAGGCCTGTCGATCTAACGTGTTTTGGAAGGGGTTTCAAACCGGAGTTAGTTTTACGATGAATGTCGTTGAAATGATGGACAATATTTCCTGCGGAGCACTGCGGTCAATCCCTTCGCCCCGCTTGCGGGGAGAAGGTGGCCGAAGGCCGGATGAGGGGGCGGCGATTCAGCACGAAGCAACACTGGAACATGTCCAACCCCCCCTCACCCGCCCCTGCCGGGGCACCCTCTCCCGCAAGCGGGCGAGGGAAAGCAAACGCCGCTCATGTTTCTCCATGACAAACATATTCATGAAATTTCGGGTTCGATGGCACTGATGGACAATATTTCCTGCGGAACACTGCGGTCAATCCCTTCGCCCCGCTTGCGGAGCGTGCGAGGCCAAGGTGGCCGAAGGCCGGATGAGGGAGCGGCAATTCAGCACGAAGCAACACTGGAACATGTCCAACCCCCCCTCACCCACCCCTGCCGGGGCGCCCTCTCCCGCAAGCGGGCGAGGGAAAGCAAACGCCGCTCATGTTTCTCCATGAGTTTGCATCCCCTCCCAAAACGATCGCCGAAACCCCGGCCTTCAGACCGGGGTATGGCCCCTTACCGCCCTGAAGAGTGGGGTTTCAAACCGGAGTTGGTTTTACGATGAATCCTCCCCGTTTCTTCAGCCCTTTTCCTCTTGCCGAGGGTACGCGCGTCGAATTGCCGGAAGGCGTTGCCCGCCATGCCACGAGGGTTCTGCGGCTGGGGGCGGGCGACGATCTGACCCTGTTCGATGGCAAGGGCGGGGAATATGCGTGCCGCATTGATTTCCGCGACCGTGGCACGGCTGTCGCCGAGGTGCTCTCATGGCGCGATGTCGAGCGTGAATCACCGCTCGGCTTGACGCTGGTGCAGGCATTGCAGTCGGGCGAAAAGATGGATCTGACCATGCAGAAGGCGGTTGAATTGGGCGTCGGGCACATCGTGCCCGTTGTCTCGCAGCGTAGCGTCGTCCGCCTGGCTGGCGAGCGGGCGAAAAAACGGGTGGTGCACTGGCGCGCCGTGGTGGCGTCGGCCTGCGAGCAGTGCGGCCGCAACCGCGTGCCTGAAGTCGCCGAGCTGGAGGATCTGCGGGATTGGCTTGGCAGGCCACCCGTCGGCGCAAAGCCGATGCGCCTGATGCTCGACCCCGATGCTTCGATGACGCTTGATACATGCCACCGTCCGGGGAAAGCGGGCACCGTCGAGTTGCTGATCGGCGCCGAGGGCGGTCTGGCGCCGGAAGAAACGGATCTGGCGCTCCTGGCCGGCTTCGTCGCCGTGCGTCTCGGGCCGCGTGTATTGCGCACGGAAACGGCGGGCATGGCGGCGCTGGCGGCAATCCAGTGCTTGTGGGGTGATTTTGCGGGAAACACTGAAGCGGGGACAAATCATGCTTAATGTAGGGCGGAAAAGGCCGAAGGCCGCATTCCGCCGGATGTGGGGTATTTGCGACTGGCCATACGGCGGAATGCGCTTCGCTTTTCCGCCCTACAGCCTCCGACAAACTCAAAAGAAAGAAGGACTGAACAAACTATGTACGATGCCTTGAGCGCCTCGCAGTTCGCGTCGCTATTCCGGTCGGTTGCTCCGTACATCAACCTTTTCCGAGGCAAGACTTTCGTTCTTGCGTTCGGTGGCAAGGCCATTTCCGGCCCCTTCGCGCATACGCTGGCCTACGATGCGAACCTGCTCGCGGCGCTTGGCGTGCGGCTGGTCCTGGTGCACGGCGCGCGTCCCCAGATCGAGGAAGAATTGCGCGAAAAAGGTCTCGAATCCGTGATTCATGCCGGTTATCGCGTCACCGACGCGGCAACCCTCGACTGCGCGATCGACGCCGTGGGCAGCGTCTATCTCGAAATCGAAGCCTTGCTCTCGCAGGGGCTGCCGGATACGCCGATGGCCAACAGCACCATCCGGGTGGTCACCGGCAACTTCATCACCGCCAAGCCCGTCGGCGTGATCGACGGCGTCGACATGCAGTACGCCGGGATGGTGCGCAAGATCGACGCCGAAGGCGTCCGGGCGCAACTGGGCATCGGCAACATCGTCGTTCTTTCTTGCCTGGGGGCCAGTCCGACCGGCGAAATTTTCAACCTGGCGATGGAAGAGGTCGCGGAAGCCACCGCCACCGCCATCCGCGCCGACAAGCTGATCTTTCTGACCGACAGCCAGGGCGTGATCGACAGCAGCGGCAATCTGCTCGACGAGTTGACCGTGGATGCGGCGGAGCGCTTGATGCGCGAGGCCGACTGGCTTTCGCCCGATATGCGGCGTTACCTGCCGTGCGCCGTGCGCGCCAGTCGCTCGGGCGTCGGGCGGGTACACCTGATTGGTTACAATGAAGAAGGAACGCTGCTGCTCGAACTTTTCTCGCGCGACGGCGCCGGAACGATCATTACGCGCGAATCGCTGGAGATTCTGCGCGATGCGCGCGCCGACGACATCAGCGGTCTGGTGGCGCTGATCCAGCCGCTGGAAGAAAGCGGAGCGCTGGTACGCCGCTCGCGCGAATTGCTCGAACGCGAAATCCTGCGTTTTTCAGTGGTCGAACACGATGGGCTGATCGTCGGCTGCGCCGCGCTGTATCCCTACGGTAACGATCATGCGGAGCTTGCGTGTCTGGCCGTACACCCGCAGTATCGGCGCTGGGGCTATGGCGAGCAGTTGATGAGACGCATCGAGACACGCGCTCGCGCGGTCGGCATCAGGCAGTTGTTCGTACTCACCACGCTGACCGCGCACTGGTTCAAGGAGCGGGGATTCGTCGAAAAAACGGTGGATGACCTGCCCGAGGAAAAACGGCTGATTTACAACCTGCAACGCCGTTCCAAGATATTCGCCAAGGCGCTGTAGTGCGCTTTAAGAATTTTTTTATTAAATACAATTACTTAATGGAGTCGATCAACATGGCAAGAATGATCAAATGCATCAAACTCGGTCGCGAAGCGGAAGGTTTGGATTTTCCACCGTACCCCGGCGAACTGGGCAGGCGGATTTTCGCCAGCGTTTCCAAGGAAGCATGGCAGCAATGGACTCGCATGCAGACGATGATCATCAACGAAAATCGCCTGAATCTTGCCGATATCGAACATCGCAAATACCTTGCCGAGCAGGTCGAAAAATACTTTTTCGGCGGTGAAGTCGACCCGGTGCAGGGCTACGTGCCGCTACAAGAGTAATACCAGATACCGAGTGCCGCGCACCGTGGCGCAGGCATCCCAACTCACCCACGAGTGGAAGAAAGAGAGATTTTCCTTCTCCCGCTTGCGGGAGAAGGTGGCCGAAAGCCGGGTGAGGGTGGGCGCTCTTCGTTCAGAATTCGAGGGATTCGGGCGAAAGCGGACAAGCACAAGGGGGGAGCGAGGAATTCGCGGAACGGGCCGGCTATGCAAAGCCGATACTCCCCCTGCCCTTACGAGGCATGAACGCCCGCATTCCGATCCGGGTAGCTCTCACACACATGCTCGAACACCGCCGAGCATTTCTGCTTGTAAAGCTCGGGCGAATAAGCACGCGGCAAACCGGTATCGAGGGTGTCTTCGATGGTCAATTTCAACTGTGAGCGGGCCGTCGATTTCTGCCGCCAGTTCAACACCAGCAAGGACTTGAGCCGCGCCAGCAACTCGCGAGCCACTTTCTTCACCTCTGTCCGTTCCTCGGCTGACAACTCCGGCGCGGGCCGGGTGAGGATGTCGAAGATGACCAGTTCTTCCTCGCTCATGTTTTCGCGGACATGCCGTTGCTGCTCGTCGTTCAGGCTGTTGGAGAACGCCAGCAGAGCAACATAAATCTGTTCAATGCTGCGGCTGAGGTCCTCCTTGAGCAGCCGGTACAGCTCGCGGTTGGCAGCTTCCGGACTCATCGCCGAGCGGTCGCGGGTCATCATCACAACAATTACTCCGAGGGATTTCCCGTCGTTTTTTTCTTGCTTTTTAATATCGACAGGCATTAGCATCTTGAAGCCGAACGTCCTAAAAAAAGCCTTAATTCAACCACGGCGCGCATCTGTCGGAATCCTTTAATTCAGCGGAGGTGTTTATGACCGGTTTTCCTCTAGTTATTGTTTTTGTCATCGCCATTATCGTGATGATAGTGGCTATTTCCAAATTCAACATACACGCATTCTTTTCGATTTTGGCCGTATCACTGATCTTCGGTCTTATCGGGGGTATTCCCCTGAACAATGTGACGGTTGATGGAAAAACCGTCATGGGTATAGCCAACGTCATAGGCGCGGGCTTTTCCGGGACCTTTACCAGCATTGGTATCGTAATTATCCTGGGCGCTCTGATCGGGATGGTTCTGGAGGCTACCGGCGGGGCTTTCAAACTGGCGAACATGATAATCGCGCTGGTGGGCCGCAAGTATCCCGTGCTGGCCATGCAGCTCATGGGCTGGGTGGTTTCCATCCCCGTATTCTGCGATTCCGGCTTCGTTATCCTGGATCCCATCCGCAAGGCGCTGGTCAAGAAAACCCGGGTAAGCAGTGTGGCCATGACCGTGGCTCTTTCCACGGGTCTCTATGCGTCCCACGTATTTATCCCGCCCACGCCAGGTCCCATTGCGGCGGCCAATACCCTTTTTCAAGGCGCCGGCCAGCCCGTGAATCTGCTTCTGGTCATGGCGTTGGGTGTGGTCGTTTCCATTCCCGCCCTTATCCCGGCCCTGTTTTATGCCGGATATATAGGGAAAAAGGAAAAATCCATAGAGGACATTGACATCGATGGGGCCACCAGGAGTTACGAAGAAATCGTGGCAAGCTATGGCAAGCTTCCCGGCGGTTTTGTCGCCCTGGCTCCGATTGTCGTCCCCATTCTGTTAATGGCCCTGGGTTCTATCGCCGCCATGGCCAAGTGGACCGGCCCGCTCTACCAGATTCTTGCCTTCCTGGGAACGCCGATCATCGCTTTGGCCGTGGGCGTGCTTTTTGCCGTCTGGCAGCTTGCTGACGCGAACAAGATGGATAAGTTCTATGACATTACCAACGAGACGCTCAAGATCGTTGGACCCATCCTTTTTATCACTGCCGCTGGCGGCGTTCTGGGTCGGGTTATCGCATCCACGGACATTGTGAACTTCATCAAGAGCAATGCCACGAGTCTGGCGACCATAGGAATTTTCTTCCCCTTCTTCCTTTCAGCCATACTCAAGACAGCCCAGGGTTCTTCCACCGTGGCTCTGGTCACCACCGCAGGTATCGTGGCGCCCATGATGGGGGCCTTAGGCCTGGTGTCCGATGTGCAGATTGCCCTGACTGTCATGGCGATTGGCGCGGGCGCGATGACCGTTTCGCATGCCAACGACTCCTACTTCTGGGTGGTTACCAACTTCGGCGGCCTGAAACCTGAACAGGGCTATAAAACCCAGACCATGGCTACCCTGATAGAAGGCGTCGGTGCCATGATCGGTATTTGGATTTTGTCGCTGTTTATTGGATAAAGGACTTTTGTATTTTTGAAGTGGTTTGTTTTCTTTTCAAAAATGTTACTAACCCCGGCCTTCATGCCGGGGTTGGCTCCCACCGCTCTGAAGGGCGGGGTTTCAAACCGGAGTTAGTTTTACGATGAAAAGAACCTATATCTTCAGGATGTCGTTGAAATTACACAGTCGCCCGTATTTCGTTCAGCAGTTCCGGGTGGCGATTCAAGAGTTGCAGCAGGAGCATGACCGCCAGTAGGCCGCCAAAAAACCAGACTGGGCGGCATCCATATCACCCAGTTTTTCATTCGGACGTTTTCTACTTAAATAAGAAACGTTTTAAAAACATGCGCTTACATCGAAGCGCCGGCAACGACTTAAATAAAAATCAGAAAGCGAAGTTTTTGCCGCGCCAACGACAGATTGGCGCATCCAGCGAAAATGGCATAACTATGGTATTTTAAGGCCACCCCATACGGAGGCTCACAAAATGCCGCAAATCATTCCGATTAAGGATTTGAAAAATACCAGCGAGGTTTCCGCGCTGTGCCATCGGACTTCCGGGCCTGTGTTTATCACAAAAAACGGTTATGGCGATATGGTTCTGATGAGCATGGAGACTTATGAAAAGAACCTGTACCTTCAGGATATCTATACGAAACTTGACGAAGCCGAGCGAGAAATTACGGAGGGCAAAGTGCTGGATGCGCGGGAGGCTCTACAGGCCTTGAGGGATAAGCATGGGCTATAGGGTAGTCATATCCGAATCCGCCAACCGCGACCTCGACGAGATTTTGACCTATATTGCCGAGAAGCTGGCTAGCCTGTGCCGAGACAAACGCTCAACGTGTTCAGTTGAAACACGCGCCATCGTTTCAGAGGAAATGCGTCCTTCTATGATGTCCTTTGGCATCACAACGGGAATTCCAAGCTCCGAATAATCTGACTGATGAAGTTACGATCCAAACGGGCCGGTCTGGATGATTCCATTTACTTCGTCGCATACCTCGCCTGGCGTGGTTTCTCTCCAGTTCATCATCCGTCACCTGTCCCACAACTGCGCCAGCGGCACAGCAAATGTATGATTCCCTTCCAGCGCGTAGGCGCTGCCCCCCGCATACAAAACCACGCCGCCACAGTAATCCTTGCCGCACTGTTCGGCCAGGCGACGCAGCCCACGCCCGTCGCCGGGCAGCACGGTCATGGAGGATTTCACTTCCACGCCCCAGGTCTGTCGCCCCCGCGTGATGACCAGATCGACTTCCACCTGATCCTTGTCCCGGTAATGCCAGAAACGCAGATCCGGGTCCGTCCAGCCCGCCTGGGTAATGATTTGCTGCACGACCCAAGATTCCAGCAAATGCCCGAAGCGGTCGCGGCGCGTGTTCCAGTCTTCCACGCTCAGTCCAGCCAGGGTGGCTGCCAGACCGCTATCGACAAAATGCAGCTTGGGCGTTTTGATGAGACGTTTTGCCTCGTTGCGATGCCAGGGGAGCAAACGCCGCAACAGGAACAGACGTTCGCCCACGTCCAGATAGCTATTGGCGGTTTCCCACCGCAAGTTCAGTTCATTGCCCAGGCTGGTCACGTTGAGCAATTCGCCCGTGCGCAGAGCCAGCAATTCCAGCAGCCGGGCCAGCGCGCTGGCGTCGCGCAGCAGGGCCACATCGCGCGCATCGCGTTCCACCAGCGTGCGCACATAAGCGCGATGCCAGGCGCGGGCGCGGGTCGGTGTACGCGCTACCGCCTCGGGAAAACCGCCCGCCAACAAGCGTTGCGGCAACGCATCTGTCGGTGGCGTTGCCGTTGGCCGAAGCTCCGCCTTCAGGCGGCTCTCCAGCAAATCAGACAGAAAACACCCCGGTTGACACGCCAGTTCCGCCGCTGACAGCGGTTGCAGATACAGCACCTCCATGCGTCCGGCCAGGGAGTCGCCCAGATTCGGCAACAGCAGCAGGTTGGCTGATCCCGTCAGGACGAAGCGCCCCGGCCTGCGATCGGCATCCACCGCCAGTTTGAGGGCGCGCAACAGATCCGGCACGCGTTGCACTTCGTCCAGCACCGCCTTGGCTGGCAAAGCGGCGACAAAACCCGCAGGGTCTGTGCGGGCAAAGTTCAGTGTGGTGTCTTCATCGAAGCTGAAATAGGCATATTCCGGTCCCAGAGTACGCGCCAGCGTAGTTTTGCCGCACTGACGCGATCCCAGCAAACAGACCACTGGCGTGTCGGCCAAGGCAGTACGCAGGCTGCCGACTAAAGGGCGGGGATAAGTAGGAACGGGGCTGACCATTTGCCGATTACGATACCGTCCAATTGTCGGTTTGGCAAGCGTCCAATCATCGGTTTTGGAAGCGTCCAATCATCGGTTTGAATAGCGTCCAATCATCGGTTTGAATAGCGTCCAATCATCGGTTTGAATAGCGTCCAATCATCGGTTTGAATAGCGTCCAATCATCGGTTTGAATAGCGTCCAATCATCGGTTTGAATAGCGTCCAATCATCGGTTATACCTTTGCCGCAGACAGACGGGATCTGTTCCGTCATTGCTGGAGAATCTCCGCTACATTCGCAGCGATGGCGGTTTCCAACTCACGAGCTTGAGCATTGAGGGTTTCCAGTTCTTCATTCAGCGTTTCAAGCTGTTCCTTGAAATCCTCGTCGCTCACCTCCTCGTTCGGCGCAACGCCAACGTAGCGACCGGGGTTGAGCGACCAGCCCTGAGCTTCGATTTCTTTCAGCGTGGCAGCGCGGCACAGGCCGGGGACATTGACGAATTGTGGTTTCTTGCCAAAGACTCAGTACACCACTGTCGCCAATTTGGCGTCATTATGTATTCTGTCCCGGCCTCGACTCTCGCTTACAATTCTATTTTTTCGTGTGCCCCGTCATGTCCTGCTCGTCCCCCTCGTTTAAAGCTAAATACTGCCCGCCGCACGCGCTCGCTGGAGATGCGGCCAGCCTGCCCCACCCACTGGTGTTTAGCAACGGCCGTTTCGACATCCTCCATCGCGGTCACGTCATGCACAACACACAAGCATGAGCGCCAATGGCCCGAATGGTCTGTGTGGTTTACGTAGCGCCCGCGACACCCTCGCCCACGTTTTCGGCTACGACGCCTTTCGCGGCGAGCAGCAGACCATCATCGAACACGTCGCCGCCGGAGGTGATGCCCTCGTCCTGATGCCCACCGGCGGCGGCAAATCCCTCTGCTACCAGATCCCCGCGCTGATGCGCCTCGGCACCGCCATCATCGTCTCCCCGCTGATCGCGCTCATGCACGATCAGGTCAGCGCACTCAAAGAAGCAGGCGTCGCGGCCGATTGCCTTAATTCCAGCCTCGGTTTTGACGCCGCGCGCGACACCGAGCGCGCCCTGTATACAGGCAAGCTCGACCTGCTCTATGTCGCCCCCGAACGTCTGATGACACCCCGCTTTCTCGACCAGCTCGACCACCTGCGCGACACCGGGCGTCTCGCGCTTTTCGCCATCGACGAAGCGCACTGCGTCTCCCAATGGGGGCACGACTTCCGCCCCGAATACCTGCAACTCTCAATCCTGCCCGAGCGCTACCCCGGCATCCCGCGCATCGCGCTCACCGCCACCGCCGACCGCCAGACGCGCGACGAAATCATCCAACGCCTGCACCTGACCGGAGCGCGTTGCTTTATCGCCAGCTTCGACCGCCCCAACATCCGCTACACCATCGTCGAAAAGGACGATCCGCGCCGCCAATTACTCCATTTTATCCGCGAAGATATCTACCCTCACTTCTCCCGTGCAGCGGGCATCGTCTACTGCCTCTCCCGCCGCAAAGTCGAGGAAACCGCCGCCTGGCTGGAAGAACAAGGCATCACCGCCCTGCCCTACCACGCCGGTCTGCCCACCGAAACCCGTAGCGCGCATCAAAACCGTTTTTTGCGCGAAGACGGCATCGTGATGGTGGCGACCATCGCCTTCGGCATGGGCATCGACAAACCCGATGTCCGCTTTGTCGCTCATCTTGATCTGCCGCGTTCCATCGAAAGCTACTATCAGGAAACCGGACGCGCCGGACGCGATGGCTTGCCCGCGCAGGCCTGGATGGCGTGGAGCGCGCAGGATATCGTCAACCAGCGCCGGATGATCGACGCGGGCGACGGCGTCGACGACCGCGATTACGAAACCTACCGCCGACTCGCCCGCAACCGGCTTGACGCCCTTGTGGGCTTGGCCGAAGCCACCACCTGCCGCCGCCAGCATCTGCTCGCCTATTTCGGCGAAGAAGCCGCCCCCTGTGGCAACTGCGACAACTGTCTGGAACCACCCCAGACCTGGGACGCCACCGAAGCCGCGCGCAAGGCGCTCTCCTGCGTCTACCGCACCGGCCAACGCTTCGGCACCGGACACCTGATCGACGTGCTGCGCGGCGAAGTCACCGACAAAGTACAGGAGCGCGGTCACGACCGTCTGAGCACCTTCGGCATCGGCAACGACCTCGACGAAAAACGCTGGCGCATGGTTTTCCGCCAGCTCATCGCTCACGAACTGGTCAACGTCGACCACGAACGCTACAACGCCCTGACGCTCACCGACGACGCCCGCCCGTTACTGCGCGGCGAAGTCAGCTTCACCGTCAGGCTCTCCCCCGAAAAAACCCGTAAAGCCAAAACCCGTCGCAAAGCGAATATGCAGGGAATTCCCGGCGGCCTGCCAGGCACCCTTTTCGACCGCCTGCGCACCTGGCGAGCCAGCACCGCTCAGGAGCGCAACGTACCGGCTTACGTCATCTTCCACGACGCGACCTTGCGCGACATCGCCCTCGCCCGCCCTGCTACGCTAAACGAGTTGCGCCAGATATCCGGCGTCGGCGATCGCAAACTTGAAGCCTACGGCGAAGAAATCCTGAAGATCGTCGCCGAGTGCGGCTAGGGAAATTCACCGAAACGCGGAAACGTGGATAAGCAGCCAGACTCAAGCCCGGCGCTCAGCCGCAACTCTTTAAAACGGAATGTCGTCGTCCATATCCTCGAAACTCGGCGCCTTCTTGGCTGGGGCCGGGCGGCTGCCGCCCGGGGCAGCGGCGGGTGCGGATGACGGTGCGCTGCTCCCGTACTCGGCTTCCCCGCCGGACGAAGATGGGTTTTGGCGGCCGCCGAGCATTTTCATCTCGTTGGCCTCGATTTCCGTGGTGTAGCGTTCTTGGCCTTCCTTATCCTGCCATTTGCGCGTGCGGATACGGCCCTCGACATAGACAGAGGAACCTTTTTTCAGATACTGCCCGACGATCTCGGCCAGTTTGCGGTAGAACACCACGCGATGCCACTCGGTCAATTCGCGCTTTTCGCCGCTGGCCTTGTCGGTCCATTGTTCGCTGGTCGCCAGCCGAATATTCGCCACGGCGTCGCCGTTGGGCATGTAACGGGTTTCTGGATCGGCGCCGAGATTACCGACGAGAATCACTTTGTTGACCGAAGCCATGTTGCCTCCCTGATGGATGGAAAATCTGAAACGGGATTATAAAAGAGTTTGCCATGGCTGCCGCGAATCTACTGAATTGCGACCACGGGAATCGATAAGCCCCTCACTCTCCGAGGAAGCTGGCGCGAAGCGCCGGAAGGAGAAAACAAGGATTCAGCATTTCCCCAAGGCCAGCCAAGTCATTTCTTGCGCGTATACTATTAGGTTTGCTTTTCCCTCCCGGCACGACCTCTCCATGGAAGATTTAAAGGAAATCCGCATTCGCGGCGCGCGCACGCACAATCTCAAGGACATTGATCTTGACCTTCCGCGCAACCGGATGATCGTTATTACCGGGCTGTCCGGCTCGGGCAAGTCCTCGCTGGCTTTCGATACGCTCTACGCCGAGGGGCAGCGCCGCTACGTCGAATCGCTCTCCGCCTACGCCCGCCAGTTCCTGCAAATGACGGACAAGCCGGATGTCGACCTGATCGAGGGACTGTCGCCGGCCATTTCCATCGAGCAGAAGGCGGCCAGCCACAACCCGCGTTCGACGGTCGGGACGGTCACCGAGATTCACGATTATCTGCGCCTGTTGTTCGCCCGCGCCGGTACGCCGTATTGCCCGGACCATGACCTGCCGCTCGAAGCGCAGACCGTTTCGCAGATGGTCGATCATGTGCTGGCGTTACCGACGGATACGAAGTTGATGATCCTCGCGCCGGCCGTCGCCGAACGTAAGGGCGAACAGCTTGAACTGTTCGCCGAACTGCGCGCGCAGGGCTTCGTCCGTTTGCGCATCGACGGCGCGATCCATGAGATCGACGCGCTGCCCAAGCTGGCCAAGACGAAAAAACACAGTATCGATGTCGTCGTCGACCGGCTCAAGGTGCGTGACGACATCCGCCAGCGTCTGGCCGAGTCCTTCGAGACCGCGCTGCGCCATGCCGACGGCCGCGCCATCGCGCTGGAAATGGATTCCGGCAAGGAGCACATGTTCTCGGCCCGCTTCGCCTGTCCGATGTGTTCGTACTCCTTGCAGGAACTCGAACCGCGGCTGTTTTCGTTCAATAATCCCATGGGCGCCTGCCCGGAATGCGACGGGCTCGGCGTGATTCAGTTTTTCGACCCGAAGCGCATCGTCACGCGGCCGGAACTGTCGCTCGCCGCCGGCGCCATTCACGGCTGGGATCGGCGCAACCAGTTTTATTTCCAACTGCTGGCCTCGCTGGCCAGGCATTATGATTTCGACATCGATACGCCGTTCGCGCGGCTGCCCGAAAAAGTCCGGCAGATCCTGCTCTACGGTTCCGGCCGCGAAGTGATCCGCTTTCGTTATCTCAACGAAAAAGGCACGCGCTTTGATCGCAGCCATACCTTCGAGGGCATCGTCACCAACTTTGAACGCCGCTACAAGGAAACCGACTCGGCGGCGGTGCGCGAGGAGCTTGCCAAGCTGATCAGCAACCAGACCTGCCCGACCTGCGAGGGCAGCCGACTACGCAAGGAAGCGCGCCACGTGCATATCGGCAGCGGTCCGGACGCGCTGACCTTGCACGAGATCAGCCGCCTGCCGCTCGAACAGACGCGCGACTATTTTGTCCACTTGAAGCTCGCCGGCAACAAAGCGCAGATCGCCGAAAAGGTGCTCAAGGAAATCGTCAGCCGCCTGAGCTTTCTGATCAACGTCGGGCTCAACTACCTGTCGCTCGACCGTTCCGCGGAAACGCTGTCGGGGGGCGAAGCGCAACGCATCCGGCTGGCCTCGCAGATCGGTTCGGGACTCACCGGCGTCATGTATGTGCTTGATGAACCATCGATCGGCCTGCACCAGCGCGACAATCATCGCCTGCTCGAAACGCTGCATCACCTGCGCGACATCGGCAATACGGTAATCGTCGTCGAACACGACGAAGACACCATCCGTCACGCCGATTACGTGGTCGACATCGGTCCCGGCGCCGGAGTACACGGCGGTTTCGTCATCGCCAAGGGCACGCCCAGGCAGATCATGGCCCATCCCGACTCGCTGACCGGCGATTACCTCGCCGGCAGGCGTCGCATCAAGGCGCCGGGCACGCCACGCCGCGCCAACCCCGGACGCGTGCTGAAGATCGTCGGCGCGCGCGGCAACAATCTGAAAAACGTCACGCTCGAACTCCCGGTCGGCTTGTTCACCTGTATTACCGGAGTCTCCGGTTCCGGCAAATCGACGCTGATTAACGACACGCTCTACGCCGCCGCCGCGAAGCATCTCTACGGTTCGACCACGGAGCCCGCCGACCATGACGAAATCATCGGCCTCGATCACTTCGACAAGGTCATCGACGTCGACCAGTCGCCGATAGGCCGCACGCCGCGCTCCAACCCGGCCACCTACACCGGCCTGATGACGCCGATCCGCGACCTGTTCGCCGGCCTGCCCGAATCGCGCGCGCGCGGCTACGGGCCGGGACGCTTCTCGTTCAACGTCAAGGGCGGGCGCTGCGAAGCCTGTCAGGGCGACGGGATGATCAAGGTCGAAATGCACTTCCTGCCCGACATCTACGTCAACTGCGATGTCTGCCACGGCAAACGCTACAACCGCGAGACGCTGGAAATCCAGTACAAGGGCAAGAGTATTCACGACATCCTGCAAATGACCGTCGAACAGGCGCGCGAATTTTTCGACGCCGTCCCGGTCATCGCGCGCAAGCTGCAAACGCTGGTCGACGTCGGCCTCTCTTACATCACGCTCGGCCAGTCGGCCACCACCCTCTCCGGCGGCGAGGCGCAGCGCGTGAAGCTCGCGCTCGAACTGTCCAAGCGCGACACCGGACGCACCCTGTACATCCTCGACGAACCGACCACCGGCCTGCATTTCCAGGATATCGAGATGCTGCTCGGGGTGCTGCACCGGCTGACCGATCACGGGAACACCATCATCGTCATCGAGCACAACCTCGACATCATCAAAACCGCCGACTGGATCGTCGATCTCGGGCCGGAAGGCGGCGACGGCGGCGGCCGGATACTGGAAGCGGGTACGCCAAAGGCGATCGCCGCAAGCAAAACCAGCTACACCGGGCACTTCCTGAAGCCTCTGCTGTCCAAGGAAAAGTGAAATGCGAACCGGGCGAAGCGCGTCTTGCAGGGGAAAACAACATTTTTTTCCTTTCCCTTGCATTTTCATGGCGTCCCCCCCTTCCCTTCAAGCCCATGAAGTGCAAGAATTACTGCTGAGTTCTTATCATGACTCTCTACATTCAACCATAGGAGATACTATGAACAAGTCTGAATTGATCGACGCAATCGCAGAAAAAGCCGAACTCTCTAAAGTCGCCTCTGGCAGGGCGCTCGATGCCGTAATCGAGACAATCGTTCAGGCTGTGGCCAAGGGCGATGGCGTGAGTCTCGTCGGCTTCGGCTCTTTCAAGTCCGCCGCGCGCGCTGCCCGCGAAGGCAAAAACCCGAAAACGGGCGAAAAGATCAAGATCCCGGCAACAACCGTTCCCAAGTTCTCCGCCGGCGCCACCTTCAAGGCCGCCGTCGTTGCCGCCACCAAGGGCAAGAAGAGAAAATAACACCGCTATCTCCTGAAACTCGAAAAGGCTTGTCATTGCGCAAGCTTTTTTTTGGTGTGCCCGGCAGGGCGCACTCACTTGGAGGTGTAATACCAACTTGCTTTCAATAATATAAATATGGAGATATCTCCATGCTTTATCTTTAGATTCAGGTGGGTAGCCTCTATATCATCGAACGCAAATTGGTATAAGACCTCTACTCGCCCGGCAAGGGGAAGAGTTAGCTGAACGGCAAGGGTGTCGCGGGCGACTGCGAATCTGGAGGAAGCCGAAGGCAAAGCGCTGGCCTGACGAACAGGAAGCGGATACCGACGCTGACGGATCGGTTGATCCAGCAAGCGTTGCATCAGGTGCTCTCGCCGATCTTCGAGGAAGGTTTCTCGGAATCGAGCTACGGCTTCAGGCCGGGCAAGAGCGCGCATCAAGCGGTCAAGGCGGCGCAGCAGTACATCGCCGAAGGCCGTCGGGTGGTGGTAGACATGGATCTGGAGAAATTCTTCGACCGGGTCAATCACGACGTGTTGATGGGCAAGCTCGCAAAGCAAATCGGCGATGGGCGAGTACTTCGTTTGATACGCCGGTATCTGGAAGCGGGGATGATGACCGATGGAGTGGTCAGTCAGCGCAGACAGGGCACGCCGCAAGGTGGCCCACTGAGTCCGCTGCTGTCGAACATCCTGCTGACGGAACGGGATCGGGAACTGGAACGCCGAGGCCATGCGTTCTGCCGTTACGCAGATGACTGCAATATCTACGTCAAAAGCCAGACGGCGGGTGAGCGGATCAAGGCAAGCCTGACCCGGTTTCTGGCCGAGCGGCTCAAGCTGACGGTCAATGAAGCCAAAAGCGCAGTGGCACGACCGTGGCACAGGAAGTTTCTGGGCTACAGCGTGACGTGGCACAAGCGACCGAAGATAAGGATAGCGTCCGCCAGCCGGGAACGGCTGGAAGGCAAAATCCGCGAAGTGCTCCAGGGTGCGCAGGGACGCAGCCTGCGTCAGGTCATCGAAGATCTCAATCCGGTATTGCGTGGATGGGCAGCTTACTTCAGGCTGACCGAGACGCGGAACATGCTCGAAGAACTCGACGGGTGGATCAGACGCAAACTGCGCTGCATTCTGTGGCGGCAGTGGAAGCGACCCTACACGCGCGCCAAGAACCTGATGAAGGTGGGACTGACGGAAGAACGGGCATTTCGCTCGGCCTGTAATCAACGAGGGTCGTGGTGGAATAGTGGCGCGAGCCATATGAATCAAGCCTATCCGAAGTCATTCTTTGATCGCTTGGGACTGGTGTCGCTGCTCGATACGACGCGCCGACTTCAGGGTGTCCAATGAACCGCCGGATGCGGAACCGCACGTCCGGTGGTGTGAGAGGGCGACAGGGGTGACCTCGTCCCCTACTCGATGGGTTACGCCGGGGTTACATTGCCGGTAAATTTAAGGGTTCTCGCTGGCGATTTTTCCATCATCGGCCCGATGTCAGCCCGATTGACGCACCGAGGCGGCCCGCGTAAAATCTGCATCTTCGATGGGGGCGTAGCTCAGTTGGGAGAGCGGTTGGTTCGCAATCAACAGGTCAACGGTTCGATCCCGTTCGTCTCCACCAGTAAAATCAAAGAGTTAGGCCAGTCTTCCGAGACTGGCTTTTTTTTGGTGCGCCCGGCAGGGCGCACTCACTTGGAGGTGTAAGACCTCTACTCGCCCGGCAAGGGGAAGAGTTAGCTGAACGGCAAGGGTGTCGCGGGCGACTGCGAATCTGGAGGAAGCCGAAGGCAAAGCGCTGGCCTGACGAACAGGAAGCGGATACACGCGCGCCAAGAACCTGATGAAGGTGGGACTGACGGAAGAACGGGCATTTCGCTCGGCCTGTAATCAACGAGGGCCGTGGTGGAACAGTGGCGCGAGCCACATGAATCAAGCCTATCCGAAGTCATTCTTTGATCGCTTGGGGCTGGTGTCGCTGCTCGATACGACGCGCCGACTTCAGGATGTCCAATGAACCGCCGGATGCAGAACCGCACGTCCGGTGGTGTGAGAGGGCGACAGGGGTGACCTCGTCCCCTACTCGATATGATGATTTGTACCAGACTTCCCTCATCCGGCCTTCGGCCACCTTGGCCTCGCACGCTCCGCGAGCGGGGAGAAGGGTAAACATCTCTCCCTCTGGATTTCAAAGACCCGTCGTTTTTTCCACTTCCTCGGGGTAACGCCCTCCCAGCAGCGTGATTTTTGCGACGGCACTGTCGATGGCGAGAATATCTTCAGGACCCAGTTCAAGCTCGGCCGTGCCAAGATTCTCTTCGAGGCGTTCCAGCTTTCTCGTGCCGGGAATGGGTACAATCCAAGGTTTCCGGGCCAGCAGCCAGGCTAGGGCGATGCGCGCCGGCGTCGTGCCTTTTCGTTTGGCGAATTCGCCCACCAGGGCCGTCAAGGCTTGATTCGCCTGCAAGGCCTCCGGAGTAAAGCGCGGCAGGGTGCTGCGGATATCGGAAGAACCGAATTGGGAGTTTGCGTCAAATCGGCCGGCAAGAAAGCCTCGGCCCAAGGGGCTGAAGGTCACCAGACCGATGCCGAGTTCTTCCAGCGCGGGCAAAAGCTCGCCTTCAGGCTGCCGCCACCATAAGGAATATTCGTTCTGGACGGTTGTGACGGGCTGAACCGCATGGGCGCGCCGGATGGTCTGAACTCCCGCTTCGGAAAGACCAAAGTATTTGACCTTGCCTTCCCGGATCAGATCTTTCACTGTTCCGGCCACGTCTTCAATAGGGACCTTCGGGTCGACGCGATGCTGGTAAAGCAGATCGATCACTTCGACCTTGAGCCGCTTGAGCGAGGCTTCGGCAACCTGTCTGATATGCTCCGGGCGGCTGTCTGTTCCTGCCTGTTTCCCGTTCTCAATCCTGAAACCGAACTTTGTGGCGATGCTCACTTTGCCCTTAAAAGGGGCCAGGGCTTCGCCCACCAGTTCTTCGTTGGTGAATGGGCCATACACTTCAGCCGTATCGAAAAAAGTGACGCCACGCTCCACGGCTTGGCGGATCAAGGCCGTCATTTCCCTTTTGTCCGATGCCGGACCATAGCCAAAGCTCATGCCCATGCAGCCCAAGCCGATGGCGGAGACTTCCAGGCCGTTTTTTCCCAATGTGCGTTTTTGCATTGTGTGCTCCTTGTTGTGTCATTTCCGATTGATTCAGCCAGCGTGCGATTTCATCCCGGGCTGTCCACTATCCGATGTGTTTGAAGCAGGCAAGTACCTTACCAGACAAGTGCCTTACCTTGACATTGTGCCTGTTGAGTATAGCAATGAGTACTCGATGAACAAGTAGAGGCATCACGGAAACGGAGAACTGCAACGAAGCAAGAAAAAATTTTACTGCCATCATGAACATTACCCGTTCGATACACGCGAACTGATCGAACACAGCAACGCAACACGCGGCAAGAGCGCTATTTCATCGTAAAACTAACTCCGGTTGAAACCCCGCCCTTCAGGGCGGTGGGAGCCATACCCCGGCCTGAAGGCCGGGGTTTCGGCGACTGTTTTGGGAGGGGATGCAAATCCCTTCCCAAAACACGTTAGACCGACAGGCCTGAAGGCCTGTCGCTAATTTCTTGCTCAGAACAGTCCTTGCCCCTTCACTTCGTTATCATATCCTTGATCGAACGTATGCCGCTTCCGAAGCTGTCGCCCACCGTCTTGGCCGTTCCAGCGGTCGCATCGGCTGTTTTTCGCAATGCGCCCTTGACGCCCTGAACCGTCGCTTCGGTCGCATCCACGAAGGTATCCCGAACCATCTGCCATGATTTCTCGACGATTCGTCCCCCTTGTTCCTTGACGATACCGGCAACGAGCACCAGCGCTTCCACCGTCGAGGACTTGCGCACGCTGCTTTCCATGGGCGTCGATAAAGCCGCGCAATAGGTCTTGGCAATCAAGCCGATGCGCAAGGTAATGAACGCGTTCGCCGCGCCGTTGGACAGACTGTTGACCAGCAAGGTCGACACGCCCTGCAAGCCGGGAATGCTGCCTTTGATCGAAGGGAAGATGGAGGCGACGATCGGCGTGGCGATTTCCGTGAAATCGATTTCCTGGATGTTATCGGCGATCAATACGTTGGCGCCGACGTTGCCGTAAAGATGGAGCATCTGCCGGGGCAAGGGCCGACCGTGATAGATCGACGCGATGCGCCACACCAGGCGCAACTGGCTGACCAGAACAAACAGCCCGTCGAGGCGTCCGTTCTGCATCACCGCCGTGCTGACGAACACGGCGCTTGCCGTACGTTTTATGACAATGTCCGCTTCATTTCCGAGTTTCGACAAGGCAAGCGGAATTTCCTCGTTCGAAGCGAGTTCCATGTCAGAGAGACGCGGATTGCCTTTAAGGTGTTCGCGCAGAGCCCGCAGAAAGGATTCCGTTGCGGCCGGGTCCTCATCAGCGGGCGGAATCGGAACTTTGGGCAGCCGAAAATAGAAATAAACGGGCGTCAGCAAAAGCCCGAAAAAAAACAGGACCAGTCCCCAGAAAACCCAGATGGCGGTTCCCGGATACGCGCGATCCACAAAATCCGCGACCTGCGAAATGGCCGAGACGAGCGAAAGGAAAAAATACCCGATCACTGCAAAGCTGACAGCAATGAAAATTCGCGAAATGACTTTGGTCATTGCAAGCTCCAAAGGAAAGGGAGGTCAAGGAGATTCACCGCTCCACGTCACCAGCCAGATGCCGCCGCACACCAGCGCCAACGCCGCGACATTCTTCCACTCAAGAATGCTCTCGCCGAGAAAGATCGCCGACAGGACAGCGCCGAATATCGGGATCAGGAGATTGAACACCGCCACCTGGCCGACGCGGTTGTACTTGAGCAGCGCGGTCCACAACGAGTACGACACTGCGGACAGGATCACCATGTAAGCCAGGAGCGCGGTCGACTCCAGCGTGAAGCCGTTCAACTTCCCGCCGGCGGCATAACCGGCGACAATCAGGACAAACCCGCCGATGCTGAGCTGGTAGCCCGACAGGATGACCGAGTCCATCGTCTGCGAGAGTTTCTTGCCATAGATCGAAGCGGCGGACAGGATGAACATCCCGATCACGACGAAACCTTCGCCGAGCAGCGTAAAGTGAAAATCCAGCAGATCCGGGCTGAAGTTCACCACGACCACGCCGGCGAAACCGATCAGGCAACCCACAATCTTGTTGAAAGTCAGGCGATCGTTACGATAGATGAAATGCGCCAGCAGGACGCTAAAAAACGTGGTCGTGGCGTTCAGGATGGAACTTTTCACGCCGGTGGTGTAAGCCAGCCCAACGTAGAAAAAAATGTACTGCAAGGTAGTCATCGTCAGCCCGAACAAGCAGGTCGACCACAAATTCCCGCGGTTCAGGATAAAGATGTTCCGGCGCATAAACATGGACAGCGCGAGCAAGGCCAGGCCGGCAAACATGAAGCGGTAACCGGCGAACAGCATTTTGGCCGGGACATCGCCGGCGGCGATGCCGAACAGGGCGTAACCGCTCTTGATCGCCGGATAGGCGCTGCCCCAGAGCAGGCAGCAAAAAGTGGCCATCAGGACAACAACGCGCCGCTCGGAAAAAAACGGATGAGGGTTCATGGTCAGAATCGGAGGCTCATTTTTCCGGAATCATTCGCCAGAAGCCGGAACACACGGGTATTTGGACAAGAGGCTTCGAATTGTATAGGCAATCGAAGAATTAAACACGGCTGACTGAGATAAGCAACACAGGGCGATTGCATGAATGCCATCCAAATGAGGTATGACTCATTGGGGCGGCCTCCTGTGGCCACCGGATTTTCTTCTTCCTATTTTTCAATGCCCCGGCGCCACGCGTCATGCTCCAAAAAAAAGCTTGCAGGCCGGTCAAACCGGTCCGCAAGCCAAATTGCAGCGCTCCACAAATAGTGACTATACGTTTGCCGCAGCCTTCTATCATTCATGCCAAATCGCTTCAAACGAATTTGGAGGGGATTTGCTTCCCCCTCCGAACGGCTACGAAACAATCCAGGAAATCGTCTATGGATTCACGTGCTTATTGAGAAAATCGAGGTGAACCTGCCAATCATTGGCGCCATGTCCTGAATTATTCATGTGGTAGCCAATATCGCTGAGCAGGGTTCCTGATGGTGGCCAGTCCAATGCTCCGAGTCCCTGTTTTCCCAGCAGTTCATAAACAGGGGTGGCGGCGACCGCGGCTAGAAACTCGCCCTTGGGGTCGGCCGCGTGATCATATCTGCCTGTCTGCAACATCACAGGGCGCGGCGCGATCAGCGCGAGCAGCATGTGTGCATCCGCGGGCAACTCGGCCTCGTTGTTCGCATACTTGGCAAAGTTGCGCGCATAGTGATATGGAAAATTCTGCGTAAGATTAGCAACCGTCTCGCCGAAATTCCGATTGCTGAGTGCGGCGCCTCCTTCCCCGGAACAACAGGTCGTGACCGCTGCAAAGCGTTGATCCTGCGCGGCGGCCCAGAGCACAGTCTTGCCATAACGGGAGTCACCATGCAGCGAAATGCGCAGAGCATCGACATCCGGGTCTGTCGCCAGATAATCCATGATGCGGCTCGTCGACCACGCCCACGCGCCAATGGCGCCCCAAACATCTGGCGCGCGCGTTTCGTTGTTTACGCTGCTGTCATAAAAAGCCCTGACGCCCTCGAAATAACCATCATTCGAATCGGTGTCTACACCGCCAAGCCAATAGTAGGAAATGCCAAAACCGGCGTCCAGGAATGGCGTAATATCCCAGGCGCTGCCCGGCGCGGGTGGAGTGGCCGGAACAATCGCCCTTTGCTGCAATATCGGGTCCCACTTGCTTGCTTCCGGAATGGGCGTATTCGCGCCATCGATGAATGTCGATACGGCTTGTGAGCCTCCAATCCTCAACATCATCGGCGCTTTTTGCCCGGCTTTTGACGCCGGTGTGTACTCGACCAATTGGATGACCGGCGCCGCGGGTTCATAAGCCACATGGATATTGACGATCTTGCGAAGCGCTTTGCCGCCAAAAGCCGGCTGGTTCGATTCAATGACTTCGAAACGCTGAGCCGCGGGTTTCCCTGGCGCTTTGCCATATTTTTCAGTCTCGAACAGCACCAGGATTTCCGGACGCCGTTTTTCCCACCAGGCATTGGCGCCCGTGACCTTGCCGCCATTAAGGAATACGAACGGATCGGGGAGTACATACGGTCTGACGCGCAACTCATTGACATTCGTATCCGACAACAATTTTGCGTCCGGCAGCGGCTTCAGAACAGCCAGTTTGTTGTCGACTTCTGCCAGCAAATCATCGGACAGCATGGTGAAAGCATAACTTTGCAGAAATTTTATCGGCTGGGCAGCGGTCTGCGGCGACGCCCCCATGCTCAAAAGGAAAGGATAGTCTTGCAGGATGGCAACGACAGCCGGATCGGCAAACAAGGTCGCGATAGGGGTATCTGTCGTGCTATATGCTGTTGCCACATATTCCGGCGGCGCAGGCGGCTCCGCTTCACTCCTTCCTCCTCCTCCTCCGCCACCACCACCACCACCACAAGCAGATAAAAGCAAACCAAAAACTGTCATGACGATGGTCGTCTTGCGAATAGTCTTCTTTTTCATGAATATCCTCCTCTTTTCTCTGTCAGATGGAAACGCTTCTCACGATGTCAGAAAGCAATGACATTTTTAACAAGCTGTTAATATTCCCTTGTTCAAAGGAAGTATGTCCAATGCCAAACAATTATGGAGGTCATACTCCTTTTTGACCGGAAGGCGGCCGATCACTTTCGGTAGATGTACGTGCAACGAAAATGCACACAATAAAAGGGAGCGTTTGGGAGATTCCTTCTCTCGTCTATTCATTGCGGTTACAGAAAGAAAAAATTCACCAAATCGCTTGCCCCGGTTTCCTGGCATCCGTTTCAACAAAGCAGGTTTAAGCCTTCCTCAACCGTGTGCGCATTGCAAGACATGTTCAGGAAGGCCATCCGACTATCACCATCCTGACACGCCATGCTCCAAAAAAACTTGCGGCCGGTCAAACCGGACCGCAAGCAAGACTGGAGGGAAAACTAAAAATGCTATCTATATACGTTTACTGCCTTTGCTGCTCCGGGGGTGAGACCCGGATCGTACTGCCTGATCGTTTACTGCCTTTGCTGCCTGTCTACCTGCTAAACGTTCCCGCCTGCGCCAGATCTTTCGGCGAAGACGAATTGCCGACCAGCACGGTATAGCTGCCCGACGGCGTAACCCAGGCCTTTGTCGCCTTGTCCCACACGCTGAGCGGATGGTTGCTGGCGGCAGGATCGATGGTGATGGTTACGTCCTGCTGCGCGTTGGGGTCAAGCTCGACTTTCGCAAAGCCCACCAGCCGTTTCGGGGGCTGCGCCAGACGGCCCGTATTGGCCGAGGGCGGCAGTTGCAGGTAAACCTGAACCACTTCCGCGCCTTTTCTGCTCCCCGTATTCGACACTTTGACCTTGACGTCATACTTGCCGCTATTGGCCGCGACAGAAAGGTTGGTAAAACTGAACGTCGTATAGGAAAGACCATAACCAAACGGGAAGGCGACACAGACGTTTTCGCCAGCGCTCACGGTGCATCCGGCGGCGGGAACGAAATTGGCGTCGTACCAGCGGTAGCCCATGTTCAGCCCTTCGCTATAGTTGACTGTTGGCAAGCCGCCGATCATCTTTCCAGGGAACTGGTCCTCGGTGATGTAATCCATGAAGCCCCGGCCTTCTTTGGGGAAAGTGACCGGCAGTTTGCCCGATGGATTGACCTTGCCGAAGATCAGGTCGGCAATGATGTTGCCGTCCTCCTGACCGGGGAACCATACTTCGAGAATCGAGGCCGGTCCGTTACCGTCGAGCAGGCTGTCGGGCACGGAGAAGCTGGCGTTGTCTTTGAGCACCAGCACGGCCCGGTCCTTGAGATCGCCAGTGTTCATGATGTCGTCGATCATGGCCTGGGTGCCGCTACTTCTCGTATTGGCTTTCTTCGTCTGGCTTCCGGGGCCGGTATTGGAATACCAGTCAAGCGTCATGCCATTCCTGGGATGGAAAGCGGGATCCACATCCCATCCGATGGATGTTACAGTGCAGGCCGCCGAGAAACCGCAATAAGAATCAGGCAGCCCCATCGCTCCAAAGCTTGTCGAGAAATCGACAGTGCCATTGTCGCCTCCTTCCTCGGCGATCGTGCCGGCCATGAGGATAATGGCTTTGTTGGCTGCTTTGTTGATATGGTCGTTCAGCGCTTGCTCATAGGTCATCGGCCGGCCATTGACCGACGCCAGGGTATTGGTGTCGTCGACCAGGATCAGCCGCACTTTGTCAGAGCCGACGCTGACGCCCAGCGCGTTGGCGATGCCCTCGACCGGCGCGACCGTATATTCGGGGATCACGTCAGAACTGCCCTCGGGGTTCAACACGCCGACCTTCCCGCCGCCCATGACCGCCTGTTGGGCATAGACCTGGGTCGCCTTGCCGATGATCGTGACGTAGTCCGAACTGCCCAGCGTCGTCGACAAGGGCAGGAAGTTGGCCCGGTTCTTCAGCAGGACGGAGGATTTCACTCCGATGTCACGCGCTTTTTCGCCGCCGGCGGCAAAATCGATCGGCGTCTGCTTGATCGGACGATCCAGGATGCCGAGCTTGAACATCTGCATGAAACGGCGCTCCAGCGCTTGGTCGATCTTGGCCCAGGTGACTCCGCTGGCCGGATCGGCCAATGCCTCCCTTATCTTGGCGGGCACCCACGGATTGGTGGAAGCCTGATTCGGCATTTCGTGATCCATCCCGCCCAACAGCGCCGCAGCGAACGTCCGGGCCGCCATGAAATCGGACTGAATGTAACCGGTCCATCCCCAGTCGTCGCGCAGGACTTTGTTCTGCATCGCGTCGTTCTCGCAAGCTTGCACACCATTGAGATAGTTGTACGCGCACATGATCGAACCGACCTTGGCGTCCTTCACCGCCATTTCATACGGAATCAGATAAATTTCGCGCAAGACCTGATCCTCGACCGACGAATAGGTTTTCTGACGCATCGTCTCCTGTTCGTTGGCGACGAAGTGCTTGGGCATGGCGATCCGGCCGGCCGCCTGAATTGCCCTGGATTCCTCGACCGCCATCGTGCCGGAGAGGAAGGGATCTTCGCCAAAGTATTCAAAGTTGCGTCCAAGAAGCGGTATCCGCGCCATGTTGACGCCCGGCGCTTCGAACACGTCCAGCGCAAGATTGTTCATTTCGGTCGCAATGACCTCGCCGTACAATCTGGCCGTATTTCTGTCGAACGAGGCAGCCATGGCGATCGCCGAAGGCAACGCGGTGGCCTTGGCCGAAAATGGACTGACCAAGGCCTGGCCGCCCATCTGAGTCGTTCCGGCCGGCGCGCAATCGTTCTGCCCGATACCTACCGGGCCGTTGGTGATGCGCAGGGTCCGGATGCCCAGTTCGGGAATGTCCTTCACATGGCGCCCGCCTTCGCATTCGGGCAGCTCGGGAACGATGCTGGTGCCGGCGCCTGTCAGTTGATCCATCTTCTGATCCTCGCTCATCGCGGCGATAAGCTCTTTGGCGCGAGTCCTCGCGATCGCCTCCCTGGCTTCATCGGTCGTCGCCGCGTTTTGCTGCGCGATGATCGCCGGATCAAACCAGGAGTGGCCGGTGTAAGGGGGTTCAACCGGCGGGTTGACCGGTGGATTAACGCCATCATCGTGACTTCCCCCTCCCCCTCCGCCTCCGCACGAAACCAGGCCGAGAGTCATGACGACACTGAGGGCAAGAACCGACAGTTTCACTTTATTGAGCATTTGCATTGTTTATCCTTCCCATTTCAATTCGATGAAAATATGTGCGATGCCTTGAACGCGTGAGCGTGAATCATGCGAATGAATTCACGCTCTCCCCCTTGCCGGAAATGATGGAGTGGATGATTGGCTTTTCCCATTCGTCCACTAGTATCCTAGTATCGCGGCGATCATCTTGCTTTATCTCATTCCCGATCGTCCAATGCTGAATAAACATGGAGTTCATGCTTTTCGTTGATTGGAAGAAAAGCGGCCGCCTTCGGTAGAATGTGCGCGCATCAGGAATGCTCACAAAAAATAAAGGGGAGTCTTTTGGAGACGCGTTCTCTCAACTATTTCATCGCGGTTGCCGAAGAAAAAAACATCGGTCGGGCCGCATCGCGTCTGCATATCACCCAACCGGCATTGACCCGGCAGATCCACGCGCTGGAGGACGAAGTGGGCGTACCGCTATTCACGCGCACGACAACGGGAATGGAAATCACGCCGGCGGGCACGGCCTTGTTGCGACACGCGCGGACCATCCAGATCGAACTGGAGCAGGCCAAACTCAATGCGAAGCAGGCGGCCTGCCAGGAACGTGTGCCTTTTGACATCGGCGTTTATGGCTCGGCGATTTTTGACGCCATTCCACGGATACTGGGCGAGTTCTCAAAGAGAAACCCGAACGTCGAGTTGCGGCTGCACAATGTCCGCAAGGACCAGCAAGTTGTGCTGTTGCGTCAAGGCAAAATCCAGATCGCTTTCGATCGCTTCCTGCCGCAGGAGCCGGATTTTGCCTATGAGCTGGTGCAAAGTGACCGGCTTCATGTCGCCCTGCACAGGGATCATCCCCTGGCGGCGCGGGAAATCATCGACATCAACGAACTGGCCGGCGAGCCGCGCGTCGGCGCCAGTCTCGATAGCGAAATGGTGTCGAAACTGGCGCAGATTTATGGCGGCTCCCCGACGCCCGTAAGCCACCGGGCGGACAACATCCTGACCGCCCTGGTCCTGGTCAGTTGCGGCCTGGCGCTCACTTTCGCCCCACCCTCCATACACATGCCGAATGTCGTGTATCGTCCCTGTTCAGAAAGTCCGAAATTCCCCTTCAACCTCCTGTGCATGTATCGAAAGGACGACCAATCGATGTTGATCCGGCAAATGCTGGAAACAATCAGGGCATTCCGCGCGGCGCAGGGCGATGGAACGCCATAGCTCTCCCGGCAAAAGCAAGAAATTAGCGACAGGCCTTCAGGCCTGTCGGTCAAACGCCCTAAAGGGCAGGGTTGCAACCGGAGTTAGTTTTACGATGAATGTTGTTGAAATGATGAACAATATTTCCTGCGGAGCACTGCGGTCAATCCCTTCGCCCCGCTTGCGGGGAGAAGGTGGCCGAAGGCCGGATGAGGGGGGCGGCAATTCAGCACGAAACAACACTGGAACATGTCCAACCCCCCTCACCCGCCCCTGCCGGGGCACCCTCTCCCGCAAGCGGGCGAGGGAAAGCAAACGCTGCTCATGTTTCTCCATGAGTTTGCATCCCCTCCCCAAACGGTCGCCGAACCCCCGGCCGTAAGAAAGGGGTATGGCTCCCACCTTTCTTACGGGCGGGGTTGCAACCGGAGTTAGTTTTACGATGAATGTTGTTGAAATGATGAACAATATTTCCTGCGGAGCACTGCGGTCAATCCCTTCGCCCCGCTTGCGGAGCGTGCGAGGCCAAGGTGGCCGAAGGCCGGATGAGGGGGCGGCAATTCAGCACGAAACGACACTGGAACATTGTCCCCCCCTCACCCGCCCCTGCCGGGGCACCCTCTCCCGCAAGCGGGCGAGGGAAAGCAAACGCCGCTCATGTTTCTCCATGAGTTTGCATCCCCTCCCAAAACGATCGCCGAAACCCCGGCCTTCAGGCCGGGATATGGCCCCCACCGCCCTGAAAAGTGGGGTTTCAAACCGGAGTTGGTTTTACGATGACAGACGCAAAATCCCTGCAATGGTCCGGCGTCATCGGCTACGGCCTGGGCGACATGGCCAACAGTTTCGTGTTCTCGATGGGGTTGCTGTTCCTGCTCCCCTACTACACCGATGTCGCGGGCATCGGCGCGGCGGCGGCGGGAACCCTGCTGTTGACCGTGCGGATCTACGACGCCGCGGCGGATGTCGCGGCCGGCCGCATCATCGACAGCGCGCGCATCCCGACGCGGCTGGGCCGTTTCCGTCCCTGGCTGCTGTGGGTCTCCGCTCCGCTGCTGCTGCTGAATGTCGCCGTTTTCTCCGTGCCGTCCGGATGGAGCGGAGCGGAGAAACTGGTCTATGCGTACATCACCTATGCCTTGCTGGGGACGGCTTTCTCGTTCATAACCATCTCCTACGGCTCGCTGGCCGCCGTGATGACGCAACTGCCGCGCGAACGTTCGCGTCTGGCCGCGGTTCGCTCGCTGATGTCGATGTCCGTGACGATCTTCCTCGCCTCCGCGCTGGGGCCGGCGTTCCGCGATGTTCAGGGCGAAGCGCTGCAAAGCCGCCTGACCATGTTGACGCTCGTGCTGGCCGTGTTGGGAATGGCGTTTTATGCCGCATGTTTCCTGACGACGCGCGAAACGGTGACGCGCCAGGCGCAGCCTCCCGCCTGGCGGGACAGTTGGACGACGCTCGTTGCCAACCGCGCCCTGCATGTGCTCTGCGTGGCCTCCCTGTGCGCGCTGGCGGGGGCCGGTTCACTGAGCGCCTCGGCGATGTATTTTGCGCGCTACGTGCTGGGCGACGCGACGTATTTTCTGACTTTCGCGCTGACCACCACGCCTCTTGGCATGCTCGTGTCGGTACTGCTGGGGCCGATGCTGGTCGCCCGTTTTGGCAAGAAAATGGTATTCCAGTGCGGCATGGCGATAGCCGCTGCAGCGCATTTCCTGCTCTTTTTTACGTCCCCGGTAAAACCTGTTCTGGCATTTGTTTTTCTCGCTCTCGGTTCCATCAGTCTGACGCTGGCGATGGTGGTGGCATGGGCTTTGCAGAACGACACGGTGGAATATGGCGAGTGGAAGAGCGGCATGCGTCTGGAAGGATTGAATTATTCGCTGTTCTCGCTGACGCGCAAATGCGGCCTGGCGCTGGGCGGATCGCTTCCCGCCTTCCTCCTCGCGGCAAGCGCCTACGTCCCCAATCAGGCGACGCAGGACGCCGGGACGCTCCGCGCAATCCTGGCAGGCGTCGCCCTAGCGCCCGCGATGGCTTTTTCCCTGGCATTTGTCGTGATGTTTTTTTACCCCTTGTCGGATCTCCGCTTTCTGGAAATCGTCCGCGAAATCGAGGCGCGTGCCATGACCCGGCAAAGCCGTTGAACAATGCCTTCCAACCCTTTGTGTCACGGATTTTCAGACTTGACCGGTTTTGCAGTTTTTGGATTGTCCGCTTTATGCCGTGGAAAGGGAAAGCGGGCAAGGACGATTGTTGGGAGAGGAAGGTTTGGCTCGAAGTCTGGCGGATTGAACGGAAAGAGAACGACAAGAAACCGCAACAAAACAATCGAAATTTCTCTGTCCTCTATTGCCTGTCATGAATAATAGTGGTTTGTCCTCTGTTACTTATCCTGTGGGTTTGCGTAGCTTGGGTAAGCGAAGCGCAACCCGACGGTTGTACATTTGCGGCGCGAAGCGCCGGAAACAGAGATCAGAAGTCAGGTATCAGGGATCAAAACCGAGCGGTGGGTTTGGGGGTTGATTCCTGATACCTGATCCCTCTCAAGAAACACCACTTAACCTATTGATTTTATTGATATGAAAATTTCGCAGAGTATGGCGATCCATCTTCCTCCCCCCTCGTGGGGGAGGATGCCCGAAGGGCAGGAGAGGGGGCGGCGGTTCAGCGCGAAACAGGGCCGGAATAAGCCCAATCCTCCCCCTCACCTGCCCCTGCCGGGGCACCCTCTCCCACAAGGGGAGAGGGAAAGCAAACGCCTGTCATGCTCCCCGTGTTTCTTCGGGACGATTTTCGGCGTAGGCCCGATTACTTCGCTGACATCTGACATCTGATACCTGATCCCTGAATTGAAAAACATGTGACTTTTGCGCAGCACGATGGAAGAATCAAAGTTCCGAATATTCCATGCCTTGGCGCAAAACGTCAAGCGCGGTAAATCCCAATGGACAAGTCTCTTCATGCGGTAAGATGATTCCATTCCGGGAGCCTTGATTATTTTTCAACGTTTTCCTTTTCCAATCCTCACTCATGACTTCGTCGACTTCGCTCTACCGCACTTCCGCAATGAGTCGGTATCTCCTTCAGGAAAACAAAACCGACCGGGAAACAGCTCCGATAAACAGGCATTCCATCGAGATCAGCGAACGCGCCGGCGTGCGCTATCTGCACTTTTCGGCCGATTGGATTCAGGGCGCGATGCGCATTCAGCGGCCGAATATCCTTGAACTTGCTTATACGCGGGAGATGATGGCCGGTCTGCTGCTGCGCGAGACGCCCTGGCCGCGAAACGCGCTGCTGATCGGCCTCGGCGCCGGTTCGCTGGTCAAGTTCATCTACCACCATTTTCCCGGGACGAGGATCACGGTCGTGGAAATCAATCCCCAGGTCGAGATCATCGCGCGCCTGCATTTCAAGCTGCCCGACGATCCGCTGCGGCTGCGCGTGGCTATCGGCGACGGCGCGCGCTTCATGCTGGATGAAGGCGGCGAAAGCTACGATTACATTCTTGTCGATGGCTTCGACGAACACGGGCGGGCGGGGGTGCTCGACACCGAACCGTTCTACCGGGCTTGCCGCGCGCGCCTGACTTCCGGGGGACTGCTCTCGGTCAACCTGCTCGGGCACAGCCGGGGATTTACCGCCAGCCAGGATCGCATCGCCACCGCCTTCGACGACAGGTCGATCATCTTTCCATCCTGCAACAGCGGCAACGCCGTCGCTTTCGCGCGCGGCGACGCGCCGGTCGATCTCCGCTTCGAGGAGCTTCTGGCGCGCGCCGCGACCCTCCAGCGGCAAACCGGCCTGGACTTGACTTCGACGGTGTGCCGGCTGCAGACGGAAGGCTGCCTGATCAGAAACCGTCTGTATTTCTGATGCCCGGTATAAAATGGCGTATCCCGCGTCCCGTTGACGTATTGCCCCAGGAGCCAGAATGAACAAGGAAACAGACCGCGAATCGGTTCCGGAACCTCCCAACCCGATCGGGATGGATGGCATCGAGTACATCGAGTTCACTACCTCGAAGCCCCAGGCGCTGGGCGGCATACTGGAAAGAATGGGATTTCGCCTGGTGGCCCGGCATCGCTCCCGCGAGGTCGAACTGTATCGCCAGGGGTCGATGAACCTCGTCGTCAATTCGCATCCGGCCGACATTTCCCGCACCGTCACGCCCGTCGAGTGTCCGGCCCTCAGCGCCATCGCGATCAGGGTGCGCGACGCCGACGCCGCTTATCAGCGCGCGCTGCATCTGGGCGCCTGGGAGGTTCCTTTCCATGCGCGGGCGATCGAATTGAACATCCCGGCCATCCACGGCGTCGGCGAGAGCCTGATTTATTTTGTCGACCGTTACGACGAATTTTCGATTTTCGACATCGATTTCCGCGCCATTCCAGGCGTCGACCCGCATCCGCCGGCGATCAACGAGATGAACTTTTTCGGCGTCGTGCAGTATGTCGGCGACGACCGGACGCGCGACTGGAGCGAGTTCTACGGGCAGATTTTCGGTTTTCGCCCCCTGGCCGATAGCGTCCGTTTCGGCATCATGCCCAAGGGGCTGGTGTTGCAAAGCCCGTGCACCAGGTTCTATCTGCAACTGATCGAACCGGACAGCGCCGGCCAGTATTCTCCGATGGAAGAACATCTCCAGCGCATCGGCCTGGGTACGCCGGACGTGATCGCCACGACCCGCGAACTGGAAAAACGCGGCATCGATTTTCTCTCCACGGACATGGTTCACACCACCGAACGGGGCGCGTTGACCGCCGCCATGCTCGGCGGCGTGATGTTCGAACTCGTTCATACCCAAGACGGAAAGTAAGGAAAGTAAGCGCCGTGCCACTTAATTTCAATGATTTTGGAATCGACATCGCCTCGATGGCCGGATCGCTGGAGACCCGTCTGGCCGCCACCCGCCAGGCCGGTTTCTCGCAGGCCATGATCGCCGCCACCGACATCGTCGGCCACCCGGTGAGCACCGAAGCGGCGGTACAGGCGATTCACGACAGCGGGCTGCGCATCACCGGCCTGGAAACCCTGCGCGATTTCGAGGGTCTGTCCGGGAAACTGCATGGATACAAGGTCGATGTCGCCAAGTCGATGTTGCAGCTTTGCAGCCGCATCGGCGCCCGCCTGTTGCTGACCGAGGCTTCCGTGCTGGCGCATGCCGACACCGATCCGGAAAAAATCGCCCGCGATTTGCGCAAGCTGGCGTTCCTGGCGCTGCCGATGGGTATCCGCATCGCTTTCAAGGGGCTTTCCGGCAGCCGCACGGTTCGCGATTTTCCGGCCGCCGCCGAGATCGTTTCGCTGGCCGACTGTCCCAGTCTCGGGCTGGCCATCGACGCCTTTGACATCATCGCCGCCGGCGTGCCGCTCGATGACCTCGATCTGGTTTTCCCGGAGCAGATTTTCCTCGTGCAGCTTTCCGACTTCATGTTGCAGGAAATCCGTTCCGTCGACGAGCAGGCCGCCACCGAGGCGCATTTCAGGGTTTTCCCCGGCGAAGGCGCGCACAGCGAAGCCATCGCGCGCTTCATCGTCAAGCTTGAGGAAATCGGTTATTTCGGCGATTACAGCTTCGATGTGTATAACACCGACTATCTGCAAATGCCCGCCGAAACCATCGCCGACCGCGCCCGCCGCGCCGCCGAGTGGCTCGGCGAAACGGTGCTGCGGCGGACTTTGCCCGTCCCCAATATGGAACGCCTGTGCGCTGCGAAACAAATCCGGCGGGCGTAGATCGGCGGCGGGTTTGTCCCAGGGCGCCTGCTTTCCCTCTCCCCTTGTGGGAGAGGGCGCCCCGGCAGGGGCGGGTGAGGGGAGCTTGGGCATTGTTAATTTCGCTTACGATTCAGCGCATAGGTTGTGGTGAGCGAAGCGAACCGCAACATTGGATGACTCATTGGCTGCTACGTTGGGCATCGCTACGCTCAGTCCAACCTGTACGAACTATACGAATTCCCCCTCACCCGCCCCTGCCGGGGCACCCTCTCCCGCAAGCGGGCGAGGGAAAGCAAACGCCTGTTCATGCGATTGCCCTGGAGTTTGTCCTGGGCGCTTGCTTTCCCTCTCCCCTTGTGGGAGAGGGTGCCCCGGCAGGGGCGGGTGAGGGGGCTTGGGCATTGTTAATTTCGCTTACGATTCAGCGCATAGGTTATGGTGAGCGAAGCGAACCACAACATTGGATGACTCATTGGCTGCTACGTTGGGCATCGCTACGCTCAGCCCAACCTATACGAACTCCCCCTCACCCGCCCCTGCCGGGGCACCCTCTCCCGCAAGCGGGCGAGGGAAAGCAAACGCCTGTTCATGCGATTGCCCTGGCGCCCCGGCGGGGGCGGGTGAGGGAGGGAGCCTGGGCATGTTGATTTCGCTTACGATTCAGACACCCGCCAGCGCATCGTCCTGGCTTCGCACGAGGAGGGTATTTCCATGAGCCGGCGCAAAATCCTCGTCGTCGATGACGACAAACGGCTTCGCGATCTTCTGTTTCGCTATCTGGGCGAACAAGGCTTTACCGCCCGCGTGGCGGAAAACGCCGAAGCGATGGACAAGGCGCTCACGCGCGACGCCTTCGATCTGATCATTCTCGACCTCATGCTGCCCGGCGAGGATGGCCTGTCGATCTGCCGCCGGCTGCGCGCCAACGAGCCGCAGCAGGCGATCATCATGCTCACCGCCAGGGGCGACGAGATCGATCGTATCGTCGGCCTGGAAATGGGCGCCGACGACTATCTGCCCAAGCCGTTTAATCCGCGCGAACTGGTCGCCCGCATCCAGGCCGTGCTGCGTCGGCGGGGCGCTGTCGTTCCGGGCGCGCCAACGACGGAAAACAAGGTCATCCGCTTCGGCAACGTGGAGGTCGATCTCGCCACGCGGAGCCTGAAACGCAATGGCGAACCGCAGCCGCTGACCACCGGCGAGTTCGCCGTGCTCAAAGCCCTGCTCGAACACCCGCGCCAGCCGCTTTCCCGCGACCGCCTGATGACCTTGGCGCGCGGCCGCGAACAGGGTCCGCTCGACCGCGCCATCGACGTGCAGGTTTCCCGCCTGCGCAAGATCATCGAACCTGATTTGGCCACGCCGCGCTACTTGCAGACGATCTGGGGTTTCGGCTACGTGTTCATCCCCGAAGACAAAACCGCGCCAGGCCCGCAAACACCGTGATTCAAGCAAAGTCCCGGTGCATGCCCGTGCCGCAGACGCTGCTCGGGCGCACCTTTCTTTTCTTCAGCCTGCTGATCTTCGTTTCCGGGATCACCTGGTCCGCCCTGTTCAGCCTTGCCGAACGCGAACCGCGCGCCGGGCAACTGGCCCAGCTCACCGTCAGCGTCGTCAACCTGACCCGCGCCGCGCTCATCGCCGCCGACCCGGAGAAACGTCTCGCCCTGTTGCAGGATCTCGCGGACCGCGAAGGCGTGCGCCTCTACCCGGAAGAAGCTTCCGATGTCGTCATCCCGCTGCCGGACAGCTATTTTTTCGATGTGATGAGAGAGGCCGCCGTCGCCCAGCTCGGCCCGCGCACGCGCTTCGCCAGTGAAGTCAACGGCTTGCGCGGCATGTGGGTCAGTTTCTCGCTTAACGAGGACAACAACAGCAGTGATGGCAACGACGACAACTACTGGCTGATGCTTCCCGGCGCGCGCGCCAGGGGATTCGTCCCCTGGCAATGGCTCGGCTGGGGCGTCGCCTCGCTGGCGCTGGCCCTGCTCGTGACCTGGCTGACCGTCTTCCGCGTTACCCGACCGCTGCGGGATTTGGCCGACGCCGCCAAAGTGCTCGGCCAGGGCCGCTACCCGGAGCATGTGAGTGAAACCACCGGCGCCAGCGAATTTCAGCAGGTCACCGAGGCGTTCAATCGCATGTCCGACGATTTGAAGCGCAACGCCGCCGAACGCACCGCCGTGCTGGCCGGACTTTCGCACGATCTGCGCACGCCGCTGGCTCGCCTGCGCCTCGAAAGCGAGCTGTCGATCGCCGATGAAAGCGCGCGCGAAGCCGTCGCCGCCGACATCGAACAGATGGACGCCATCATCGCCCAGTTTCTCGCTTACGCGCGCGGCGAAGGCGACGAAACGCCGGTCGACTCCGACATCAACGCCCTCGTCGAACAAATCGCCAGTCATCGCGCCCGTGTATCGCTTGCGCCGCGGCTCGATCTGGGCGAGCTTCCTCCCGCACGGTCTATCCGCCCCAAGGCTCTGACGCGCGCCATCACCAACCTGCTCGACAACGCCCGTAAATACGCCGCCGAACCCTTCATCGTAAAAACGCGGCACGAACACGGTGAAATCATCATCGACGTTCTGGACAGCGGGCCCGGCATCCCCGAAACCGAACTCGAACGGATCAAGCGTCCCTTCACCCGCCTGGAAAACGCACGCACCGACACTACCGGTACCGGTCTGGGGCTGGCCATCGTCGAACGCATCGCCCACCTGCATAGCGGAAAATTCGAGCTGCTCAACCGGCCCGAAGGCGGGCTGATCGGGCGCTTGAGGTTGCCTGTACAATAATATTGATGAAAACCTTCTATTCATACGAAAATTCGGGAGTTTTATGGTAAAGCGAGTGAGCGTCGCGCTCTGCATCCTTTCTCAACGTTCATTGGGAGCGAAACATCGGGACTGCTGTCTGACCGAGAATCGTGGTACGCAGGGCAATTACATGAAAGACGACACTTCCCGCGGAGTATGGCGATCCCTCTTCCTCCCCCCTCGTGGGGGAGGATGCCCCGAATTTTGGCAAAAGCGCAGGAGAGGGGGCGGCGGTTCAGCGCGAAACAGGGTTGGAACAGGCCCGCTCCTCCCCCTCACCTGCCCCTGCCGGGGCACCCTCTCCCACAAGGGGAGAGGGAAAGCAAACGCCTGTTCATGCTTTACCATGACAGATATGTTCATGCGATTGCCCTGTCGTGGTACGTCCCCGGTTATCCTGGTTGTCGGTATATGAATAAAATACTCAAAGCAAAAATAATAGAAGCCTTTGTATCGGTGCTTCCCATTACCGCCATTGTGCTGATAGCCAGCGTGGTGCTGACGCCAATGCCCACGGGAACCATATTGATATTCCTGGTGGGGGCGGCGCTGCTGATTATCGGGATGGGCTTTTTCTCGCTGGGGGCCGATATGGCCATGATCCCCATGGGGGAAGGCATCGGGATAGAGATGACCAGGTCGCCGAGACTCGCGCCGATCCTGATTGTCACTTTTGTCATGGGAGTGATTATTACCGTTGCCGAGCCGGACTTGCAGGTGCTGGGGAAACTGGTTCCTTCCATTCCATCCATGGTGCTGATTCTTACCGTGGCTGTGGGAGTGGGAATGTTCCTGATGGTGTCGGTGCTCAGAACCCTCTTCAAAGTCCGGCTTTGGGCGCTGCTGATTTTTTTCTACCTTATTACTTTCGGGCTGGCTTATTTCACCCCCGATGCCTTTATCCCCGTGGCTTTTGACTCCGGCGGAGTCACCACCGGCCCCATTACGGTGCCCTTTATGCTGGCCATGGGTATCGGCGTGGCGTCCATCCGGAGCGACAAGGATTCCATAGACGACAGCTTCGGCATGGTGGCTTTGTGCAGTATCGGGCCTATTCTGGCGGTCATGCTTTTGGGTATTTTTTACAAGCCAGGCTCCGCCGAGGTGTCGTCCAGCGTGGTCCACCAGGTCGAAACTTCCAGGGACGTGGTCAAGCTCTTTTTGCTTGAAGCGCCCGACTATGTCGAGGATGTGTCCATGGCTCTGGGAGTCATTGCCTTTTTCTTCATCGTCTTCCAGTTTCTCTCCCGGCGCTATCAAAGGCACCAGCTTGGCAGGATTGCCGTGGGCTTCTTCTACACCTTTATCGGCCTGGTGGTTTTTTTGGTCGGAGTGAATGTGGGTTTTATCCCGGTGGGCCAACTGCTGGGTTCCCAACTGGCGGTTTCCTCGTTTAGCTGGATACTGATACCTTTTGGAATACTGGTGGGCTACTACATCGTCGCGGCCGAGCCGGCGGTCCATGTGCTCAACAAGCAGGTTGAGGAAATTTCCGCTGGCGCCATCACCCAGAAGATGATGAACCACGGGCTTTCCATCGGCATGGCCGCGGCGCTGGCCATTACCATGTCGCGGATACTTTATGATATTCCCATCATGTGGATTTTGATTCCCGGTTACGCCTTCGCCCTGCTGCTCACTTTTTTTGTGCCGAAAATATTTACCGGCATCGCTTTTGACTCTGGCGGCGTATGCAGCGGCCCCATGACCTCCACCTTCCTCCTGCCCCTGGCCATCGGCGCCAGCGAAGGCATCGGCCGTGACCTGATGATCAGCGCATTCGGCATCGTGGCCATGGTGGCGATGACGCCCTTGATCGTCATTCAGATGATGGGGCTGTTCTATCTCCTGAGAACCAGACATATCGCCGCCATGGCCGAACAGCAGGCCGGCGAGATCGATTACGCCGATATCACCGTTTTCGACGTTTTCGGGGAGGAGCGCATCAATGACTGAAAATACACAGGAACAGGGCTCCCTGATTTCAAGATTCCTCGAAACGACGCGGGGTTATTTGCTGAAAGTGCCCGCAATGCAGCAATCCCCGGATGAAGCCCGGCTCGAACCCCCCAGTCTTAAACTGATTTTTTTCATTATTGACTGGAACCGGGCCAATGTCATTTCCGGCGTATTTGCCGAGGAAAAGGTTCGCTTCCGTTTTATCTGCAAGGGCACGGGTACTGCGAATTCAGACATCCTCGACCTTTTTGGCATCGGTTCGAGCGAGAAGGCCGTGATCATCTGTCTGGAACAGGCGGTACTGGTCCCGGTGCTGATGAGAGAAGTGCAGAAAAAACTGGGGTTTCACAACCCCGGTTCGGGCATTGCCTTTACCGTGCCCCTGTCGGGAATCAACAGCCCCATGCTGCGGGTTTTCAAGCAAAGCATCGATAAAAACGAAAAAATTGCCGCCCACGCTGGTAATACCAGGCCGTCGGGCGAAGGAGGAAATATGGCAGACGAATTCAACCACGACCTGATCATTTCGGTGGTTAACCAGGGTTACAGCGACGAACTCATGAATACCGCCAAGGAAGCAGGAGCCAGCGGCGGCACCGTGCTGAACGCGCGCGGCCAGATCCACGAGGGCGTGGTCAAATTTTTTGGCATTTCAGTTCAGGATGAGCGGGAGATCATAATGATCCTGACGACCCGCGAAAAAAAGGTCCCCATCATGCGGGCGATCTGCGAGGCCCACGGCCTGAACAGCAAGGCGCAGGGGATTGTGCTCTCCCTGCCGGTAGACACCGTGATGGGCCTGAGTTTTGAAGAATAAGGGCAACATAAAGAGGCCGCATGAACAAGCGTTTGCTTTCCCTCTCTATTTGCGGCGCGTTGCGCCAGAAAGTATGTTTCTGGATTCCCGCCTTCGCGGGAATGACGGGGGAAGGTGCTCAGTTTGCGTAGGTTGGGTAAGCGAAGCGCAACCCGACAATCGTAAATAAGCGGCGCGTAGCGCCGGAAGATAAGTACCGTCGGGATGCGCCGCTTCGCGGCTTTCCCAACCTACGCCCCGCTCCCCCTCGTGGGAGAGGGGTTGGGGCGATTTTCAGGAACGGGCGTGCGCGACCGGCCGCTCCCCTCCTCCCTCGTGGAGGGGGGCGGAAGATGGATCGCCATACTCCGTGGGAAGTGCCGTCCTTCATTTCAATGGCATTCATGCAATCGCCCTGCATTTGAAAGCTTGGACGCTATAAAGGTAGTGTGGTAAACAACTCACCGGGACGGAAAAACGTAATCAAACGGGGCTCAATGCCTGAGCAAGAAATGAAACCGGGTCTTCGTTTCATCTTCCCTTATATCCATAATTTCTAAATTCATAATTTTTCATTCTTATCCAGAATAAACAATTTCGTTAAACTGGCTTTTCACTCAATCAATGGAGATCAAGCCATGTCTCACGAAGAAGAGAAGCGCCACACAGCCGCGAATGTTGCCAATCCGAAGCGCCGTTCATTGCTCGCCGCCGGTTCCGCCGTGCTGGCCGCGCCCTTGCTGGGATTGAGTGGGAACACCTGGGCTCAGGCTACCGCGCCGGCGAAGTTGACGCCGCTGTCTTTTGCTTGGAACCCGTCCTCCTTCTGTCTGACGCCGGTCGCGGTTGCCAAGGAGTCCGGCATCTTCGAGAAGAACGGGCTGGACGTTACGCTCATCAATTTCGGCGGCTCCACCGATCAGTTGCTGGAAGCCATCGCCACCAACAAGTCGCAGGCGGCGGTGGGGATGATTTACCGCTGGATCAAGCCGCTGGAAGCCGGTTTCGATGTCAAGATTGTGGCGGGACTGCACGGCGGCTGCCTGCGGCTGATCGGTTACAAGCCGGCCAATGTGACCAAACTTGAGGATTTGCGCGGCAAGACCATTGGCGTGCAGGATCTCGGCGCGCCGGCGACGCACTTCTTCCATGTGCTGCTGCAAAAACACGGCATCGATCCGGAGAAGGATGTCCAATGGCGCGTCTATCAGCGCGACCTGCTCGGGCTGGCGGCGGAAAAAGGTGAAATCCAGGCCCTGGCTGACAGCGACCCGATCGTCTACAACATCGAGCGCGACTCCAAGGGCGCTTTCGTGGAACTTGCCTCCAACATCACCAGCCCGTACCATGACAAGTCGTGCTGCGTGGTCGGCGTCAACGGCGCTCTCCTGCGCGAGAACAAGCCCGTGGCGACGGCGTTGGCGCGTTCGCTGATCGATGCCTACGAATGGACGGCGAACAACGTCGATGCCGCGGCGCAAATCTTCCTCAAGTACACGACCAATATCAAGCTCGACGAGTTGAAGGCGCTCTACGCCACGCTCAACCTGCATCACCACGCGATCGGCACCGATCTGAGGGACGAAATCGCTTTCTTCGCCGAGGATTTCAAGAAGCTGGGTGTGTTGAAGCCGACTACCGATCCGCTGAAATACGCCGATCATGTCTTCGCCAAGGTGTTGTAAGTCATTGCTATTACTCCGTCATTCCCGCCTTCGCGGGAATGACGGAGTAAACATAGGTTGGTGGTGAGCAAAGCGAACCCCAACACCAAGTAATGAGTCATCCCGATGTTGGGAAAGCAAAGTTCACCCCGACGTAAAACGCTCTTGAAGGAGTCATCATGAGTGCGAGTGCGGTTGCCGATGTCCCTGGTTTCGACAACAAATCGCCGCAGACGGAAAAAACGACTGATTCTTTGGCCGGGCAATTTCTATCCACGACGAATACCACACCATCAACAGCGCGAACCTTCTTCGCTCACCGGCAAGGTTTTATCGCCGCGCTGGCCTGGGGACTGCTCGGCGCGCTTACGCTGCTGTGGCCGAACAAGCCCGTCGGTTTTGAAGACTGGGCTTTCACCACGGAATTTGGCGTCGCCGCCTTGACGATTGCGGCGATCTGGGCCGCGCTCGCCGTTCTGGTGAGCGCGCAGGCTCAGTTCCCGCGCCGCCTTCTCGCCACCTTCCGACACGTCGCGCCCTGGCTCATCGCTTCCGCCGTGATCTTCACAGCGTGGGAAATCTTTACCGCCAAGACGGGCTCGCTGCCACCGCCGTTTTTCGCGCCGCCGTCGAGCTTGATCGACGCCTATGTCAATAACTATGCCCGTCTCGCCGACAGCACCTTCAATTCGGTCAAGCTGCTGTTTGAAGGCGTCGCCTGGGGCGCGGCCGTCGGCTTCACCATCGGCGTCTCCATCGGCTGGTCGCGACGCGCCAATTACTGGATTCATCCGCTGCTGCGTTTCCTCGGTCCCCTGCCGCCCACGGCCTTGCTGCCGATCTCCTTTTTCTTTTTCCCGTCAAGCCACTCCGCTTCGGTATTCCTGATCGCGCTGGCGACGGGCTTCCCGGTGGCGATTTTGTCCTGGTCGGGAATAGCGAGCGTCAACAAGGCGTATTACGACGTGGCGCGCACGATGGGCGCTTCCGAGTTGTTTCTGATTTTTCGCGTCGCCATCCCCGCCGCGTTGCCGCAGGTGTTCGTCGGTCTCTTCATGGGCTTCGGCGCTTCCTTCGTGGTGTTGATCGTGGCCGAGATGATGGGCGTCAAGTCCGGGCTCGGCTGGTATCTCACCTGGGCGCAGAGTTATGCCGATTACGTAAACATGTACGCGGCGCTGATTCTGATGACCCTCATTTTCTCCAGCCTCATTTCGCTGCTGTTCGTGGTGCGCGACCGCATGCTGGTCTGGCAAAAAGGAATCGTCAAGTGGTAGTCGCCCTGTTGAAAAAGCAGCAAGACGAAAACACGGCGGTGGCTTCACGCATCCGCGTCGAACAGGTCAGTCACGGCTTCGATACGCTGACCGGCCGGCTTGATGTGCTCGAAGACATCGATCTGGACATCGCGCCCGGCGAATTCGTCGCCCTGCTCGGCCCCAGCGGTTGCGGCAAATCGACGCTGCTGCGCCTGGTGGCGGGGCTGGAACCGGCCAGCGCCGGCTGCATCACCCAGGATGACAAACCGATTACCCGTCCCGATCCTTCGCGCATCGTGGTATTCCAGGACCCGACGCTTTTCCCCTGGCGCACCGTGTGGGACAACATCGCGCTCGGGCTGGAAGCGCAAGGCATCCTGAAACAGGAAAAAGCCCGCGTAGACGCCGCCCTGCAAAAAGTGGGGCTGGAAGGTTTCGAGAAATCCTATCCGCATCAACTTTCCGGCGGCATGGCGCAGCGCGTGGCTCTGGCGCGCGCGCTGGTGAACAATCCCAAGGTGCTGATCCTCGACGAACCGCTCGGCAAGCTCGATTCGCTCACGCGGCTGGAGTTGCAGAGCGAGCTCGTGTCCCTGTGGCTGAAAAACGGTTTTTCGGTTCTGCTCGTCACCCACGATGTCGAAGAAGCCTTGTTCATGGCGCAACGGGTTATCATCTTCACTCCCCGTCCGGCGAAGATCGCCGCCGAACTCGCGGTCGATCTCCCCTACCCGCGTCACCGCGGCGATCCGAAGCTGGCCGGCCTGCGTCATGAAGTCCTCGACCGCCTGGGTCTGGGAACGAGCTGGTAAGGAAACAATCGGGAAAACCAATGGATAAACGACAAAGCAGTCATTCCTGCGCCAGTTGCGGCGCGATGAGTTGCCGGACCGCCGATGCAGGCAAGTACCCGGACTTTTGTCCCACGGCCGGCCTGGACCAGGATCTCCTGGCTGAAACCCTGCGCATCTACAAGGAAGACGAAGAACCGGGCCGGATTGCCCGCGTCGCGGCGGAAGTGGAAGGTCTGTTTTATGGCCGCTACTGCCGGGTGGAGGAGACCGTGGAATTCATCAAACGCATGGGCTACAAGAAAATCGGCATCGCCACCTGTGTGGGATTGATTTATGAAACCCGCATTCTAGGCAAAATACTCAGGAAGCAGGGCATCGCTTCGTTTTCAATCGGCTGCAAAACCGGCGCCGTGGATAAAACGGAAGTAGGTATTCCTCCGGAACTCAAGATCAATAAAGGCTGCGGTCATGAGTCCTTGTGCAACCCGATCATGCAGGCCAAATTTCTGGAAAAGAAGAAAACGGATTTCAACATCGTCATGGGCTTGTGCGTAGGGCATGACTCGCTGTTCCTGCGCCATTCCGCCGCGCCCACGACGGTGCTGGTAGTCAAGGATCGCGTCCTCGGTCACAACCCGGTGATCGCCCTGTATCAGGCGGGAACAACGTATTCTCGTTTCAAATGAATTTGAAAAGATACCAACCCTCACCCGCCCCTTCGTGGCGCCTTCTCCCGCAAGCGGGCGAGAGGAAGGCTTTCCCTTCGCCCCGCGTGCGGGGAGAAGGTGGCCGAAGGCCGGATGAGGGGAGCCCTGCTATGTTTAACTGCTTTTTTTAGGAAAATATCATGCTCCGCAAAGCAAGGAAGACCCCGGCAAAATCATCCGCCGCCAAGGCTGAAACACCGGCGCTCGGCTTCGACACGCTCTGCATTCAAGGCGGTTACGACCCCAAAGTGGGCGAGCCGCGCATTCTGCCGATCATTCAGAGCACGACCTACAAATATGACGATATCGATCATGTTAACCGGATCATGACCTTGCAGGAATTCGGCCATAAATACAGCCGAACCAGCAATCCGACGGTGTCCGGTTTCGAGGATCGGATGAATCTCCTTGAAGGCGGCGTGGCGGCGGTGGCGACGGCTTCGGGACAGGCGGCGAACCTGCTGGCGATCATCAACATCGTGCGTCCCGGCGACCATATTCTGGCGGCGACACAGCTTTACGGCGGTTCGTTTACGCTGATCAATTCCTCGCTCAAAAAGCTGGGCATCACGGCGAGCTTTTTTGATCCTGATGCCACCAAAGCTGAAATCGAAAAACTGGTCCTCCCTGAAACCCGCCTTATTTTTGGCGAGACCATCGGCAATCCGGGGCTGTCCATTCTCGACTTTGAAAAGCTTGCGGGCATCGCGCAAAAGCATGGAATTCCCTTCATTGTCGATAACACGCTGGCGACGGCGTGGCTGTGCCAACCGTTCAAACACGGCGCCAATATCGTCACTTATTCCGCCACCAAGTATATTGACGGCCATGCGACAAGCATCGGCGGCGTGGTCATCGACGGAGGCAATTTTGATTGGACGAACGGAAAATTCCCGGATTTCACCACGCCCGATCCCACCTACAACGGCGTGGTCTACGCCGAAAAATTCCCGCAGGCAGCCTTTCTGGTTAAAGCCCGCTCCCAGTTTCTGCGCACTTTCGGCGGCTGCCTCAGCCCGCTGAACGCTTTCCTTTTCAATCTCGGACTGGAAACCCTGCATCTGCGGCTGCCGCGCCACGGCGAAAACGCGCTGGCGCTCGCCAGTTTTCTCGAAAAGCATCCCAGGGTGGCATGGGTCAATTACCCCGGCCTCAATGCCGTTGGCAAAAAACGCATCGCCAAATATTTCCTCCACAAAAACGGCAGCGGCATCCTGACTTTCGGCATCAAGGGCAATCTGGACAAGGTGCGCAGTTTCGTGAAAAAGCTGAAAGTGGCCGCGTTGGTGGTCCACGTCGCCGACGCCCGTACCGGCGTGCTGCATCCGGCCTCCTCCACGCACGCGCAGATGAACAAGGAACAGTTGCGCGCGGCGGGCATCTCGCCGGACATGATCCGCGTCACCGTGGGTCTCGAAGACATCTACGACCTGATCACGGATTTCGATCAGGCGCTGGGTTGATAGTTGTCCTTGAAGGCAGGGCAATTGCATGAATGCCATTGAAATGAAGGACGACACTTCCCGCGGAGTATGGCGATTCATCTTCCTCCCCCCTCGTGGGGGAGGGTGCCCCGAATTTTGGTAAAAGCGCAGGAGAGGGGGCGGCGGTTCAGCGTGAAACAGGGCTGGAATACGCCCGCCCCCCCTCTCCTGCCCCTGCCGGGGCACCCTCTCCCACAAGGGGAGAGGGAAAGCAAACGCCTGTTCATGCTTTACCATGTTTACCATGACAAATATATTCATGCGATTGCCTTGTCCTTGAAGGCTCGGTAAATACGCAATAAACTCTGTGCTTTTTTAATGCGCAGAGTTTATTGCCATGACCTCCCAGACTTGTGACGCGCAGGTGGAACGCCTCTGGCGTGAGGAACATGCCGCATTTATAGCTGCCTATAACGAGACCTTGCGTAATGAAGGCTTGCCGCTCGACGAATGGAAATATGACCACGACCCTATCCCCCAAAGCCGCGCTGACCGCCATTGAGGTCGTCCGCCAACACTTCGCCGCCAGACTCGCCGCCGCGCAGGAATCCCCCGCCATCGCCGCCGAACTGGAAAATATCCTCGCCCTGCTCGCCGGTGTCGATTTCACCCGTCCCGACGAAAAGCACCTCAAGGCCAGCGGCCATCCGGTCATCACCCAGTTGCGTCAGGTTGGCGCACAGAGTAGCGCTTCATCCGCTACCCAGGCGATTTTCGACGCCTTCCTGCCGCATCTCGACGCCCTGCCCTGGCGCTACAGCTACGAGCCGCGCCCCGACGCGCCCGACATCGGCCAGCGCATGGCCTGGGCGGAACTCGTCGGCCCGATTGCGCCTTTCCACAGTCATCAGGTTTGCCTCGGACTGACCGCCATCGGTTCCGGTCTGCTCTATCCGCTGCACTACCATCCGGCGGTGGAAACCTACCTCGTTGTCTCCGGCACGGCGGCGTGGACGGCCGACGGCCTCACCCGGCAACACCCGCCCGGCACTCTAATCCTGCATCCCTCAAATATCATCCACGCCATGAAAGCCGGAGACGAGCCGCTGCTTGCCGTCTATGCGTGGACGGGGGATGTGGAGACGCTTTCGGCTTATGTCGACGACATCGGGCCGTGATGTCCCGACCCGAATCCTTTGCCGACCGTCTGATTCGCTGGCAGGAGAAACATGGCCGGCACGACCTGCCCTGGCAGCGGACGCGTGACGCCTATCGCATCTGGCTGTCCGAAATCATGTTGCAGCAGACCCAGGTCGCCACCGTGATTCCCTATTACCAGCGTTTCCTGCAACGCTTCCCCGATGTCGCGGCCCTGGCCGCCGCGCCGGTCGGGAAGGTCCTCGAAGCCTGGGCCGGACTGGGCTACTACGCCAGAGCCCGCAATCTGCACCGTTGCGCGCGGGCGATTGTCGCCGAACATGCCGGACAGTTTCCGCGCAATCCGACGCAACTCGCCGAACTGCCGGGGATTGGCCGGTCCACGGCGGCAGCCATCGACATCTTCGCTTTCGGAATCCACGCCGCGATTCTCGACGGCAACGTGAAGCGCGTTCTCGCGCGCTGTTTCGGCGTCGAGGGTTTTCCGGGCAGCGCCCAGGTCGAAAGAACATTGTGGCAACTCTCCGAATCCTTGCTGCCGTCTTCAAGCATCGAGACCTACACGCAGGCTTTGATGGACCTCGGCGCCACGGTGTGCACACGCGCCAATCCATCGTGTAGCGACTGTCCCTTGCAGGCGAGCTGCGTGGCCCGCCGCGACGGGCGGCAGGCGGAGTTGCCGACAGCGAAGCCAGGCAAAGTACGCCCCGAGCGCGAGTCACGGGTGCTGGTATTGACCGATGGCCGGCGCGTGCTGCTCGAACGCCGACCGCCGGCCGGCATCTGGGGCGGCTTGCTGACCCTGCCCGAACTCGGCGGCGAGGATGCCAGCGAATTCGCCCGGCGACACGGATTCCGTTTGCGGAAATTACGTGAACTGCCTGCCTTGCGCCACGACTTCAGCCATTTCCGTCTGACCCTTCGACCGTGCCTGTATCAGCTCGAAGCAGCGGTCGGGCGGGTCGGCGAACCCGGATGGGAATGGCTGGCGATGGACGAAATCGATTCGGCGGCTCTGCCAGCGCCGATATTACGCATCCTGCGGCAGGTCGTCTGATGCCTGTCGGCGAAAGCGGGAATCCAGAAGCGTAGCTTTCGGCGCAACGCGCCGCCATTCTTTAATTGGCAGCCATTCGGCTGGAGAAAACGAACTGGATTCCCGCCTTCGCGGGAATGACGAGTTCGCGTGAGCGCCCGTAGCAAGCCGTAGGGCGGATGAGCGAAGCGTTATCCGCCGGATGTAGGGATTTTGGCATAGGCCATCCGGCGGAAGGCGGCCTTCGGCCTTTTCCGCCCTACACGCTCAATTACAAGCTTCTTTATTCTCATGAAAACTGCAAAATTATTCCGGACAGCAGTACGCGAAAGCGAGAATCCAGAATGGTCTTTCCGTTTTGGTTTCGGCAAGCATCGGGGAAGCCGGCAACAATACCCGTTCCGCACATCAGGCAGAAATAAGCCGGGTTTCTATATGCCCGTATTTTTTTACGAGCGCCGCCGCCTTTTTATCGAATGTCGCAAAAACCTCGCCGCCGTCACTGACGCCCGCGTAGGCAATCACGCCGTCCGCGAAGTCGCCGCCTGCCCGAAGCACGTCCAGCCCAAGGGCAACCGCGCTCCTGTCTACCTTTACATTGTCTGAATCAATCAGCATTTCCAGCGCGTCGGCGATTTTGTTTTTTGCCAGTTTGTAGCCGCTTGCGAGTACCCGGACGACTTCGCATAAGGTAGGCAGCGAAATCACCAGCAGTTGCGCGGACAGCGCCAGTTTCCGGGCAGCGGCCGTCTGTTCCGGATGGTCGTCTATCAGGCAATGGATGAGGATGTTCGTGTCAACGGCAATCTTCATCACGCTTCTCCCGCCCATCCCTTCAGGGCTATTGCATACGCAGATGTCGTAAACAGTTGAAATAAAACGTTTACATTCAAGCGGTTATGACGTAGTATTGTAAACCCTAAGCCAATCTGGTTTACTCTCGATTTTTATCGGGAGGCGTCATGACACTGATAGAAGTGTTTTCCAGGGTGGAGGATCCGCGCCGGGGACCGGCGCGACGGCATGATCTGCACGAAATGATCCTGATCGCACTGTGTGCGG